>NZ_JOBX01000063.1:0-34181 GCF_000720645.1 Streptomyces sp. NRRL S-378
GGCGCACCCACCGGCCCGCACCCGGACACCACGTGCACCGCCCGGCCAGGGCAACCGCACCACCGCCGCACAAACCAGCCCCGCCGGCGCTTGAGGCGCGGCCACCGGCCCGCAGACGGGGAACGACTAGCGGACGGGGTGGCCCGCTTCGCGGAGGGCCGACTTGACCTCGGAGATCCGCAGGTCGCCGAAGTGGAACACCGACGCGGCGAGCACCGCGTCCGCGCCCGCCGCGATCGCCGGGGCGAAGTCCGCGAGGCGGCCCGCGCCGCCGGAGGCGATCACCGGCACGGTGACGTGCTTGCGGACCGCCGCGATCATCTCCGTGTCGTAGCCGTCCTTGGTGCCGTCGGCGTCCATCGAGTTCAGCAGGATCTCGCCGGCGCCCAGCTCCGCGGCCCGGTGGGCCCACTCGACGGCGTCGATGCCGGTGCCCCGCCGGCCGCCGTGGGTGGTGACCTCGAAGGAACCCGACGCGGTGCGGCGGGCGTCGACCGACAGCACGAGGACCTGCCGCCCGAACCGTTCCGCGATCTCCTGGATCAGCTCGGGGCGGGCGATGGCTGCGGTGTTCACACCGACCTTGTCCGCTCCGGCCCGCAGGAGCTTGTCGACGTCGTCGGCCGTGCGGACGCCGCCGCCCACCGTCAGCGGGATGAAGACCTGCTCGGCGGTGCGCCGCACCACGTCGTAGGTGGTCTCGCGGTTCCCGGAGGACGCGGTGATGTCGAGGAAGGTCAGCTCGTCGGCGCCCTCGGCGTCGTACAGCTTGGCCATCTCCACCGGGTCGCCCGCGTCGCGCAGGTTCTGGAAGTTGACGCCCTTGACGACCCGGCCGTTGTCCACGTCCAGGCAGGGGATCACGCGTACGGCGAGGCTCATGCGGGCACCGCCTTGTACGCCTCGACCTCCACCTCGACGACCATCGACGGGTCGACGAAGCCGGAGACGATGAGCATCGTCGCGGCCGGGCGGACCGCGTCGAAGAGTTCCTTGTGGGCGCGGCCCACCTCGTCCACGTCGCGGGCGTGCGTCAGGTACATGCGGGTGCGGACGACGTCCTCGGGGCCGAGGCCGGCCTGGGCGAGGGCCTTGAAGGCGACGCCGAAGGCGGCGACGGTCTGGTCGTACGGGCCGCCCGCGTCGGCCGCGGTGCAGCCGGAGACCAGGACGAGGCCGTTGGGCAGCTGCACGGCGCGGGAGTACGCGATGACGTCCTCGTAGGGGCCGCCGGAGGAGATCCGGCGGACGGCGCCGGTGTCGGGGGTGCTGCTCATGCGGAGACCACCTTCAGGGCTTCTTCCAGGGTGAAGGCCTTGGCGTACAGGGCCTTGCCGACGATCGCGCCCTCGACGCCCAGCGGTACCAGCTCGGACAGGGCCCGCAGGTCGTCCAGGGAGGAGACGCCGCCGGAGGCGACGACGGGCCGGTCGGTGGCGGCGCAGACGTTGCGCAGCAGCTCCAGGTTGGGGCCGGTGAGCGTGCCGTCCTTGCCGATGTCGGTGACGACGTAGCGGGCGCAGCCCTCGGAGTCGAGGCGGGCGAGGGTCTCGTAGAGGTCGCCGCCCTCGCTGGTCCAGCCGCGGCCCTTGAGGGTGGTGCCGCGCACGTCGAGGCCGATGGCGATCTTGTCGCCGTGCTCGGCGATGGCCTTGGCGGCCCACTCGGGGGTCTCCAGGGCGGCGGTGCCGAGGTTGACGCGGGTGCAGCCGGTGGCGAGGGCCGCGGCGAGCGAGGCGTCGTCGCGGATGCCGCCGGACAGCTCGACCTTGATGTCCATGGCGCGGGTGATCTCGGCGACCAGGGCGCGGTTGTCGCCGGTGCCGAAGGCCGCGTCCAGGTCGACGAGGTGGAGCCATTCGGCGCCGGCGGCCTGCCAGGCGAGGGCGGCCTGCAGCGGGGAGCCGTAGGAGGTCTCGCTGCCGGAGACGCCGTGGACGAGGCGGACGGCCTGGCCGTCGCGGACGTCGACCGCGGGGAGCAGTTCAAGCGTGTTCGGCATCAGAGGGTCTCGATCCAGTTGGTGAGGAGCTGGGCGCCGGCGTCGCCGGACTTCTCGGGGTGGAACTGGGTGGCCCACAGGGCCCCGTTCTCCACCGCCGCGACGAAGCGTTCGCCGTGGGTGGCCCAGGTGACCTTGGGGGCGCGGATCAGCGGGTTGGTGACTTCCAGGCTCCAGTCGCGTGCCGCGTAGGAGTGGACGAAGTAGAACCGGGCGTCGGCGTCCAGGCCGGCGAAGGCCTGGCTGTCGGCCGGGGCCTCGACGGTGTTCCAGCCCATGTGCGGGACGATCGGGGCCTTGAGCGGGCCGACCGTGCCGGGCCACTCGTCGAGACCTGAAGTCTCCACGCCGTGTTCGATGCCGCGCTCGAAGAGGATCTGCATGCCGACGCAGATGCCCATGACCGGGCGGCCGCCGGAGAGCCGGCGGCCGATGATCCAGTCGCCGCGGACGTCCTTGAGGCCCTGCATGCAGGCGGAGAAGGCGCCGACGCCGGGGACGAGGAGTCCGTCGGCGTCCATGGCCTTGTCGTAGTCCCGGGTGATCTCGACGTCCGCGCCGACGCGGGCGAGGGCGCGTTCGGCGGAGCGGACGTTGCCGAAGCCGTAGTCGAAGACGACGACCTTCTTGGTGGGGCGTGCTGTGCTCATTCCCAGATTCCTTGGATTCGCAGGACTCCGGCTGCCAGACACATCGCGGAGGCGAGGGCGAGCAGGATGATGACCGACTTGGGCATCTGCTGCTTCTGGAAGGAGTAGACGCCCCCGGCCAGGAAGAGGCCGAGGACGATCAGGATGGTGTTCAGCCCGTTCACTGCTAGAGGGCGCCCTTCGTGGAGGGCAGGATGCCGGCGGCGCGCGGGTCGAACTCGGCGGCGTAGCGCAGCGCGCGGGCGAGGGCCTTGAACTGGCACTCCACGATGTGGTGGGCGTTGCGGCCGTACGGGACGTGGACGTGCAGGGCGATCTGCGCCTGGGCGACGAAGGACTCCAGGATGTGCCGGGTCATCGTCGTGTCGTAGGAGCCGATCATCGGTGCCATGTTCTCGGGCTCGGTGTGCACGAGGTAGGGGCGGCCGGACAGGTCGACGGTCACCTGGGCGAGGGACTCGTCGAGCGGCACGGTGCAGTTGCCGAAGCGGTAGATGCCCACCTTGTCGCCGAGGGCCTGCTTGAAGGCGGCGCCGAGGGCGAGGGCGGTGTCCTCGATGGTGTGGTGGGAGTCGATGTGCAGGTCGCCGTCGGTCTTGACGGTGAGGTCGAAGAGGCCGTGGCGGCCGAGCTGGTCGAGCATGTGGTCGTAGAAGCCCACGCCCGTCGAGACGTCGACCTGGCCGGTTCCGTCGAGGTTTATCTCGACGACGACGGAGGTCTCCTTGGTGGTCCGTTCGACCCGTCCGATGCGGCTCATGCGTGCTGCTCCTTCTTCAGTGCGCGAACCGCTTCCAGGAACGCGTCGTTCTCTGCCGGGGTGCCGGCGGTGACCCGCAGCCGGCCGGGTACGCCGTTGTCCCGGACCAGGACCCCGTGGTCGAGGATCTTCTGCCAGGCGGTGTGCGAGTCCTCGAACTTCCCGAACTGGATGAAGTTCGCGTCGGACTCGGTGACCTCGTATCCGATGGCCCGCAGCTCGGTGACGAGGCGGTCCCGCTCGGCTTTGAGCTGCTCGACGTAGCCGAGCAGGGTGTCGGTGTGCTCCAGGGCGGCCAGGGCCGTCGCCTGGGTGACGGCGGACAGGTGGTACGGCAGGCGCACCAGCTGGACGGCGTCGACGACGGCGGGGTGCGCGGCCAGGTAGCCCAGGCGCAGGCCGGCCGCGCCGAAGGCTTTGGACATGGTCCGGGAGATCACCATGTTGGGGCGGCCCTCGATGAGGGGCAGCAGCGAGTCCCGGTGGCTGAACTCCACGTAGGCCTCGTCGACGATGACGAGGGAGGGCTTGGCCGACTGGGCCGCCTCGTAGAGGGCCAGGACGGTCGCCGCGTCGACCGCGGTGCCCGTGGGGTTGTTGGGCGAGGTGATGAAGACGACATCGGGTGCGTGCTCGGCGATCGCCCGCTCGGCCGCTTCCACGTCGATGGTGAAGTCCTCGCGGCGCGGGCCGGAGATCCAGCCCGTGCCGGTGCCGCGGGAGATCAGCGCGTGCATGGAGTAGGAGGGCTCGAAGCCGATCGCGGTGCGGCCGGGCCCGCCGAAGGTCTGCAGCAGCTGCTGGATGACCTCGTTGGAGCCGTTGGCGGCCCATACGTTCTCCCGCGTGACCGGGTGCTTGCCGGTACGGGTGAGGTAGGCGGCCAGCTCGGTGCGCAGCTCGACCGCGTCCCGGTCCGGGTAGCGGTTGAGGGTGCGGGCCGCGTCGGCGACGCGTTCGGCGATGCGCGCGACGAGTTCCGCGGGCAGCTCGTAGGGGTTCTCGTTGGTGTTCAGCTGGACGGGCACGTCGAGCTGCGGGGCGCCGTACGGGCTCTTGCCGCGCAGTTCGTCCCGGATGGGGAGGTCGTCGATGCCGATGCTCACGGGGTGGGGACCTTCCATCCGAAGCGTGCCTTGAGGGCGGCGCCGTGGGCGGGCAGGTCCTCGGCCTCGGCGAGGGTCACCACGTGGTGGGTGACCTCGGCGAGGGCGTCGCGGGTGTAGTCGACGATGTGGATGCCGCGCAGGAAGGACTGCACGGACAGGCCCGAGGAGTGGCAGGCGCAGCCGCCGGTGGGCAGGACGTGGTTGGAGCCGGCGCAGTAGTCGCCGAGGGAGACCGGGGCCCACGGGCCGACGAAGATCGCGCCGGCGTTGCGGACGCGGGCGGCCCAGGCGGCGGCGTCGGCGGTCTGGATCTCCAGGTGCTCGGCGCCGTAGGCGTCGACGACCTTGAGGCCGTCCTCCAGGCTGTCGACGAGCACGATCGCGGACTGCTTGCCGGCGAGGGCGGGCTTGATCCGGTCCTCGACGTGCTTGGTCGCGGCGACCTGCGGCTCCAGTTCCCGCTCGACGGCGTCCGCGAGCTCGGCGGAGTCCGTGACGAGGACTGCGGCGGCCAGCGGGTCGTGCTCGGCCTGGCTGATCAGGTCGGCGGCGACGTGCACCGGGTCGGCGGTGGAGTCGGCGAGGACGGCGATCTCGGTCGGGCCGGCCTCGGTGTCGATGCCGATCCGGCCGGTGAAGTAGCGCTTGGCGGCGGCGACCCAGATGTTGCCGGGGCCGGTGACCATGTTCACCGGCAGGCAGCCGTCGGGACCCGAGGTGCCGTACGCGAACATCGCGACGGCCACGGCGCCGCCGACCGCGTACACCTCGTCCACGCCGAGCAGGGCGCAGGCGGCGAGGATCGTCGGGTGCGGCAGACCGCCGAACTCCTTCTGCGGCGGGGACGCGAGCGCGATCGACTCGACGCCCGCCTCCTGGGCCGGCACCACGTTCATGACGACGGACGACGGGTACACCGAACGGCCGCCCGGGGCGTACAGCCCCACGCGCTCCACCGGAACCCACTTCTCGGTCACGGTGCCGCCGGGGACCACCTGGGTGACGTGCTCGGTGCGGCGCTGCTCGCGGTGCACGATCCGGGCGCGCCGGATCGACTCCTCCAGGGCTGCGCGGACGGCCGGGTCGAGCTCGTCGAGGGCGGCCTTGAGGGCCTCCGCGGGCACCCTGACCTGCTCCAGCGTCACCCCGTCGAACTTCTGCGCGTACTCGATCAGCGCCGCCGTGCCACGATGATGGACGTCCTCGCAGATGGGCCGCACCTTCTCCAGGGCGGCTTCCACGTCGAACTCGGCACGGGGCAGCAGGTCGCGCAGGGCGCCGCCCTCGGGGAGGGCGTCACCGCGCAGGTCGATACGAGAGATCACCTCCCAATTCTCTCAGACCGCCTCGTGCCACTGTCCGCCCGTATCACTGGCTGATACACGTCCCGGACGTCCCCGGACGTCACCGGCGCCCGTTAGCGTTCGCCTACACGTACATGACGGCGGAGGGGGACCGCGGTGACCGAGGCGAGCCCGGACGGGGAACCGGCCGATCTGAGCGCTTCCGAGCGCCGCATGTGGGAGGCCTTCCGCACGGGCAGCGTCTGCGACCTCAGTGCCCGGGCGGCCGACCAGGACGATCCGCATTCCGACCGCGTGTGGGGGCCGGGGCGCAGCGTCCGCGCCCGGGTGGTGGCGCTGCTGCTGCTCCACGGTCCGCCGCCGGTGCCGGGCCGGGTGGCGTCGCTGAAGCTGCGCGGCGTACGGATCACCGGGCGCCTGGATCTTTCCGGTGGGACGGTTGCTCCGTACGTGGAGCTCCAGTCGTGCCGCTTCGACAGCGAGATCCAGCTGTCCGAGGCCCGCTTCGGCACGTTGCGCCTGGTCAACTGTGCGATCCCGCGGCTGGAGGCGTCCCGGCTGCACACGGAGGGCGACCTGCACCTGCCGCGCTGCCGGGTGGCGCGCGGGATCCGGCTGACCGACGCGCAGATCGGTACGGACCTGCTGGTCAGCCAGGTGGTGGTGCAGCGGGACACCAAGGGCCGGGCGATCGCCGCGGACGGGATGTCGGTCGCGCAGGACTTCCAGGGCGAGCTGCTGGAGACGTACGGGGAGGTGAGCCTGCGCGGCGCCAAGGTCGGCGTGTCGATGAACCTGCGCGGGGCCCGGCTGCGCAATCCCTCCGGGCGGTACGCGCTGAACGCGCCGCAGCTGACCGTGGAGCGGACCCTGTACCTGACCTCGATCGCGATGGGCTACGGCCGGGGCGGGTCGGGCTCCTCCACTCCCCCGTACGGGCTGGGCCGGACGCCGACGCGGGGTCAGCGGGCGCAGCCGTTCGAGTGCCGCGGCGGGCTGCGGCTGGACGACGGACGGTTCGGGGACGCCATCGACTTCTACGGCGCGCGGTTCCTGCTCACGGACGAGCAGGAGATCTCCCTGCGCCGGATCCAGACCCCGGAGTTCCGTTTCGTCGGGGAGGGGCCGGAGCGCGGCCGGGTGGTGGTGTCGGGGGCGAAGGTGGTCAAGCTCGTCGACACCGCCACGAGCTGGCCGGGCCCGGGCGGGGTGTCCATCGAGGGGTTCGAGTACGAGGACCTCGCGCCCCGCGGGCACTTCCCCCTCTCCCTTCGGCTGGCCTGGCTGGAGGCTGCGACGCCCGAGTACTCGCCGGGGCCGTACGAGCGGCTGGCGGCCGTGCTGCGTGCCTGCGGCGAGGACGCGGACGCGCGCGAGGTGCTGCTGGCCAAGCAGCGGCGGCGCCGGGCCACGCTGCCGCCGGGGCCGAAGGCGTGGGGGTACCTCCAGGACTGGACGGTGGTGTACGGGTACCGGCCGGGCCGGGCGGCGCTGTGGATGGCGGTGCTCTGGGCGGCGGGGACGCTGCTGTTCTCGCAGCTCGACCCGCCGGCGATCAAGCAGGACGAGCATCCGCAGTGGAGCGCACCGCTGTACGCGCTGGATCTGCTGCTCCCGGTGATCGACCTCGGCCAGCAGGGTCAGTGGAAACTGGCGGGCGGCTGGCAGTGGGGGGCGGCGGGCCTCGTCATCATGGGCTGGATCCTGGCCACGACGGTGGCGGCGGGGGCCTCCCGGCTGCTGCGGCGGGGGTGACGGGGCGCGTCTCCGGACGATTACCCTGTGCGTCGTGACCACCGTTCGCCTGCCACTCTTCCCGCTGAACTCGGTGCTGTTCCCGGGACTCGTCCTCCCGCTGAACGTCTTCGAGGAGCGTTATCGCGCCATGATGCGCGAGCTGCTGAAGACGGGTGAGGACGAGCCGCGCCGTTTCGCGGTCGTCGCGATCCGCGACGGCCGCGAGGTCGCCCCGACCGCACCCGGCCTGCCGGATCCGACGGCCCTGCCCGAGCGGGGCCCGTCCGCGGGCTTCGGCGCGGACCCGATCCAGGCGTTCCACCGGGTGGGCTGCATCGCGGACGCGGCGACGATCCGGGAGCGGGAGGACGGCAGCTTCGAGGTCCTGGCGACCGGTACGACGCGGGTCCGTCTGCTCTCGGTCGATTCCTCGGGACCCTTCCTGACCGCGGAGCTGGAGGAGCTCCCGGAGGACGCGGGCGACGGCGCCGGGGTCCTCGCGGAGGGCGTGCTGCGGGCCTTCCGCAGCTACCAGAAGCGGCTGGCCGGAGCCCGTGAGCGGTCCCTGACGGGCGCGGAGCTCCCCGACGAGCCGTCGGTGGTCTCGTACCTGGTGGCCGCGGCGGCGGTGCTGGACATCCCGTCGAAGCAGCGGCTGCTCCAAGCCCCGGACACGGCGACGCGGCTGGCGGAGGAGCTGAAGCTGCTGCGTACGGAGACGGCGGTGATCCGCCACCTCCCGTCGCTGCCGGCGGTGGAACTGACCCGGGCTCCGACGAGCCCCAACTGACGGGGGACCGATGGCGAAGAAGACGAAGCAGGCGGCCGGCACTCCGGCGATCGCGGCGCTGACGGCGGCGGGGGTGGCCTTCACGACGCACGCGTACGAGCACGACCCGGCGCACCCCTCGTACGGCGAGGAGGCCGCCGAGGCCATGGGGGTCTCGCCCACGCAGGTGTTCAAGACCCTCGTGGCGGACGTGGACGGCGTCCTGACGGTGGCGGTGGTCCCGGTCTCGGGGTCGCTGGACCTGAAGGCGCTGGCGACGGCGGTCGGCGGCAAGCGGGCGGCGATGGCGGACCCGGCCCTGGCGGAACGCACGACGGGTTACGTCCGCGGGGGCATCTCCCCGCTGGGGCAGCGCAAGCGGCTGCGCACGGTGATCGACGAGTCCGCGTCGACGCACCCCACGATCTGCTGCTCGGCGGGCCGGCGCGGCTTGGAGATCGAACTCTCCCCGACGGACCTGACGACCCTCACCGAGGCCACCCTGGCCCCGATCGGCCGCCCCTAGCCTCCGGCTCGGCCGGCCACCGGCCCGGCCCGTGGGCGATCGAGGCGCAGGTCCGGGCAGCGCTCGGCGGGGGCCGGAGCCCCGGGAAACGGAGCAGGGGCGGGACGGGCTCCGCGCAGCGGTACCGCACCGCCCACCGGCCATCGGCCACCAGCCCGGAAGGGTCAGGCGCGGGGGGCCTCCGACGCCGTCGGTCCGGTGTCGGTGGGCGGCAGCGCCCGCTCGGCCGACGGCGGCGCGGCGGGCTGGTAGTACCCGCTCCACCCGTACAGCGGATCCGGCTCCGGATCCCGCGGCGTCCACAGCGCGGTGAACCCCAGGTGCAGCAGTACGGCGGTCATCGGCCAGGCCAGCAGCGCCCCGTGCGCCATCAGCTCCAGCGGCGCGTCGAACGGCACGCCCTTGCCCGCGGCGGCCGCTGCGGCGGCCAGATCGGTCGACGACGCCCCGAGCCACAGCCCGAACCGCCACCCCGCCAGCGCGGCGAAGCAGGACCCCACGGCGAGCCCGATCACCAGCGGCACGCCACCGGCCCGGCGCCACAGGAACGTGCCGACGGCGCTCAGTGCGCCCAGTCCCGCCGCCAGCAGGAAGAAGGTGCCGTCGGCGGCGATCCGCGCCTCGCTCTCGGTGTTGCGCAGGAACACCGCCTCACCGTTGGAGACGTACTGCACCCGGGGTGCGAGCCACATCCACAGCAGTCCCAGGAGCAGCCCGGCCACCCCGACCGCCAGGGCCACAACGGCCCCGTCGCGGATGTCCTCCCGGGTGATGGCCGCGGCGGTGCCACCCGGCTTCTCGGGCGGCGACGGCGGCGGGTCGAACGGGGACTGCGGGGTCACGGCTTCGGTCACCCCCACATCGTGCCAGGTGTGCCCGGCCGGGGCGTCGGCGGACCGCGTCAGCGGACCGAGGCCCGCCGGTACGCCCAGGTCGCGACGGCCAGGGAGACGACCCCCACGGCCCCGCACACGCCGAGGTCGAAGGCGACGGCGGCCCAGTCCGGCGACTGCTCGAAGGTCCGGGCGAACGCCTCCACGCCGTACGTGGACGGCAGTAGGTCCCGCGCCCACACGATCACGGCCGGCATCCGCTCGGGCGGCAGCACGCCCAGCAGCAGGGCCGCGGACATCCCGAGCTGTCCGGCGAGGGTGGCCAGTTCCTGGCGCGGGGCCAGCAGCCCCAGCGCAGCGCCGAGCCCGGCCAGCGCGGCCCCGGCCAGCGGCACCACGGCGGCCAGGATCCACAGCCCGCCCATCGGCAGGCCGAAGAGCAGGCACCCGAAGACCGCCGTGACCAGCGTCCCCGGCAGGGTGAAGGAGGCGTACGCGGCGGCCGCGCCCAGCACCACCGAGGCGGGCGGTACGGGCAGGGTGGCGTAGTGGTCGAGTCCGCCGCCGGCCCGCAGCTGCCCGAAGTACTGCGCGAGCAGGTTCAGCGCGACGAAGGCGACGACGAGCACCGAGGAGCCGGCCACGACGGCCCGGGCCTCCGAGCCGCCGTCGACGACGCCCCTCATCAGGATCATGATCCCGACGGACTGGAAGGTGGCGACGAACAGCAGCGGGATGCGCGCCACCCGTGCCCGGGACAGCTGGGCGCGGTAGACGGCGGCCAGCGCGGGGAAGAACCGCGCGCCGGGCGCCAGCGGCGCGGCCACCTGCACAGGTGCGGGGTGCGGTACGGCGGCGTCGGGCACGGGCGCGGCCCGGACGGCTCCCGTCGTGCGGTCGCTCACGACTTCACCAGCCCTTTCGTCTTGCCGCCGAGGGCCAGGTATACGTCTTCGAGGCTGGGGGTGGCCAGGGTGAAGTCGTCGAGCGCGGCGAAGGCGGGTCCGCCGGTGACCGAGGCCACCGCCGCCCTGGCCTCGTCCGGCGCCAGCCGGAGCACCCAGCGGCGTCCCGATTCGACGGCCCGGTCGCGCAGCAGGGCGACCTCGGGCACCTCCAGCGGAGCGGCTTCGCGCCACACCAGTTCCAGTCGGACCTCGCCGGAGACCCGGGCCTTCAGCGCGGTGGGGGTGTCGCAGGCGATGACCTTGCCCTGGTCGATGACGGCGACCCGGTCGAGGACGGTCTCGGCCTCGATGACGTTGTGGGTGACGAGCAGGACGGTCGCGCCGTGACGGGCGCGGCGCCGGTCCACGGCCGACCACACGGCCCGCCGGGCCACGGGGTCCATGCCGGTGGTGGGTTCGTCGAGGACGAGCACGGGTCGCTCGCCCACGAGTGCGGCGGCGAAGCAGGCGAGGCGTCGCTGGCCGCCGGAGAGCTTCTTCAGGGGTCGCCCGGCGATCGGGGTCAGCCCGAGTTCCTCCAGTACGGCGTCGCGCTCGGCGCGTGCCGCCCGTACGTCGAGGCCGCGGAGGCGTGCGGTGGTCTCGGCGGCCAGTGCCACCGTGAGCTCGTCCAGGGCGGTGGACTCCTGGCCGAGGTAGGCGAGCAGCCGGGAGGCCCGTCCGGGGTGGCGTACGAGGTCGTGGCCGAGGAGGGTCACGGTGCCCGAGTCGGGGCGCATGAGGCCGGTGAGCTGGCGGACCAGGGTGGACTTGCCGGCGCCGTTGGGGCCGAGCAGGCCGAAGATCTCGCCGCGCCGGACGTCGAGGCTGACGCCGTCGTTGGCGCGGGTCTCGGGCAGGGCGGGGGCGCCGCGCCGTCCGCGTACCGCGGGGTACGTCTTGACCAGGTCACGTACCGCGCAGACCACGTCCGACGCCGCTCCCGCGGCCGCCGCCGTGCTGTCCTGCGCCTGTGCTGTGCCCGTACTCACGAGGGAGCAGCCTACGGGGTTCCCGCCCCTACTCGGCCGCCGGGGTCAGCGGGGCGGCGAGGTCGCCCGGTGCGGTTCCGGGTGCGGCGGCCGGTACTGCCGCGACGTGCTCGGCGGCGGCGCGGACGTCGATCTCCCTCCAGAACCCGGCGCGGATGGCGTAGCGGTCGTGCTCGTCGATCTGGTCGTCCTTGTGCGCGAGCAGGCCGAACCGGGCGGCGTAGCGCAGCAGCTCTCCGTCGATGCGGTGCGGGATGCGCGGGTACATGGTGGCGAGTTTCTGCAGGTGCACGGTCTCGGGGAGCCGCTCCATCCAGCGCCGGGCGAACACCTGTCCCACCTCGAACGGGTCCCCGCCGACGGTGGTGATGTCCTCCTCCCGGTCCGCCCAGCGCTGTTCGGCGCTGGTGAGCTGGGCGAGGGTGGGCAGCGAGGCGGTCTCGGCGGGTTCTCCCAGGGGTCCCGCCCGGTCGATCCAGCCCTTGTCGGAGGACCAGCGCAGGGCGCTGGCGGGGGCGGGGGTGCCGGCGGCGGCGTGCTGTCCGCCGTGCGGGCCGGGGGCGCGCAGGGCGCCGGCGAGGTCCTTGGGCGTGGGGACGCTCTTTCCGCCGGGGGTGGTGGGCGCCGGTACGGGGGCCGCCTCCCGGTCGTCGTCCGCGGGGGCGGTGCCGTTGCGGGCGGCCTCGGCGAGCGCCGCCTCGGGCAGCGGGGCCGAGAGGATGGCGGCGATGTCGGGGCGGGGCACGGGTGGTGGGGCGCAGAGTCCGGCGAGGTCCTTGGCGCGGACGGCCCGGGTGATCCAGGCCCGGTCGAGGACACGGCGTTCGTCGGCCTCGGCGACGAGGTCCTCGGACTGGTTGTAGTCCCCGTCGGCGGCCTGGACGGCCCACAGGTGGACGGCGACGCCGTGTTCCTTGGCGGACATCAGGCCGGGCAGGAGGTCGCCGTCGCCGGTGACGAGGACCACGTCGGAGCAGGCGCGGTTGCGGGCGAGCTCGGTGAGTTCGGCGTGCATGGCGGCGTCGACGCCCTTCTGGGCCCAGCGGCCGTCGCTGCGGGTCAGGGCGCCGAGGCGGACGGTGACCCGGGACATGACGCGCAGCCTGCGGTGTTCGGGCTGCGGCACCCGGTCGGGTGCGCCGTCGAACCAGTAGATGCGCAGCAGGGGCTGCTGGGTGTCGGCCTCGGCACGCTCGCGCAGGCCCTGGATGAGGGCGGCATGGTCGACGGTGATCCGGGAGCGGGAGGGCTCCCCGGCGAGAAGGCTGGCGGCGGCGCCCAGCAGGTAGCCGGCGTCCACCAGGACGACGCAGCGGTCCACGCGTTCCACCCTCTTCCCTGGGGGGTCCCCGTGTGTTTTCCGGGGTGCCCCGAGTCTGCCCGACCTGGGGGGTGTTGAAGGCCGGAACTCGATCATCGGCGTGGCGGATCCGGCGGGGTGGCGGGGAACGGCCATCGGCTACGCGCAGTAATGATCCAAAATGCGCGGTTTCTGGCGCTGTGTGAGTGTGAAGGCGGTCCTGGCCCCTAGACCCTCACGGAGGCTCCACCATGGCCAAGAACAAGAACCAGAAGCAGCCGGCGAAGCAGCAGACCCGCTCGTCCGCGCAGGACACGTCGCGCTCCTCGGACTCCCCCGAGCAGTCGTCGCACGCCCCCAGTCCGATGGATCTGGCCCACAAGAGCAAGCAGAAGAAGTTCGGCCACAACTGACGTCCTTCGCGTCGGTCTGTGACGACCGGAACCGGAAGGGCCTGCCCGGCATCGCCGGGCAGGCCCTTCCGTGCGTGGGGCGGCCGCTCTCATCCGGCCAGGCAGGACGGTCCGAGGAGGACCTTCAGGTCTCCGAAGAGGGCCGGGTCGGGCTGTACGCGGTGCCGGTCGAGGCGCAGCACGGTGGTGGTGCGCGGCCCCTGGAGCTTGATCCGCACCTCGGTGTTGCCCTTGTGGTGGCGCAGGATCTCCCCCAGACGGGTCACCATCGGGGGCGTGACCTTGACCGTGGGGATGGTGAGGACCACGGGGGCGTTGGTGCCGGCCGAGGAGAGGTCGGGGACCATCATCTCCATGGCGACCAGGCGGGGGACGTCCTCGCGCTTGTCGAGGCGGCCCTTGACGAAGACGACGGTGTCCTCGACCAGCTGGGTGGAGACGAGCTGGTAGGTCGCGGGGAAGAACATGCACTCGATGGAGCCGGCCAGGTCCTCGACGGTGGCGATGGCCCAGGCGTTGCCCTGCTTGGTCATCTTGCGCTGGAGGCCGGAGATGATGCCGCCGATGGTGACGACGGCGCCGTCGGAGTGCTCGCCGCCGGTGAGCTGGGAGATGCCGGCGTCGGTCTTGTCGGAGAGGACGTGCTCCAGGCCGAAGAGCGGGTGGTCGGAGACGTAGAGGCCGAGCATCTCGCGTTCCTGGGCGAGGAGGTAGGACTTCTCCCATTCGACGTCGGAGAACTCCACGTCGAGGCCGAAGCCGGGCTCGTCGCCGCCGTCGTCGTCACCCATTCCGCCGAAGAGGTCGAACTGCCCCTCGGCTTCCTTGCGCTTGACCGCGACCACGTTGTCGATCATCGATTCGTGGTGGGCGACCAGGCCCTTGCGGGTGTGGCCCATCTCGTCGAAGGCCCCGGCCTTGATCAGCGACTCGATGGTGCGCTTGTTGCAGACGACGGCCTCGACCTTGTCCAGGAAGTCGGGGAAGGAGGAGAACTTCCCCTTGGACTTCCTGGTCTTGATGATCGAGTCGACGACGTTCTGGCCGACGTTGCGGACGGCGGTGAGCCCGAAGAGGATCACGTCGTCGCCCTGGGCGGCGAAGTTGGACTCCGACTCGTTGACGTTCGGCGGGAGCACCTTGATGCCCATGCGGCGGCACTCGTTGAGGTAGATCGCGGACTTGTCCTTGTCGTCCTTGACCGAGGTGAGCAGGCCGGCCATGTACTCGGCCGGGTAGTTCGCCTTGAGGTAGGCGGTCCAGTAGGAGACCAGGCCGTACGCGGCCGAGTGGGCCTTGTTGAAGGCGTAGCCGGCGAAGGGGACCAGGACGTCCCAGAGCTTCTGGATGGCCTCGTCGGAGTAGCCGTTCTTGCGGGCTCCCGCCTGGAAGATCGTGAAGTTCTTCGCCAGCTCCTCGGGCTTCTTCTTGCCCATGACGCGGCGCAGGATGTCGGCCTCGCCGAGCGAGTACCCGGCGATGATCTGGGCGGCCTTCTGCACCTGCTCCTGGTAGACGATCAGGCCGTAGGTGACCGCGAGCACCTCTTCGAGCGGCTTCTCCAGCTCGGGGTGGATCGGGGTGATCTCCTGCTGCTTGTTCTTGCGCAGGGCGTAGTTCGTGTGGGAGTTCATGCCCATCGGGCCCGGGCGGTAGAGCGCGGACACGGCGGAGATGTCTTCGAAGTTGTCGGGCTTCATCAGGCGCAGCAGGGAGCGCATGGGCCCGCCGTCGAACTGGAAGACGCCGAGGGTGTCGCCCCGGCCGAGCAGTTCGAAGGTCTTGGGGTCGTCGAGCGGGAGGGCCAGGAGGTCGATGTCGATCCCCTTGTTGGCCTTCACCATCTTGACGGCGTCGTCCATGATCGTGAGGTTGCGCAGGCCGAGGAAGTCCATCTTCAGCAGGCCGAGCGACTCGCAGCTCGGGTAGTCCCACTGGGTGATGGTGACGCCGTCGGTGTGCCGCACCCAGACGGGCACGTGGTCGGTGATCCGCTCGCTGGACATGATCACGCCGGCGGCGTGCACGCCCATCTGGCGGACCAGGCCCTCGACACCGCGGGCGGTGTCGATGACCTTCTTCACGTCCGGCTCGTTCTCGTACATGGCGCGGATCTCGCCGGCCTCGCTGTAGCGGGGGTGCGAGGGGTCGAGGATGCCGGAGAGCGGGATGCCCTTGCCGAGGACGTCGGCGGGCATGGCCTTGGTGAGGCGGTCGCCCATGGCGTACGGGTAGCCCAGGACGCGCGCGGAGTCCTTGATCGCGTTCTTGGCCTTGATGGTGCCGTACGTGCCGATCATGGCGACCTTGTCGGCGCCGTACTTCTCGGTCACGTACCGGATCACCTCGACGCGCCGACGCTCGTCGAAGTCGATGTCGACGTCGGGCATGGAGACGCGCTCGGGGTTGAGGAAGCGCTCGAAGATCAGGCCGTGCGGGATCGGGTCGAGGTCGGTGATGCCCATGGCGTAGGCGACGATCGAACCGGCCGCGGAGCCTCGGCCGGGGCCCACCGCGATGCCCTGGTTCTTGGCCCACATGATGAAGTCGGCGACCACGAGGAAGTAGCCGGGGAAGCCCATCGAGATGATCGTGTCCATCTCGTACTCGACCTGCTTCATGCGGTCCTCGGGGATGCCCCCGGGGAAGCGGCGGTGCATGCCGCGCATGGTTTCCTCGCGGAACCAGGTGACCTCGGTGTAGCCGTCCGGGATGTCGAACTTCGGCATCAGGTTCCGGAAGGTGAACATGCCCTCGGTGTCGATCTGGTCCGCGACCAGCTTGGTGTTGGCGCAGCCCTCCTGCCAGGCGTCCGAGGAGTCGATGGCGTACATCTCGTCGGTCGACTTCAGGTAGTAGCCGGAGCCGTCGAAGCGGAAGCGGTCGGGGTCCGAGAGGTTCTTGCCGGTCTGGATGCACAGCAGTGCGTCGTGCGCGGCGGCCTCGCTGGCGTAGGTGTAGTGCGAGTCGTTCGTGACCAGCGGCGGGATGCCGAGCTTCTTGCCGATCTCCAGCAGTCCGTCGCGGACCCGGCGCTCGATCTCGATGCCGTGGTCCATCAGCTCCAGGAAGTAGCGGTCCTTGCCGAAGATGTCCTGGTATTCGGAAGCCGATTTCAGGGCCTCGTCGAACTGGCCGAGGCGCAGGCGGGTCTGCAGTTCGCCGGAGGGGCAGCCGGTGGAGGCGATCAGCCCCTCGGACCACTTGCTGATGGTCTCCTTGTCCATGCGCGGCCACTTCGTGAGCCAGCCCTCGGCGTAGGCGTCGGAGGACAGCCGGAAGAGGTTGTGCAGGCCGGTGGAGTTCGCCGCCCAGATGGTCTTGTGGGTGTAACCGCCGGAACCGGAGACGTCGTCGCGCTTCTGGTGGGGCTGGCCCCACTGGATGCGGCGCTTGTTGCGCCGAGACTCGGGGGCGACGTACGCCTCGATGCCGATGATCGGCGTGATCCCGGCCTTCTGGGCGGAGTGGAAGAAGTCGTAGGCCCCGTGCAGGTTGCCGTGGTCGGACATGGCGATGTGCGTCATGCCCATCTCGTTGCACGCGTTGAACATGTCCTTCAGCCGTGCGGCACCGTCCAGCAGCGAGTACTGGGTGTGGACGTGGAGGTGCGTGAACGGCGTCTTGGTCACGGCGCTGGTCTCCTGGCGGCGGGGGGAGGGGGGCAGCTTCGAATCCTACGTCCCACGGGTGACAGATCCGGGGCACGCAGCGGTACGGTCGGGCGTTGCAGAACCAGGGGCACCGGTCCGACGTCCAGTCCGGCAGAGCCCGTACCACCCCGTGCACCAGGAGGAACCCGCCATGGCGGTCCCCGAGACGACCGACGAGCAGCGCGCCGAGGAGATCCTCGACGTGTTCGACACCGCATTCGGTGAACTGCTCGCCGCCGACCCCGCTGCGTTCCGGGTCAAGTTCCGCAAGATGGCGGCCTCGGCCTTCGCCTTCTACCGCGGTACGGCCTGCCTGTTCTACTCCGATCTGGAGCGGGACCGGCACGGCGGTCCGTACCTGGACGAGCGGACGGGCCGGGTGTGGATCCACGGCGATCTCCACGCCGAGAACTTCGGCACGTACATGGACTCCAACGGCCGGCTGATCTTCAACGTCAACGACTTCGACGAGGCGTACGTCGGCCCCTTCACCTGGGACCTCAAGCGCTTCGCCGCATCCGTCGCGCTGATCGGCTACACCAAGGCGCTCAGCGACGACCAGATAAGCGAGCTGGTGCGGATCTACGCCGGGGCCTACCGGGAGCGGATCCACCGGCTGGCGGCCGGGGGCCCGGCACCCCATAAGGACGAGGTCCCCTCCTTCACCCTGGACACCGCCGAGGGCCCGCTGCTGGACGCGCTGCGCTCGGCCCGCTCCCGCACGCGCTTCTCCCTGCTGGACTCGATGACGGAGATACGGGACTACGAGCGCCGCTTCGCCTCCGGCGGCGGCTCGATCGAGCTGGACGCCGCGACCCGCTACAAGGTGCTGGCGGCCTTCGACGGGTATCTGGAGACGCTTCCCGACGAGTCCCTGGTGCGCCCCGACTCCTACCGGGTCAAGGACGTCGTCGGCCGCCGGGGCGTCGGCATCGGCTCGGCGGGCCTGCCCTCCTACAACATCCTGCTGGAGGGGCACAGCGACGCCCTGGAGAACGACGTCGTGATCTACCTCAAGCAGGCGCAGACCCCGGCGGTCTCCCGGCACATCACGGACCGGGCCGTGCGGGAGTACTTCCGGCACGAGGGGCACCGCACGGTGATCTCGCAGCGGGCGCTCCAGGCGCACGCCGACCCGTGGCTGGGCTGGACGGAGCTGGACGGCGCCGGGCAGCTGGTGGCGGAGGTGTCCCCGTACGCGGTGGACCTGGACTGGTCGGACCTGGACGACCCGGAGGAGATCGCGGCGGTGGTCGCGGACCTCGGCCGGGCCACGGCGACCATGCACGCGTCGGCGGACGAGGCGGAGAGCGGGCAGTCCCTGGTGCCGTTCTCCACCGAGCGGGCCATCGACGCGGCGATCGCGGCGGACGAGGAGGGTTTCGCGGAGCTGCTGGTGGACTTCGCGCACGCGTACGGGGCACGGGCGCGCGCCGACCACCAGATCTTCGTGGACCTGTTCCGCAACGGGCGTCTCACCCCCTGAACCGGTCCCCACAGGAACACGTGGCACACTCGCGAGGATGGACTTTTCCGGGACGGGACTCAGAGGGCTGCGGGCCGCGCTGTTCAGCGCTGTCGTCGTGCTGCTCTCGTCCGGCTCGCACGTCCTGATGTCCCGGGTCCCGCTGCCGCCCACGCTGGTGGCCGGGGCCTTCGCGGGCGTGTTCGTGATCGCCTACGCGCTCGCGGGCCGCGAGCGGGGCTTCGGCCCCATAGCGGGGCTGCTCGTGCCGCTGGAGCTGGCGGCCGACACCGTGTTCACCGCCGGCCAGCACCTGTGCTACGGCCCGGCCGGCGGACCCGTCTCGGGTCCGCTGCGCGCCATGGGCCTGGAGGAGCTGTGCGGGGGCGCGCCGGTGGGCGGGCCACTGACCGAGGTGACCGGGCCCGCCGCCGACGCGGCCGCGCTGCTGGCCTCGCCCGGTCCGTACACGCCGTGGCTGCTGCTCGGCGCGCACGTCTCGGTGGGGCTGCTCGCGGCCGCCTGGCTGCGCCACGGCGAACGGGCGCTGGGCCGGCTGCTGCGGGCGGTGGCGGCCTTCGCGTTCCGGCCGCTGCGGATGGCGGCGGCCGCGGTGGCGGTGGCCTGCGGACCGGCACGGCGGGTGCTGCGGCGGGCCCTGGCGGGCGCCGCGGCCCGTACGCGCTTCCCGGCACACTCCGTGGGACGGCGGGGACCCCCCGTGCTCGGTGCGCTCGCGCGCGCCTGACGCACGTACGGCAGTCCGTTTCCCACGTCACACACCACGGAGATCATGATGAGTTCACGCAACAGCCAGGCGAACAAGGCGGCGGCCCGCGAGCGGCTGCGTGCCGAGCGCGAGGCGCAGGCCAAGAAGGACCGGATCCGCCGGCAGGTCATAGTCGGCGTCGGTGTGGTCGCCGCACTGGGCCTCGCCGGCGGTATCGCCTACGGGGTCATGAAGGCCAACGAGCCCGACCACTGGGAGAAGGCCGCCAAGGCCGAGCTGGTCAAGCCGAAGAACACCACCGGCGAGGACGGCACCACGGTCGTGGTCGGCAAGGCCGACGCGAAGAAGACCCTGGAGCTGTACGAGGACTCGCGCTGCCCGGCGTGCGCCTCCTTCGAGCAGGCGGCCGGCGAGCAGATCAAGAAGGACGTCGACGCGGGCAAGTACAAGCTCCAGTACGTCGGGGCGACCTTCATCGACAACGCGGTCAAGGGCGAGGGCTCGAAGAACGCGCTGAGCGCGCTGGGCGCGGCGCTGAACGTCAGCCCGGAGGCCTTCCTGGAGTTCAAGGGGGCGCTGTACTCCAAGGAGCAGCACCCCGAGGAGACCGTCGACAGCTTCGCCAAGGACGACTACCTGCTGAAGGTCGCGGACACCGTTCCGGCGCTCAAGGGCAACGCCGAGTTCAAGAAGGCCGTCGAGGACGGCACGTACGACCGGTGGGCGCTGGAGATGTCGAAGGTCTTCGACAAGTCGGGCGTGAAGGGTACGCCGACGCTGAAGATGGACGGCAAGAAGATCGACACCCCGCAGACGGCGGAGGCGTTCACGGCCGCGATCGACAAGGCCCTGCAGGGCTGACAACGGGCATTCCGGGGCACAGGCCCCCGGACCGGCCGCACCGACGGGCGGGCGAACTCCCAGAGTTCGCCCGCCCGTTGCGTTCCGACGTCTGTTCCCAGGGGTGTACCCGTCGGTAATATGATCATCCGTGACCAGTCATCTCACCCCTCTCGCGGCCGCGGCAAATCCCCGCCGCCGTACGGTCGTCCTCGCAGCGGCGGCCACGGCCACACTGGCCCCCCTCGCCACCTTGGGCGCCGGAACCGCCCACGCCGCGGGCACCGCGCCCGCCTTCCTGCACGGCGTCGCCTCAGGCGACCCGCTGCCCGACGGCGTCCTGCTGTGGACCCGTGTCACCCCCACCCCCGAGGCCGTCCCCGGCTCCGGGATCGGCCCGGCCGTCCAGGTGTCCTGGGAGGTGGCCGCCGACCAGGCCTTCTCCCGCATCGTCGCCGGGGGAACCGTCACGGCGAGCGCGACCGCCGACCACACGGTCAAGGTGGACGTGCGGGGGCTGCGGCCCCAGACGCCGTACTGGTACCGGTTCACCGCCGGCTCGGCCGTCTCCCCCGTCGGGCGCACCCTGACCACCCCGGGCCACGACGTGACGACCCCGGGCGTCCGGTTCGGCGTGGTCTCCTGCGCCAACTGGGAGTCCGGCTACTTCTCGGCCTACCGCCACCTGGCCGCCCGTACGGACCTGCACGCGGTCCTGCACCTGGGCGACTACATCTACGAGTACCAGTCCGGGGGCTACCCGGAGGCGAAGTACACCGTGCGCCAGCACGAGCCGAAGCACGAGATCGTCTCGCTGGCCGATTACCGCACCCGGCACGGCAAGTACAAGACGGACGCGGACCTCCAGGCCCTGCACCACGCCCACCCGGTCATCGCCATCTGGGACGACCACGAGTTCGCGAACGACATGTGGGCCGGGGGCGCCGAGAACCACACCCCGGGCGCCGAGGGCGACTGGGCCGCCCGCGCCGAGGCGGCCAAGCAGGCCTACTTCGAGTGGATGCCGGTACGGACCTCCACCGCGGGCACCGTCTACCGCAGGCTGCGCTTCGGTACGCTCGCCGACCTCCACCTGCTGGACCTGCGCTCCTTCCGCTCGCAGCAGACCAAGGTGGGCAGCGGCACCGTGGACGACCCGGAGCGCACCATCACCGGGCGCGCCCAGCTGGACTGGCTCAAGTCGGGCCTGGCCGGCTCGAACGCGACCTGGAAGCTGGTCGGCACCTCGGTGATGATCTCGCCGGTGGCCTTCGGCTCGCTGCCCGCGCACCTGCTGGGGCCGCTCGCCAAGCTGCTCGGTCTGCCCGAGGGCGGCATCGCGATCAACGTGGACCAGTGGGACGGGTACACGGACGACCGCAAGGAACTGCTGGGCCACCTGAAGGAACGCAACGTCAAGAACACGGTCTTCCTGACCGGCGACATCCACATGGCCTGGGCGAACGAGGTCCCGGTGAACATGGCCACCTACCCGGGCTCGGGCACGGCGGCGACGGAGTTCGTCGTCACGTCGGTGACCTCCGACAACCTCGACGACCTCCTGCACGTGCTGCCGGACACGGTCTCGCTGGTGGCCGAGTCGGCCATCAAGGCCGCCAACTGGCACGTGAAGTGGCTCGACATGGACGCGCACGGCTACGGCGTGCTGGACGTGACGCCGGAGCGCTCGCAGATGGACTACTACGTCATATCCGACAAGCGCCGACCGGGCGCCACATCCGAATGGTCCCGTTCCTACCGGACCCTGAACGGGACCCAGAAGGTGGAGCGCTCCTACCAGCCCGTTCGCTGATCCACCTGATAGACCGTCAATTCTTCTGCCACAAGGGGCGTCTGGTACATACCAGACGCCCCTTGTGCGTTCGAAGCAACAAATCTTTTACGTAAGACACTTGACCTGAATATGTCATGCACACATAAGCTTCGCGCCAGCTGAAGAAGATCCTTCAGGCCACCACCCCCCACCACCCCCCACCCGCGAGGAGCACACGTGCGCGCGAACGCCCGCATATCCCCCCTTCTCCGCCGCCGCCTGATGGGCACGGCGGTCCTGGCCGGAACCCTGGCCTTCACCCCGCTTGCGGCCCCCACCACGCTCGCGGCCGCCAAGACCCCCGCCGAGGTGTGCGCCGACGAGGCCGCCGCGCCCGCCAACGCCCGCGTGACCCGCGCCCACGACGAGCACGCCGACGAGCCGAACGAGCTCACCGACGCGCAGGCGAAGGCCATGGACGCCGACCTCAAGTCGAAGCTGGACAAGGCCCTCAAGAACCAGCCGCAGCGCAGCCTCGCCGCCGCCGAGGCCGTCGTGAACATCCCGGTGTACTTCCACGTCATCCACTCGGGCACCACCGGCAAGCTCACGTCCACGGACGTCAGCAAGCAGCTCGCGGTCCTCAACGCGGCCTACGGCGGCCAGGGCACCGGCAACGTCAACACGAACTTCCAGTTCACCCTGGCGTCGACCGACTACACGGACAACGCGTCCTGGTACAACCTGGCCTCCGGCTCCCAGGCCGAGAAGGACATGAAGAACACCCTGCGCCAGGGCGGCCCGGGCGCGCTCAACTTCTACACCGCCAAGCTCTCCGGCGGCCTGCTGGGCTGGGCGACCTTCCCGACCTCCTACGCCTCCAGCCCCAAGATGGACGGCGTGGTCGTGCTCGACAGCTCGCTGCCCGGCGGCTCCTCCGCCAACTACAACGAGGGCGACACCGCGACCCACGAGGTCGGCCACTGGCTCGGGCTGTACCACACCTTCCAGGGCGGCTGTAACGGGAACGGCGACTACGTCTCCGACACCCCGGCCGAGAAGAGCGCCGCGTACGAGTGCCCGACCGGGCGCGACAGCTGCGCCAGCAAGCCCGGCGCGGACCCGATCCGCAACTTCATGGACTACACGTACGACTCCTGCATGTACCAGTTCACCGCCGGCCAGGTGGCCCGCATGAGCAGCAGCTGGACCGCCTACCGGGCGGGCTGACCCCAGCGACGACGAGGGCCCGGCCCGGCATCCGCCGGACCGGGCCCTTGCGCATGTCCCGTGCCGCTAAAGGCTGTCGAGGAAGCCGATCGCGGCCGTCCACGTCTGCTCCGCAGCCTCGGCGTCGTAGTCGTCGAGGTCCGGGTCGGTGAACAGGTGCCCGGCGCCCGGGTAGCTGTGGACCTCGACGTCCGCGCCGGCCCGCTGCATCCGCAGGTACCAGGCCGTCAGCCAGTCGTGCGGCTCGAAGGGGTCGGGGTCCGCGATGTGCAGCTGCACCGGGAGCCCGTCCACCGAGGCGCCGTCCTCCAGGTCCGCCGTCCCGTGCAGCAGGAGCAGCCCGCGCGCCTTCTCGTCGGCCAGCGCCAGGTGCTGGGCGAGGGAACCGCCGAAGGAGAAGCCCGCGTAGACCAGGCCCTCGTCGGAGTGCGGGGCGGAGGCCAGCACCGCCCGCTTCAGCAACTCGTCACGGCCGATCTCGTCCTGGTGGGCCATGCCCTCCTCGACGGTCTCGAAGGTGCGCCCCTCGAAGAGGTCCGGCACCTGGACCTGGTGACCGGCCGCGCGCAGCCGGTCGGCCGCCGCCTGCACCGCGGGCCGCAGCCCGTACGTCGAATGGAAGAGCATGATGTTCATGCCTCCATCGTGCCAGCCGACGCAGGCAGTGGTGCGCCACGGCTTCCCGCTACGTTCATCCCCATGGAGACCGAGACCTACCTGCGCCCCGCGACGGTCATCGGCGGCGCGCTGGTCGCCACCCTGGCCGCGGGATGGCTGCTCGACCTGCTGCTGCGGCGGGCCGACGTCCGGCACCCCGAGACCCCGCTCTGGGGACTGCTGCGCCGCTGCCGGCTCCCGTTCCAGGTGGTGCTGTGCACCTGCCTGCTCAGAGCCTCCTACCTCCGGGCGGGCATCCTCCCCGACCATCCCGTCGGCGTCGGCCGCTTCCTCACCGTGGTGCTGATCGCCTCGGCGGCCTGGCTGGCGGTGCGCATCGCGAACGCCGCCGTGGACTCCACGTACGCACGCTACGCCGCGGTGACCCAGGACGAGGCCCGGGTCCGCCGGGTGCGCACCCAGGTCACGCTGATCCACCGGGTGGTCACGGCGGTGGTGGTCGTGGTCGCCGTGGCGGCGGTGCTGCTGACCTTCCCCCCGATGCGCGCGGTCGGCGCCTCGATGCTGGCCTCCGCGGGCGTCCTCGGCATCGTGGCGGGCATCGCGGCCCAGTCCTCGCTGAGCAACCTCTTCGCCGGCCTCCAGATCGCCTTCGGCGACACCGTCCGCATCGGCGACACGGTCGTCGTCGACAAGGAGTGGGGCCGGGTCGAGGAGATCACCCTGACCTTCCTGACCGTCCGCACCTGGGACGAGCGCCGCATCACGATGCCTGTGTCGTATTTCACGAGCAAGCCGTACGAGAACTGGTCGCGCGGCGGTGCGCAGATGACCGGCACGGTCTTCTGGCACCTGGACCACAGCGCACCCCTGGGGCTGATGCGGGAACGGTTCCGGCAGATCCTCGCGGAACTGCCCGAGTGGGACGGCCGCGGCGGCGGCCTGGCCGTGACGGATACCACACCGCACACCATCCAGGTCCGCGGGGTGGTCACGGCCAAGGACGCCGACGACCTCTGGACACTGCGCTGCGCGGTCCGCGAGCAGCTGATCACCTGGCTGGCCACCCACCACCCCCACGCGCTGCCCCGCATCATCACGGCCCCGGCGGCCCCGGCCCCGGCCCCGGACGCGCCGCAGGATGAGGGGGGTCCTGTCGATGAGGCCGGCGTCGCGAGCCCGGCATGACCGGCGGGACACCTTTCAGGGGGCGGCGAGCAGCGCGGCCGCGCACTCCTCGGCGAGGTCCTCGGCGTGCGGCGGCAGCGGCTCGCCGCCTCGCAGGGGCCGGCGGACGACCGAGAGCGGCAGGTCGATCAGGGCCAGGACGGTCCGGTCCAGGCCCTGGGCGTCGGCGAACCCCAGGGCCTCGGCGAGGCCGCCGATGGCGGCGAACACGCGCTCGTTGCCGGAATCGGCCCGTCGGATGTGCTCCTCGGACCAGTCGGCGCGGCCGAACTCCGCCGCACCGTAGAGGAGGAGCGCGGCCTCCTCGGGCTGGGCGCGGCTCCATGCGACGACGTGGCGGGCGGCCGTACGGGCCGCCGCGTGCGGGTCGGCCTCGCCGTGGAGGCCGGCGAGATAGCCCTCCTGGAACCGCTCGACCGTCCGCAACCACACCTCGGCGAGCAGAGCGGTGCGTCCGGCGAAGCGGTGGTACATGGAGCCGCTCGGCGCGCCGACCGCCTGGGCGACGGCGGACATGGTCACACCTCCCGGTCCGGCCGAGGCGGCCAGCCGTACGGCGGCGTCGAGGATCCGGTCGGTGTCGAAGCGGGGTGGTCTCGCCATGAATCAGAGAGTACCCTCCAGATTATTAGAGACCCATCTCTAATAACGCGAAGGGGAGGACCGATGGGCGTCTTCAACGTGCACGAACGCCTGCTGACGGCCGGACCGGACGAGGTCGGCGCACTCGTCGACACGCTGTCCGGCGGGGAGGGCGACCGGCTCTGGCCGCACCGCCTGTGGGAGGAGATGGAGTTCGACCGCCCCCTGGCCGTCGGGGCGGTGGGCGGCCACGGCCCGGTGCGCTACACGGTGGCCGCCTACGTGCCGGGGACCTGGGTGCGCTTCGCCTTCACCGGGCCCCGCGGGTTCCACGGCTTCCACGAGTTCACCGCGCTGCCCGTCGACGCGGAGCGGACCGTGCTGCGGCACACCCTGGCGATGACCCTCAGCGGCGTCAGCCGCGTCACCTGGCCGCTGGCCTACCGCCCGATGCACGACGCCGTACTGGAGGACTGTCTGGACCGCGCCGAACTGGCCTGCACGGGCACGGTGGCCCGCCGGGCCCGCTGGTCCCCGTACGTCCGCTTCCTCCGGGGCCTGGAACGCCTGGTGACCGGAGGCCGCCCGGGGGGTCCCGCCTAGGGTGCGCGCAGGCTGCGTACGTCCAGGTGGCGCAGTACCCGGTCGACGACCTCCGGGTCGGAGCCGGGTTCGCTGCGGGCGGCCAGCACCTCGTGGCGGGCGGCCGACATCATCTCCCGCTGGATCCGCTGGACGTCGTGGAGCCGCTGGACCCGCTTCGCGTACGCCTCGCGCCGTTCCTCGTCCACCATGTCCGGGCTGATCCTGGCCCCCACGTCGTAGGCGCGCCGGGTCAGCTGCTCGATCAGGTCCTCCGGCAGGTCCTCGACCTCCTCGATCTCCTTCAGCCGGCGCTTGGCCGCCTTGGCGGCGCGGACGGCCAGCCTGCGTTCGGCGTCCCGCCGCGCGTCGGTGTCCTCCTCCACGCCGAGGCGCCGCACCAGCCACGGCAGGGTCAGCCCCTGGCACACCAGGGTCACCATGATCACCGCGAAGGCGATGAAGATGATCTCGTCCCGTGCCGGGAAGGGCTGGCCGGAGTCCGTCCTGAGGGGAATGGCCAGGGCCAGGGCCACCGAGGCCACCCCGCGCATCCCGGCCCACCACATCACCACGCTCTCCCGCCAGCTCATCGGGATCTCCTCGTCGTAGTCGCGCCGCTGGTGCAGCTTCTTCGCGAGCCACCCGGCCGGCAGCAGCCACAGCAGCCGAACGCCGACCACGACCGCGACGACGACCGCCGCCCAGCCGGCCATCTCCCACATCCGGTCCTGCGCCGTCCCGAAGACGTTGTGGAGCTCCAGCCCGATCAGCCCGAAGGCCACGCCGGTGACCAGCGTGTCCACGACCTCCCAGAAGGTGTGCCCGGCCAGCCGGCCCAGCACGTCGTCGGCGTCGGAGGCGTACTCGGCGAGGAAGAGGGCCGTCGTCAGCACGGCCAGCACCCCGGACCCGTGGAGCTCCTCGGCGACGACGTACGACACGAAGGGCACGAGCAGCGTCAGCCCGATCTGGAGGGTGGCGTCACCGAGCCGGCCCATCAGCCGGTGGGTGGTCCAGCCGAGGGCCAGGCCGACGATCACGGCGACGACGGCGGACAGCACGAACTCCCCGAGCGCGTCGGGCCAGGAGAAACTGCCGCTCACGGCCGCGGCGATCGCCACGTGGTAGAGCACGATCGCCGTCACGTCGTTGAAGAGACCCTCGCCCTCCAGGATCGACACCATGCGGCGGGGCAGCCCGAGCGAGCCGGCGACCGCCGTGGCGGCGACCGGGTCGGGCGGCGCCACGAGCGCGCCGAGCGCGACGGCCGCGGCGATCGGCAGCGTGGGCACCACGGAGTAGGCGACGGCGGCCACGGCGGCGGTCGTGACGAACACCAGGGCCACGGCCAGCAGCAGGATCGGCCGCACGTTGGCGGCGAACTGCCGCCACGAGGTCCGCTGCACGGAGGCGTACAGCAGCGGCGGCAGCACCAGCGGCAGGATGAACTCGGGCGGGACGTCGACCTCGGGCACCGCCGGCACCAGGGCGAGGACCACCCCGCCGAGGGTCATCAGGACGGGCGCGGGCAGTCCCAGCCGGTCCCCGAGCGGCACCATGACCACGGCCCCGAGGAGGAGCACGAACAGCAGAGCAAGCTGATCCACTCCCCCACCCTGCCAGCCCGCCGGGCCCGGCAGCGGCGGTCGGGGCCGGGGCCGCGTGTCGGGGCCCGGCGGGCGGGAGCCGTTACTCGCTCTCCGCCCGGATCACGTCGAGCGCGTGCTGGAGGTCCGCCGGGTAGGTGCTCTCGAACTCCACCCACTGCCCGTCCGCGGGGTGCTCGAAGCCCAGCCGGACCGCGTGCAGCCACTGGCGGGTGAGCCCGAGCCGCTTCGCGACGGTCGGGTCGGCACCGTAGGTCAGGTCGCCGACGCACGGGTGGCGGTGCGCGGACATGTGCACGCGGATCTGGTGCGTACGCCCCGTCTCCAGCTTGATGTCCAGCAGCGAGGCGGCGCGGAAGGCCTCGATCAGGTCGTAGTGGGTGACGGAGGCCTTGCCGTCCTGGGTCACCGCCCACTTGTAGTCCGCGCTGGGGTGGCGGCCGATCGGGGCGTCGATGGTGCCGCTCATCGGGTCGGGGTGGCCCTGCACGAGCGCGTGGTAGCGCTTGTCCACGACCCGCTCGCGGAACTGGTTCTTCAGCGAGGTGTAGGCGCGCTCCGACTTGGCGACGGCCATCAGGCCGGACGTACCGACGTCGAGGCGGTGCACGATGCCCTGGCGCTCGGACGCGCCGGAAGTGGAGATGCGGTAGCCCGCGGCGGCGAGACCGCCGATGACGGTGGTGCCGGTCCAGCCGGGGCTCGGGTGGGCGGCGACGCCCACCGGCTTCATGATGACGACGATGTCGTCGTCGTCATGGACGATCTCCATGCCCGGGACCGGCTCGGCGACGACCTCGACCGGGCGCGGGGGCGCGGGCATCTCGACCTCGAGCCAGGCACCGCCGTGCACGCGCTCGGACTTCCCGACGACGCTGCCGTCGACCGACACCTTCCCCTCGGCCGCGAGCTCGGCCGCCTTCGTCCGGGAAAAACCGAACATACGGGCGATGGCGGCGTCGACGCGCTCGCCTTCGAGGCCATCGGGAACGGGCAGGGTGCGGATCTCGGGAATCGTACTCACCCGTCGAGTATGCAGGACGGCGCGGACGAGCAGTTCCGCGATCAGTGCTTCGATCAGTCCTTGTGGACGGTGCCGTCCGGGTCCAGGCCCTTGAAGGACAGCAGCACGATGAGGATGCCGCCGCACACGATCGCCGAGTCGGCGATGTTGAAGACGGCGAAGTGCGCGGGCGCGATGAAGTCGACGACGGCCCCGCGGAACACGCCCGGCGAGCGGAAGATCCGGTCCGTCAGGTTGCCCAGCGCACCGCCCAGCAGCAGACCCAGGGCGATCGCCCACGGCAGGCTGTAGAGCTTGCGGGCCAGCCGCACGATCACCACGATCACCGCCGCTGCGATGCCGGTGAAGATGATGGTGAAGGCTTCGCCGAACCCGAACGCGGCACCCGGGTTGCGGACCGCCTCGAACTTCAGCAGGTCACCGATGATCTCGATCGGCGGCTGGTGCTCCAGCTTCGCCACGACCAGCATCTTGGTGCCGAGGTCCAGCAGGTAGGCGAGCACCGCCACGACGAGCAGTGCCGCGATCCGCCGACGCCCCTTGGGCGCGGCCGACTCCGGCTGGGCGTCGTCCCCGACCTCCGGCGTACCGATGATGCGCTCCGCCTCTGCCACGTGAGTCCCTCGAACTAGCCGACCCAGGCTCCTCCTGGACCCTGACCAGACGAGGGTACGTCAGGGCCCCCGCACACCGCCCGCCCCGCCTCCTGCCTTTCCCGTCACGCCCCGGCGCGCCACCCGGGAGCCGCCTAGTGGCGGCGCTCCTGCTTCTGCTTGCAGTCGACGCACAGCGTGGCCCGGGGGAAGGCCTGCATCCTGGCCTTGCCGATGGGCTGCCCGCAGTTCTCGCAGAGCCCGTACGTGCCCGCCTCCAGCCGTTCCAGGGCCCGCTCGGTCTGCTCCAGCATCGAGCTGGCGTTGGCCGCGAGCGCCAGCTCCGACTCCCGCGTGATGTTCTTGGTGCCCGTGTCGGCCTGGTCGTCGCCGGCTCCGTCGCCCGAGTCCCGCATGAGGCCCGAGATGGCCACCTCGGAGGCGTCCAGCTCGGCGCGCAGCCGCAGTACCTCCGACGCCAGCTCCGCCCGGGCCTCCTCGACCTCCTTCGACGTCCAGGGGTCCTCCCCGGGCCGTACGGCGAGCTCACCGGGGGCGGCGGCCGACGCCGTGACCCCGGTCTTGGGCAGCCCGCTGGTGGCGGCCGCGGCCGTCTTCCGCGCCGCACCGGTGCTCTTCTTGGCAACCACGTTCGGGACTCCCGTCTTCTCCGCGGCGTGCGCCGCCCCCTCGGCCGCGGCCTTCTTGGCCGTGACCGTCCGCTTCTCGACGGCGGTCGTCTTCCTGACTGCGGTCGTCTTCTTCCCGGCCGCGGCCGCCTTCTTCGCCGATGCCTTCTTCGTCGGAGCCTTCTTGGCGGCCGTCTGACGGGCCGCCGTCGCCTTCTCGGCGGGAGCCGGGTCCCCGGAGACCGCTGTCTTCTTCGCCACCATGGCCGCGGCCCCTTCACATACTGTGATATTGCTCGCGAATCGTGCCGGAACGATAAATCGGCTCCGCCCCCGCGGCAACGGGGCACGCATCCGTCGAGGTCAACCTGCATCCGTTGTGCCCAGCCGGAGGCCTGGTAATCCGCCCCTCGCACCCCACTGGACGCCGAGGTGGCGCGATGGCCCGTCCGGGTCACTCCCGGCCCTGCCCGGCCCCCGCCCCGATCCCCCCGGCCGCCCCCCCGCCACGCCGTGCCCACGGGCCCCGCACGGGCCCCCGTAAACCGGTCTGCCGAGCGCTCCCCGCACCCGTACACTGGGCCCAGCGAAAGGCATGGACGGGGACGAGTAGCGTCGGACGCAGCCAGGAGCGACCCGGGGACGGTGAGAGCCCGGGGGCGAGCGCGACGTGAAGGATCACCCCTGAGCCGCCGGAAGAAAGCCGCGGGTCCCCCCGCGGGGAGTAGAACCGGCTTCGCACCCCAATGAGGGGGCCACCGGATCCGTCCGGCGGCCAAGGAGGGTGGTACCGCGGGAGCAGCAGTCGGCTCTCGTCCCTCCGGACGGAAGTGACACCCCGCCGGAGGAAGAGTTCAGCCTCATGACCACACCGCCGCAGTACCGCCCGGTACCCGCCCAGGTCGACCTGCCTGCCCTCGAGCACGCGGTCCTCGACTTCTGGCGCGAGAGCAAGACCTTCGCCAAGACCCTGGAGCAGTCCGAGGGACGCCCCGAGTGGGTCTTCTACGAGGGCCCGCCCACCGCGAACGGCATGCCCGGCGCGCACCACATCGAGGCCCGCGTCTTCAAGGACGTCTTCCCCCGCTTCCGCACGATGCGCGGCTACCACGTGGCCCGCAAGGCCGGCTGGGACTGCCACGGCCTGCCCGTCGAGCTCGCCGTCGAGAAGGAGCTGGGCTTCAACGGCAAGCAGGACATCGAGGCGTACGGCATCGCCGAGTTCAACGCCAAGTGCCGCGAGTCCGTGACCCGCCACACCGACGCGTTCGCCGAGCTCACGACCCGCATGGGCTACTGGGTCGACCTGGACGACGCCTACCGGACGATGGACCCCGAGTACGTCGAGTCCGTGTGGTGGTCGCTGAAGGAGATCTTCAACAAGGGCCTCCTCACCCAGGACCACCGCGTCGCGCCCTGGTGCCCCCGCTGCGGCACCGGCCTGTCCGACCACGAGCTGGCCCAGGGCTACGAGACGGTCGTCGACCCCTCCGTCTACGTCCGCTTCCCGCTGACCTCCGGCCCGCTGGCCGGCGAGGCGGCCCTGCTGGTCTGGACGACCACCCCGTGGACCCTGGTGTCCAACACGGCGGTCGCCGCCCACCCCGAGGTCACCTACGTCGTCGCCACGAACGGAACCGAGAAGCTGGTCGTCGCCCAGCCGCTGCTGGAGAAGGCCCTCGGCGAGGGCTGGGAGGCCACCGGCCAGTCCTTCACCGGCAAGGAGATGGAGCGCTGGACCTACGAGCGCCCCTTCGACCTCGTCGAGTTCCCCGAGCCCGCCCACTACGTCGTGAACGCCGAGTACGTCACGACCGAGGACGGCACCGGTCTGGTCCACCAGTCCCCCGCCTTCGGCGCCGACGACCTCGCGGTCTGCCGCTCGTACGGTCTGCCCGTCGTGAACCCGGTCCGCCCCGACGGCACCTTCGAGGAGGAGGTCCCCCTGGTGGGCGGCGTCTTCTTCAAGAAGGCCGACGAGAAGCTGACCGCCGACCTCGACGCGCGCGGCCGGCTCTTCAAGCACATCGCCTACGAGCACAGCTACCCGCACTGCTGGCGCTGCCACACGGCCCTGCTCTACTACGCGCAGCCGTCCTGGTACATCCGCACCACCGCCGTCAAGGACGCGATGCTGCGGGAGAACGAGAAGACCAACTGGTTCCCGGACTCCGTCAAGCAGGGCCGCTTCGGCGACTGGCTGAACAACAACATCGACTGGGCGCTCTCCCGCAACCGCTACTGGGGCACCCCGCTGCCGATCTGGCGCTGTGAGGAGAACCACCTCACCTGCGTCGGCTCCCGCGCCGAGCTCTCCGAGCTGTCCGGCCAGGACCACGCGAACCTGGACCCGCACCGCCCGTACATCGACGACGTGACCTTCACCTGCACCGCCGAGGGCTGCTCCCTCGAAGCGGTCCGCGTGCCGGAGGTCATCGACGCCTGGTACGACTCGGGCTCGATGCCGTTCGCGCAGTGGGGCTACCCGTACAAGAACAAGGAGATCTTCGAGAAGCGCTACCCGGCGCAGTTCATCTCGGAGGCCATCGACCAGACCCGCGGCTGGTTCTACACGCTGATGGCGGTCGGCACCCTCGTCTTCGACAAGTCGTCCTACGAGAACGTGGTCTGCCTGGGCCACATCCTCGCCGAGGACGGCCGCAAGATGTCCAAGCACCTGGGCAACATCCTCCAGCCGATCCCGCTCATGGACCAGCACGGCGCCGACGCGGTCCGCTGGTTCATGGCGGCCGGCGGCTCCCCGTGGGCGGCCCGCCGCGTGGGCCACGGCACGATCCAGGAGGTCGTCCGCAAGACTCTCCTCACGTACTGGAACACGGTCGCCTTCCAGGCGCTGTACGCCCGTACGTCGAACTGGGCGCCCTCGGCGGCCGACCCGGCCCCGGCGGACCGCACGGTCCTCGACCGGTGGCTGCTCTCCGAGCTGCACGCCCTCGTCGCGGGGGTCACCGAGGCGATGGAGGCGTACGACACCCAGCGCGCCGGCAAGCTGCTGTCGGCGTTCGTCGACGACCTCTCCAACTGGTACGTCCGCCGTTCGCGCCGCCGCTTCTGGCAGGGCGACGCGGCCGCGCTGCGCACCCTGCACGACGTGGTCGAGACGGTCACGCGTCTGCTGGCCCCGCTGACCCCGTTCATCACGGAGCGGGTCTGGCAGGACATGGTGGTCCCGGTCACGCCGGAGGCCCCCGAGTCGGTCCACCTCTCGACCTGGCCGGTCGCGGACACGGCAGCGATCGACCCCGCCCTGTCGCAGCAGATGCAGCTCGTACGCCGCCTCGTGGAGCTCGGTCGCGCGACCCGCGCGGAATCGGGCGTGAAGACCCGCCAGCCGCTGTCGCGGGCGCTGGTCGGCGCGGTGGGCTTCGACGCGCTGTCGGCGGAGCTGCAGGCCCAGATCACGGAGGAGCTGAACGTCTCCTCCCTGGCCTCCCTCTCGGAAGTCGGCGGGTCCCTGGTGGACACCACGGCGAAGGCGAACTTCCGCGCGCTGGGCAAGCGCTTCGGCAAGGGCGTCCAGGACGTGGCGAAGGCGGTGGCCGCGGCCGACGCGGCGGCGCTGTCGCTGGCCCTTCGCTCGGGCGGGGCGACGATCTCGGTGAACGGCGAGGAGGTCGTCCTCACCCCGGAGGAGGTCATCATCACCGAGACCCCGCGCGAGGGCTGGTCGGTGGCCTCCGACTCGGGCGCGACGGTGGCCCTGGACCTGGAGATCACGCCGGAGCTGCGGCTGGCGGGCCTGGCCCGTGACGCGATCCGGCTGATCCAGGAGGCCCGGAAGAACTCCGGCCTCGACGTGGCGGACCGGATCGCGCTGCGGTGGTCCTCCGCGGACCCGGAGGTCGTGACGGCCCTGACGGACCACGCGGGCCTCATCGCGGACGAGGTGCTCGCCACGGACTTCGCCTCCGGCGAGGCCGACCCCGCCTACGGCGACCCCTTCACGGACGACTCCCTGTCCCTGACGTTCCGCCTCCGCAAGGCCTGACCCGCCCGCAGCGGCCCGCCCTTCCCCTCCGGGGGGGGGGCGGGCCGCTGTCGTTTCCCGTCTGCGGGCCGGTGGCCGCGCCTCAAGCGCCGGCGGGGCTGGGTTGTGCGGCCGTGGTGCGGTTGCCCTGGCCGGGCGGTGCACGTGGTGTCCGGGTGCGGGCCGGTGGCTGCGCCTCAAGCGCCGGCGGGGCTGGGTTGTGCGGCGGTGGTGCCCGGGTGGGGCGGTGGTTGCGGGTGGGGCGGTGCCCCTCCGGGGGCTCTCCTCGGCTCGGCGCGTGCGGGTGTGGCACGGCCAGGCGGCCCGGGTCGC
>NZ_JOBX01000064.1:0-33667 GCF_000720645.1 Streptomyces sp. NRRL S-378
CCACCCGCTACGACAAAACGGCCACGGTCTACCGGGCGGCCCTCCACCTCGCGGCCATCCACATCTGGTCCGCGAGGTGATCGCTAAGAAACGGCCTAGGAGCACGGGCATGGGCAAGCTGGACGGGCGCGTCGTCATCATCACCGGTGCGGCGCGCGGCCAGGGTGAGCAGGAGGCCCGGCTCTTCGCGGCCGAGGGCGCGCAGGTGCTCCTCGGGGACGTGCTGGACGAGCAGGGCGCTGCCGTGGCCAAGGAGATCGGCGAGGACCGGGCCCGGTACGTACGGATGGACGTGAGCCGGGAGGAGGACTGGGCGGCGGCCGTCGCCGCCGCAAAGGAGTCCTTCGGCCGGATCGACGGCCTGGTCAACAACGCGGGCATCCTGCGCTTCAACGAGCTGACGGCGACCCCGCTGGAGGAGTTCCAGCAGGTGGTCCAGGTCAACCAGGTCGGTGCCTTCCTCGGCATCAAGTCGGTGGCGCCCGAGATCGAGGCCGCCGGCGGCGGCACCATCGTCAACACCTCCTCCTACACCGGCCTGACGGGCATGGCGTACGTGGGCACCTACGCCGCGACGAAGGCGGCGATCCTCGGCCTGACGCGGGTCGCCGCGCTGGAGCTGGCGGCCAAGGGGATCCGGGTCAACGCGATGTGCCCGGGCGCGGTGGACACCCCGATGGCCAATCCGGGTTTGCTGGATCCCGCGAACATGACCGACGAGGCCCGTGACGCGATGGCGGATCTCTACCGGCGGGTGGTCCCGATGGGGCGGGTGGGGCGGCCGGAGGAGATAGCCCGGCTGGCGCTCTTCCTGACCGGCGAGGACTCCTCGTACATCACCGGCCAGCCGTTCGTCATCGACGGTGGCTGGATGGCGGGCGTCAGCATCCTGTAGCGGCCGCGAGGTGATGAGGCGTCAGGTATTGACGCTCGCGGTCCCGCGATGGAACAGTCGAGACACCAAATCTGACGACACGTCAGAAACCAGAGGACGGTGACCCCCCTTGGAATTCGGGCTCTTCGTGCAGGGATACGTGCCAGAGGCGCGGTCCAAGGTCGACCCCGGGGCAGAGCACAAGGCGCTGGTCGAGGAGACCGAGTACGTCATCCAGGCCGACAAGTCCGGCTTCAAGTACGCCTGGGCCTCCGAGCACCACTTCCTGGAGGAGTACTCGCACCTGTCGGCGAACGAGGTGTTCCTCGGCTACCTCGCGCACGCCACCGAACGCATCCACCTCGGCTCCGGCATCTTCAACCCGCTGGCCCCGGTGAACCACCCGGTCAAGGTGGCCGAGAAGGTCACCATGCTCGACCACCTCTCCAAGGGCCGCTTCGAGTTCGGCACGGGCCGCGGCGCGGGCAGCCACGAGATCCTCGGCTTCCTGCCCGGCATCGAGGACATGAACGGCACCAAGGAGATCTGGGAGGAGACCATCGCGGAGTTCCCCAAGATGTTCCTCCAGGAGGAGTACGAGGGGTTCCAGGGCAAGCACTGGTCGCTGCCGCCGCGGAAGGTCTTCCCCAAGCCGTACGGCAAGGCCCACCCGGCCATGTGGTACGCCGCCGGGTCGCCGTCCTCCTACGCGATGGCGGCCAGGAAGGGCCTCGGCGTGCTGGGCTTCAGCGTGCAGAAGGTCTCCGACATGGAGTGGGTCCTCGACCAGTACAAGACGGCCATCAGGGAGGCGAAGGCCATCGGCGCCTTCGTCAACGACAACGTGATGGTCACCTCCACCGCCATCTGCGCCGAGACCCACGACAAGGCCGTCGAGATCGCGGTCAACGCCAACATGAACCGCTTCCAGTCGCTGGTCTTCCGCTACCACGACACCTTCCCGCGGCCCGAGGCGATCCCCGAGTGGCCCGAGACCCTCCCCGAGTACAACGCGGAGATCATCGAGCTGCTGATCGCCGAGGAACTCCTCATCTGCGGCGACCCCTCGGAGGTCCGGGCCCAGTGCAAGCGCTGGGAGCAGGCGGGCGCGGACCAGCTCTCCTTCGGTCTGCCGACCGGCGTCGGCTACGAGGACACGATGACCACGATCAAGCTGATCGGCGAGCACGTCATCCCCCACATCGACACGGACCCGGTCCACCGCACCACCCGCTTCCGTCAGGCCGCCGCCTGATCCGGCGGGCTCACCCACGGGGACGGCGTCTTCCCGGACCGCCGTCCCGCACCGGCCCCGGCCGGAGGCCCTGCCGAGGCCGCGGTCGCCCGGCGGCCTCCGGCCGCGGCATGCGGGGGCGGAGCCCCAGCGCACGGCGCGCAACGCGAACACCGGCAGAAGGGACGTCATGCTCGACCACCTGATCAAGGGCGCGACCGTCGTGGACGGCACCGGCGCCCCCGCCCGCGTCGCGGACCTCGGCATACGCGACGGCCGCATCGCCGTCATCGCCGCACCCGGCACCGTCACCGAAGAGGCCCGCACCAGCGAGGACGCCACCGGCCTCGTCCTCACCCCCGGCTTCGTCGACCCGCACACGCACTACGACGCCCAGCTCTTCTGGGACCCCTACGCCACCCCCTCCATGAACCACGGCGTCACCACCATCGCCGGCGGCAACTGCGGCTTCACCCTGGCCCCCCTCAACCCCGCCCGCCCCGAGGACGCCGACTACACGCGCCGCATGATGAGCAAGGTCGAGGGCATGGCCCTGGCCGCCCTGGAGGAGGGCGTCGACTGGAGCTGGTCCACCTTCGGCGAGTACCTCGACGCCCTGGAGGGCCGGATCGCCGTGAACGCCGGCTTCATGGTCGGGCACTGCGCCCTGCGCCGCCACGTCATGGGCGAGGACGCCGTCGGCGGACAGCCCACCCCCGAGCAGATGCAGCAGATGCTCGACCTCCTCCACGACGCCATGGACGCCGGCGCCTGGGGCCTGTCCACCACCCAGTCCGCCACCCACTCCGACGGCGCGGGCGCCCCCGTCGCCTCCCGGCACGCCCGGCCCGCCGAACTGCTCGCGCTCTCCCGCGCCGTAGCCGAACACGAGGGCACCCAGCTCGAAGCGATCGTCGCCGGCTGCCTCGACCAGTTCTCCGACGAGGAGATCGACCTCTTCGTCGACATGAGCGCCGCCGCCGGCAGGCCCCTGAACTGGAACGTCCTCACCATCGACGCCGCCGTCCCCGAACGGGTCCCGCGCCAGCTGGTCCCCAGCGAACGCGCCCGCAAGGCCGGCGGCCGCATCGTCGCGCTGACCATGCCGATCCTCACGCCCATGAACATGTCGCTCGGCACCTTCTGCGCGCTCAACCTCATCCCCGGCTGGGGCGAGGTCCTCGGCCTGCCCGTCCCCGAACGGATCGCCAAGCTCCGCGACCCCGGCGTACGCGCCGAGATGCTGCGCCGCGCCGACAGCAAGGAGGCCGGCGTCTTCCGGCGCCTGGCCAACTTCGGCCGCTACGTCATCGGCGACACCTACAGCAAGGAGAACGAGGGGCTCTCCGGACGGGTCGTGAACGACATCGCCGCCGAACGCGGCCAGGACCCCTTCCAGTGCCTGGTGGAGATCTGCGCCAACGACGAACTGCGCACCGTGCTCTGGCCGATGCCCACCGACAACGACCCGGCGAGCTGGGCCCTGCGCGCCGAGACCTGGCAGCACGAGGACGTCATGCTCGGCGGCTCCGACGCCGGCGCGCACCTGGACCGGATGTGCGGCGCCCCGTACACGACCCGCTTCCTCGGCGACTGCCTGCGCGGCCGCAAGCTGGTACCGCTGGAACAGGCCGTACGGATGCTCACGGACGACCCGGCCCGGCTGTTCGGGCTGCGCGAGCGCGGCCGCCTCGCCGAGGGCTACCACGCGGACCTGGTCCTCTTCGACCCCGAACGGATCGAGGCGGGCCCGGCCACCCTCGTCCACGACCTGCCCGGTGACAGCCCCCGGCTGGACGCGCGGGCCATCGGCATCGTCTCGGTACGGGTCAACGGCGTGGAGACCATCCGCGACGACGAGGTGACCGGGGCCGTCCCCGGCATCGTGCTCCGGTCGGGCCGGGACACCAGGACGGTGAGCACCCGATGACCGCTCAACCCCTGTACATCGGCGGCGAGTGGGTGGAGCCGGCCGGCGGGCACTACGACGTGGTCAACCCGGCCGACGAGTCGGTGGTCGGGCTCGCTCCCGAGGCCTCCCGCGAACAGGTCGCCGACGCGGCGCGCGCCGCGGCCGAGGCCCTCGAGAGCTGGTCGCGCACGACGCCGCAGGCCCGCGCGGAGATCCTCGACCGGGCCGCGGACATCATGCAGCGGGAGTTCGAGCCGTGGACGGCGCTCGCGCAGGCGGAGACGGGCGCGCCGACCGGCATCGCCCGCGGCATGCAGGTCGGCGTGGGCGTCGCCCGCTTCCGGCGGTACGCCAGGGGCGCCCTGGAGCCCGTCGAGAAGGGACTGCCGCCGCAGGTCACCGAGGCCGGCCCGATGGGCAGGGCGAGCATCCTGGGCGCGCTGGAGGTCCGCCAGCCGGTCGGTGTGGTCACCTGCATCACCTCGTACAACAACCCGTGGGCGAACCCGGCCGGAAAGGTGGCCCCCGCTCTCGCCATGGGCAACACGGTCGTCGTCAAACCGGCCCCGCAGGACCCGCTGTCGGTGTTCAGGATGGCGCAGGCGCTGCACGAGGCCGGGGTCCCGGCGGGCGTGGTCAACGTCGTGTCCGGGCAGTCGGTGGAGGTCGGCGAGGCCGCCGTGGACTCCCCGTACGTGGACATGGTGTCCTTCACCGGCTCCACCGCCGTCGGACAGCGCATCGCCGAGGTCTGCGGCCGCACGATGAAGCGGCAGCTGATGGAACTCGGCGGCAAGGGCGCCGCGATCGTCTTCGAGGACGCCGACCTGGACGCGGCGGTGATGGGGATCGGGACCACCTTCTCCTTCTACTCCGGCCAGATCTGCACCGCCCCGACCCGGGTGATCGTCCACCGGTCGGTCTACGAGCCGCTCGTCGAGAAGCTCACCGGTTACCTGGCCTTCATGAAGGTCGGCGACCCGGCGGCGGCCGGGACGGTGGTCGGCCCGGTCATCTCGGCGGCGCACCGCGACCGGGTGGAGTCGTACGTCGAGCTGGGGAGGAAGGAGGGCGCGCGGATCGCGTACGGCGGCGAGCGTCCGGTGGTCGGGGAGGGGCGGGGCTTCTACGTCGCGCCGACCCTGCTCGTGGACTGCACCAACGACATGCGGGTGGTCCGCGAGGAGATCTTCGGCCCGGTCGTCGTGGTCGTCCCCTTCGACGGCGACGAGGACGAGGCGGTCGCCCTGGCCAACGACAGCGACTTCGGCCTGCTCAGCTACGTGTGGTCCGGCGACTCGGCACGCGCCTTCCGCGTGGCGCGGCGGCTGCGCGCGGGCGGCGTCGGCGTGAACACCATCGGCCGCAACATGGAGGCCCCGTTCGGCGGCTTCAAACGCAGCGGTGTCGGCCGGGACGTCGGCTCGTACGCCCTGCACGCCTACAGCGAGGTCCAGTCGATCGTCTGGACGACGTAGCCCGTCCGGCACGGACGGTGCGGACCGCGGGCGGGCCCCGGAAGGGGCCCGCCCGCACCGCTACGCCTCTTCCTCCTCGGGCCAGGGGAAGCCGAGGGCCTCGGCGTCCTCACGCCGGGCATGGCGCAGGTCCGCGAGGAAGCGGGGATCGCCGGCCGCGAGCCGCCGGATCGCCGCGTCCGCCTGCGCCTGCGGCGAGGAGCCGTCGTCCGGGACGAGCCACTCGAAGTGCACCGCGTCGATCAGCTGCCGGATGCGGGGTTCGTCGCCGCGGCGGGTCAGCCACACCAGCGCGGCCGCGTGGCGGTCGATCCGGTCGAGGGCCTCGACCGCCGGATCGGCGAAGTCCTCGAGCATGCCGAGCGTCCGGAGGAGCGGGACGTCCTCGGCCTCGCCGAGCCGGATCAGCAGGCCCAGCCCGGCGTGGACCGCCGCCGGGTGGGTGCCCGTGCGGGCCAGGCGGCGGGCCAGGCACCTGGCGGTGCCGGTGACCGGGTCGTCCGGCGCTAGGCGGCGGCCGATCCAGTAGGTGATGCGGTGGACGGTCGTGGGCTCGACGGGCAGGGAGGCCAGCTGCAGTTGTGCGGTTTCCGCGGCCCGGTCGGTGTCCGGGTCGGCCAGCAGCGGCGCGAGGACTGCACCGACCGCCGCTTCGGCGGGCTCCCACGCGAGCTCGTCGTCCTCGTCGATCTCGGGGAACTCCCCGGGGAGGGGGAAGCCGCGGGAGGGGATCCGGCCGTCCGGCTCGATGCCGTGGCGGAAGAGGGCGTAGTCGTGGAGGGAGGGCGTCCGGGAGGTGAGCGCCTGGCGCTCTTCGCGGGCGCTCACCGGGCGGGGTGGGACTCGATTCCGTAGGTCATGGTGCGAGGGTGCCAGGTGTGATCATGTCGCGTCCAGCGAGAAGACGGCCTCGCCGCGGACGCGGCCGTTGACCTGGAGCTGCACCAGGTGCTCGCCGGAGTGGTAGCGGCGGGTGGTGATCGGCTTGAAGGAGTGCCGCCTGGTGCCGGAGAGGGTCTCGCCGGGGGCCAGCGGGCGGGTGACGAGCTTGAACACCTTCGGGGTGCGGGTGCCGTTCGCCTTGGTGTGGTGCACGACGTAGTCGATCACCAGCTCGGCCGGGAGCTCACCGGTGTTGGTGACCGCGTAGTCGAAGACGAGGTACTCCCCGACGGCGACGCGCGGCGTGGTCACCACCGGCCCGTGCACGGTGACCGGTACGTCCGGGGCGTGGCCGAGGAGGGTCAGCGCCTCGGGCCGGCCGGCCTTGATCAGCGTGCGCAGCCCGTGCCGTACGACGCGGTCCGTCGTGCCGGCGGGCTCGGCGGGCCCTGCGGTGAGCCAGCGGGCCGCGGTCTCGACGGCGAGGTCGGGGTGGTCGCGGCTGATGTCGTTGAGGTGGTTGGACACGGAGCGGCGCACGTACTCGGACGGGTCGCGGTGGAGGGCGTCCAGCACCGGCAGCGCCGGCCGCGGGTCGGCGACGAAGGCGGGCAGTTGCGGTGCCCACGGCAGCCGCGGCCGGGTGCCTTCGCTGGCGAGGCGGCGTACGTGCGGGTCCGGATCGTCCGTCCACTTCCGTACGACGGCCAGGGCGCGGTCCGGGTCGGCGCGCAGGAAGGGGCGTACCGCGGATTCGGCGGTCAGCCGCGAGGTGAGGTCGCGCAGCAGCTCCAGCCCGGGCTCGAACGCCGCCAGCCCGCGGACGGCGACGGCCTCGTTGACGGGGAAGGTCATCCACCCCTCGAAGGCGGGCTCGGCGAGGGCGGTGCGCACCACGGCCTCGAAGCCGGGCCAGTCCTCGGGGAGGTCGGCGAGCACGGCGTCGCGGATCGCGGCGACCCGCCCGCTGTACGTCAGTCCGTCGAGCGCGGCGGCGCGGGCGGTCAGGGCGGGCGCGGACCGGCGGCCGCCGGCCCGGGCGAGAAGGCGGGCCAGGGTGGTGACGGTGTCCGCGCTGAGGAGCTCATCGGCCGTGGGCATGGGGACAGTCTCGCGGATCGCGTCGCCGGGCGGGGGCGTCCGTCCGGGGCGGCGCTCGTGGCCGACGCCGCGCCCGGTCGGTCCCGCCCGGTCGCTCCGTCAGCTCTTGCGGTAGTCCGTCAGGACGCAGCCATCCACCAGGGCCGGCTCCTTGCGGAAGCCGCTCGGCGGCTGGAACTCCGGGTGGCAGTTGAGGGTGAGCAGCCCCGCCCGGGGCTCGATGAGGGCGGCCATCGCGGTGGAGCGGGTGGAACCGACGGTGAAGTCCTGGCCGATGACGACGCCGGTCGTGCTGCTGCCCCGGTTCTCCGAGGCCTTCTTGGCGATGTCCTCCTTGTACGCGGTCTGGAACTTCTTCATGTCCTTGATCATGAAGATGCGGGTGTCGCCCTCGTCGCAGCTGCCGCGTTCGACGACGGAGAAGTTCTCGCCGTACCGGGCGACGTCCTGGTCCCAGTACTTGTAGCCGGCCTGGGTGGTGGTGATCTCGGCGCACTTGGTGAAGCCGTTGACGAAGCGGGCGGCGGCCGCGATGGTGCCCGCCTTCGGCAGTTTCTGGAACGCGGTGCCGTCCTTGGGCGCGTTCCCGTTGACCCCGCCGTTCTTGGTGGGGTTCTCCAGGGTGCCCTCGTCGGGACCGCCGCCGGTGGTGCCGCCCGTGCCCGTGCCGGTGTCGGAGCCGATGCCGCCGAGGGTCTGGTCCTCACCGCCTCCGCAGGCGGTGAGGGTGAGCAGGGCCGTGACGGCCGCTGCCGAGGCGAGCAGTGTCGTGGTGCGCGTGTGCATGGTGTCTCCCCCGTGAATGATCTTGAATCGCGGCGACTCTAGGCCGATGGTCATGTCAGCGGCAAACCTGTCCACGTACGGCGTTACCACCGGTCACCGCAAAGTCACGAGGGAAACTTTGGAATGGTGCAAATCGGACATGCCTGCGGTTTCCGCATGATGAAAGCCGCCCGGTCGGCCCTGTCGAACCGCCGTTGGATGTCTGAGTGAACCTTGCATTAAGCGCTTGTGAACAGTCTCAACCTCAAGATTCCAAGGCGTCGGAGGCCTTTCCTTTCCGGACTCCGATCCTCCAGATGTGGAAAACGCAGCATCTAACGTCCTGACCCATGACTCAGCTGGACGTTCGGCCTCAGGCCGGAGACACGGTAAGCGGCGTGGCCGACGGCGATGTTCGCGGCAAGGGCCTCGGCAAGGGGTCAGTAGGGCTCGTGGGCAGCGCCGTCATCGGCATCTCGACCGTCGCCCCGGTCTACTGCCTGACCTCGACCCTCGGCTCCACCGCCGGCGAGGTCGGCCTGCAGATGCCCGCGATCTTCCTCGCCGGCTTCCTCCCGATGCTCCTGGTCGCCTTCGCCTACCGCGAACTCAACAAGGCCATGCCGGACTGCGGCACCTCGTTCACCTGGACCGTCAAGGCCTTCGGTCCGCGGATCGGCTGGATGTGCGGCTGGGGCCTGGTGATCGCCACGATCATCGTGCTCTCCAACCTCGCAGGTGTCGCCACCTCCTACTTCTGGCTGCTGGCCGGCGAGATCACGAACAACCCGTCGATCGCCGCCCTCGACGACAACAAGCTCGTCCACATCGCCACCTGCCTGACCCTGATCGCCGTCGCGACCGCCATCAGCTACCGCGGCATGACCGCCACCAAGGGCGTCCAGTACGCCCTAGTCGGCCTCCAGCTCGTCGTGCTCGCCGTATTCGTCGCGATGGCCTTCCAGAAGGCCTCCGCCGGCACCTTCGACACCGGCCTGGACTTCTCCTGGTCCTGGATGAACCCCTTCGCGGTCGAGTCGATGGCGGCCTTCACCGCCGGACTCTCGCTCTCGATCTTCATGTACTGGGGCTGGGACGCCTGCCTGGCCACCAACGAGGAGACCACCGGCTCCACGAAGACCCCCGGCCGCGCCTCGCTCATCGCGATGGTCGTCCTGGTCGGCTCCTACCTCGCCACCGGCGTCGCGGCCCAGATGGCCGTCGGCTCGGGCGGCGAAGGCCTCGGCCTCGCCAACGAGGAGACCTCCGACAACGTCTTCGCGGCCCTCGCCGGCCCGGTGATGGGCCCGGTCCTCGGCCTCCTGCTCTTCGTCGCCGTCCTGGCCTCCGCCGCGGCCTCCCTGCAGACCACCTTCATCCCGGTGGCCCGCACGGTCCTCGCGATGTCGACGTACGAGGCGCTGCCGCCCTCCTACGCCAAGGTCCACCCGCGCTTCAAGACCCCGGGCCGCGCCACCGTCATGGCGGGCGCCGCCACCGGGCTCTTCTACACGGTGATGACCCTGGTCAGCGAGAACGTCCTGACCGACACGATCTTCGCGCTCGGCCTGATGATCTGCTTCTACTACTCGCTGACCGCCTTCGCCTGCGCCTGGTACTTCCGCGCCGAGCTGCGCCGCTCCTCCCGCGACCTGTTCTTCAAGGGCGTCTTCCCGGTCCTGGGCGGACTGCTGCTGGCCGCGGTCTTCTGCAAGACCCTCTTCGACATGTGGGACCCGGCCTACGGATCCGGTTCCACCGTCCTCGGCGTCGGCAGCGTCTTCATCATCGGCGTCGGCCTGCTGGCCCTCGGCCTGGTGATCATGTTCGTCACCGAGCGCCGCAGCCCCGCCTTCTTCCGCGGCGAGGTCCTGACGAAGTCCACCCCGTCCCTGGTGGTCGAGGACTGACCACCCCCACCGCAACGCCACCCGCCGAGTCATCCCCGCGGCCCCGGATCGATTCCCCCGATCCGGGGCCGCCGGCGTTCCCGGCGGTGGCCTATTCGAGGTGGTACTGCTCGCCCCCGCCGAGGGCGGGTACACCGGCGGCGAGGCTCTCGCCCCGACCTCCTCGACGACGTCACCGCAGCGGGCGGCCCGCGGCGCGCCGTCGGGCGTCTGGGCCGACGACGAACAGCGGTGGTGGACGAAAGGGAGTCCCACCAAAGTGGTGGGCGGGTGGTGACCCCGGGATGGCGGGGTCGTTGGGACGGGCATGACTGCCATGAAGCGCACCCTTGCCGCCCTGGTCCTGTCCGGGGGCGCGGCCCTCGCACTCGTTCCCGCCGCGCACGCCGCCGACGAGCCGTCCGCGGCGACCGGGGCGGCGCCGCTCGTCGGCCGCGTCGTCGAGATCGCCGACCACCCCGCGCAGACCGTCCAGGACACGAAGACGGCGGTCGCGGTGACCCAGGGCGCGGTCGGCTCCGCCGCGAAGGCGACCGACAGCTCGCTCGGGGGTGCCGGGTCGGCCCTGGACGCCGGGCTCCCGAAGACCCCGAAGGTCGACTGATCCACGCCGGTACGGGCGGCGGTACGGGGGGCGGTACGGCGGCCGGAGGCGTTCGTTGAGCAGCGCATGATCCTCTGGCTGCTCAATCACGTCAGCACCCTCGTCATCGCCGTCCTCCTCGTGGGCGGCCTCACCGGCCTGGCCGTGGCCGGGAGCACGGCCGCCCGCCGCCGCTTCCCGCACCTGGCGCAGGGCGAGCACAACGAGATGGTCGGGGTCGCGCTCGGCATGTTCGGCGCGATCTACGGCATCATCCTCGCCTTCGTCGTCGTCACCCTTTGGACGCAGCGGGAGAACACCCAGAGCATCGTCGCGACCGAGGCCAGCGACCTGGCCGCCGTCGTGCGCAGCGCCGACGCCTTCCCCGCCGCCGACCGCGCCCGGGTGCACGCGGCCGTCGGCGCGTACGCGCACGCCGTCGTCGAGGTGCAGTGGCCGCTGATGCGCGAGGGACGGCCGAGCTACGAGGCGACCGGTGCCCAGACGCACGCCCTCTACCAGGCCCTCATGGCCTACGAGCCCCAGGGCCCCCGCGCCGAGACCTTCTACGCGGAAGCGGTCACCCGCCTGAGCGACCTCAACTCGCAACGCCGCGCCCGCATCACGATGGCCGAGACCTCGCTGCCGGTCCTGCTCCAGGTCCTCGTGTACGGGGGCGCCGTCGTGATCGTCCCCCTCACCTTCCTGTTCGGCCTGCGCAGCCTGAAGATGCAACTGCTCTTCGTGTCGGCGGTCGCCGGGCTGATCGGCTTCAGCCTGCTCCTGGTGGTGGCCCTGGACCGGCCCTTCGCCGGGGACCTGAGCGTGCGTCCGGACCCGTACAAGGAGGCGGTCCTGGCGCAGTTCTGGGCGGCCGGGGCCGACGCCGGCGCCGACGTCCCGCCGGTTCGGCCGCAGGTGCGGGAGCAGGGCGCCGGCCGGTAGCCGTCGGGTCGGCGACCCGCGGGGGAATGTGGCCGGTATCGGCCCCGTTACCGCGTGTGGCGGATTCCGTTTGACGCCGGGGACCTGCACCCGGGCCTGCGGTTCCGGCGCCGATGTCGGTGCCGGATGCATTCAGGCCGGGGGCGACTATCGGCCACGCCCGGCCTGACCTGCGGAAATATCCTTTCCGTGGCGGGCCGGCACAGCCTAGGATCGAACCCGCTGACGGCTCCGGACCAGCCGCGCGTGCCGCTGCCTCGGGGGGAGCGACAGGCCTCGTATCTGGTTTCACGCGAGCCGTTCAGCCTTTTCCGGCACCGGCACCGCCGCCGGCACCGGCACCGGTGACCGCGATCAGGCGGACGGGTCGGGGACGTAGACGCTCACCCGGTGGCTCGTCGGGTGGGTGAGGCGGCCGCAGAACGTGTCGATCCGGATGCCTGCCGGGTCGGTGGCGGTGCCCTCGGATCGAAGACGGCGCAGGAAGTCCCGCACCTCCGCATGCTCCTGCGACTCGAACCGCGGCTCCCAGCGACCGGGGACTCTCTCCGGCCCGTGGCGCTCGTCCCGCTGCTGCCTCTCCTTGCGTCTGCGTTGTCCGGGCACGGGTCGTTCCTCTCTCGGGGCCGCCGTCGCGGCGCGTCGTAGCCCGGGTCGTCCGGGTCGGAGAAGTGGAACGGCAGGCCGAGGCGGTCCGCCAGGGCGCGGCCGGCCCCGGTGGCGGCCTCTGCACGCCGGGCATGCCGATCCGTTCCCTCGATGCGTCCGGCTGTCATGCTCCCTGGCCGCCGGTCCCGCCGTCGAGGGGATGACAGCCGCCCGCACGCGGACGGAATGGCTCCGCAAGCAGCGGCCGTTGCAGGTCACATGACGACCGACAGACTTGCCGATACCGACCGTTCGTTCCTCTTCGTCCTTGGCAGCTCCCGCCCGGACGGCAACACCGAGATCCTCGCCCGGGCGGCGGCCGAGCAGCTGCCCGCCGGCATTCCGCAGCGCTGGGTGGACCTGGCGAAGGACCCTCTGCCCGATTTCCAGGACGGCCGGCACGAGGACGGGACCTGGCCGGTGGGCGAGCGCGAGGAGGAGCTGCGCCGCCTCACGCTGGAGGCCACCGACATCGTGATCGCCTCGCCCCTGTACTGGTACACCGTCTCCGCGAACACCAAGCGCTACCTCGACTACTGGTCCGGCTGGCTGGGCGTGCCCGGCCTGGACTTCAAGAAGCGGATGGCCGGCCGCACCCTGTGGGGCGTCACGGCGATGGCCGAGGAGGACGAGGTCCGCGCCGACGGTCTGATCACCGCCCTCAACCACTCGGCGGCCTACCTGGGGATGCGCTTCGGCGGGGTCCTGCTCGGCAACGGCTCCCGGCCCGGCCAGGTCCGCGGCGACGAGCGCGCGATCACCCGCGCCAAGACCTTCTTCGAGCGCGAGGCCCCGCTCGCCCGGTTCCCCTCGGAGGAGGAGGGCGGGGAGCGGTAGCCGCGCCGCCGTTCAGCGGGTGGCGGTGACGCCGCCCAGGAAGGCGGTCCAGACGTCCGGGGTGACGGCCAGCTCGGGGCCGGCCGTCACCTTGGAGTCCCGGACGTGCACGGCGCCGGGGCAGGCGGCGACCTCGACGCAGTCGTCGCCCTGGCTTCCGCTGTAGCTGCTCTTGAACCACCGCAAGTCGGAGCTGTTCACAGGGAACCTCGCATTCGCATCAACAGGCCCGTGCTGTCAGCAGGGTTGAGGGCCTGGATGCGAAGTTTGGCATACCGCTGGTGGAGAAGGCTGATGTCTTTCGGGTCGGAAATGACCTGGCCCGTCTGCTGTCCCTCGGTGTAGCCCAGCCACTCGTGTTCATCGGTTTCCAGGAGGCGGAAGGGGCCGTCGGTGCCCGCGTGCACCGGCTGGACCAACGGCATGATCTGGACGTCCACGTTGGGGAGCTCTCCCCACTCCAGGAGGCGGTCGATCAGCTCCCGCGTGACCTGCGGCCCGCCCGTCCGCCGCTCGATCAGCGCCTGCTCGATGACGAAGCTGAAGAGGGCGTAGGGGACGCGGTGCAGCAGCTTCTGCCGTTCCAGCCGCATCGCGACACGGGCCTCCGCCTCCTCCGGGGTGGCCAGAGGCGGGACGCTGTCGATGAGGGCGCGGGCGTACGCCTCCGGCTGGAGGAGCCCCGGTACGGACCGGCACTCGTACGTATTGAGGGTGACGGCCACCTCCTCCAGCTCCGCCCACCGCCGGAACCACGTCGCCAGCCCCCGACGCCGGGTCAGCTGCTTCGCGGCGATGTCGATCACGCCGAAGGTGTCCAGGACCGCTTCCGTCTTGGTCACGAACTTCTGCGACGGGTGGCGGCGGCCCTGCTCCACCGAGCCGACGTACTGCACCGAGTACCCGATCAGCGACGCCAGTTGCTCCTGGGTCAGACCGGCGCGTTTGCGGGAGGCCTTGACCGTCTCGCCGAAGCTGCGCAGATTGTCGTCCGGCTCGACCTCGCCGTCACCGCTGTCGTCGGCACTCACCACGGCCGTCACCTCCCCGATCCCCGACAGCAGACTCACGCACCGTGACCGCGCCTGTCCAGGGAGTGGACTCGTACAGTTGGTTTGTACGAGTCCGGGTGGTGTTGAACGAGCCTGGTCGGGCGGGATGTTGGCGGCATGACCGCACCTTCCGGCCGCACCCGGACCCTCGTACGCGTGTTCACTCAGCGTTTCACCAGCACCCGCCGCGGGGCCCGGCTCGCCCGACAGCTGGCCCTCGTCGAGCTCGACGCGTGGGGCTTCCCCGAATCCACCGCCCTGTCCGCCGACACCGGGCTCCTCGTGGCCGAGCTCGCCGCCAACGCCGTGTGCCACGGCCGCGTCCCGGGGCGGGACTTCGAGCTGAGGCTGACGCTCCTGGAGGACTTCCTGCGCATCGAGGTCTCCGATGCCCGCCGCGACCGCCGCCCGGCCGTGCAGCCGCACGCGTACGCGGCGGAGTCCGGCTACGGCCTGCGCATCGTGGACGCCGTTGCCACCGACTGGGGCGTCACGGACCGCATCGTCGGCAAGACGGTCTGGGCCGAGCTGGCCCGGCGACGCCCCCCTGCGGAGCCCTTCTAGGGGGTGGATAAGCTCCGCCTGCCCGTCGTGTGAGGGACACAGGACGAGGACCTGCTGAGCTGGGGGCTCCATGAGATCGCTGCCGATGGGCAGAAGAGTGCGCGAGAGACCGGGGAGGGGCAGGGCCGCAGTCGCTTCCGGGGCCCTGCTGCTCGCCGTACTGGCATCGTTCACCGGCCAGGCGGGGGTCGCCGCCGCGGCGACGCAGCCGCCCGCCCCCACCGCCTCACCGCAGGCCGGCGCACCCGTCTCCACCGCTCCCGAGGCGGGCCCCACGGCCACCGCGCCGAAGACGGACCCGGCCGGAGACCGCGAGGCGGTACTGAGCTCGCTCCAGCAGAGCGGCCAGGCCGCCGGCGCCTGCCCGACGGCCCTGCAGCCGAGCACGATCGTCAACTGTGCGGTCGAGACGAACACGACGGCGTCCTTCTCCATCGCGGTGCCCGCACCGGACGTGGTCGTCCTGCAGGTGGTGACGTCGCCCGGGATCATCCGGCCCAAGCTGGTGTCGCCCACGGGTGCCACCCTCACGTGCGAGCACGTCCTGGGTTCTGCCGACTACGCGTACGGAGCCGTCCGCTGCCCCGTCACTCAGGCGGGTACCTACGCGATGAAGGTGGAGAACGGTACCGGCTCGCAGACCCAGATCTGGGCCTCGTACCTGCCGCTGGCCTCGTCCGTCACCTGTAGGACGGTCGCTCCGGCGGACCGCGCACTCGGCGCCCCCAAGACGTTCCAGGGCTCCCTGCCGGCCGGCTCGGCAGGTGACTGCTACGCGCTGGACCTGGTCGCGAACGATGTGCTCCGCAGCTACTCGTCCTCCAAGGACATCCACCACATCGTCTACGACGCGACCGGCAAGCAGATCTGCGCCGGTGTGCGCGACTGGCAGAACTCGGGGAGCGTCCCGCTCGACTGCAAGCTCACCGGAACCGCGCCGTTCCGCATGACGGCGCTCAGTGCCCTCGGGTCGGGCCAGGCGGCCTACGACGTCACCCTGGCGCGCCTGTCGAAGCCGGAAGGCTGCGAGGTGGTGGAGCCGCAGCCGTTCGGGGTCTCCCCGGACCTGAGCTCGACAACGCGCTGCCGCACCCTGCGGGTGTCTGCGCCGGCCTGGCACTCCTTCGGTCCGGTGGCGTCCGGTTCCGCCCCCGCCGGGACGCTGTTCACCGCGGCCGGTGCCGCGATGCCCGGACTCTGCCAGTACGGGGCCTGCGACCTGCCCGCCGGCGACCACACCTGGGCGGCCACTCCCCGGCCCGAGGCCCCCACCGCCTTCGGTATGGCCTTCCACTCCGCCAAGGAGAGCCGGGGCTGTACCGCCACCCACGACAACGGGCTCGTCGCCGGACCGGTGACCGGCACCTTCGGCGGACCCGGGCAGAAGCTGTGCCTGACCCTGCCGACCGCCTCGGGCAAGGGCGTGTACCTGCTCGACCGGAGGCCCGCAGGCGGGGAGACCGTCGGGGTCCTGGTGTACGACGCGGCCGGCCTCAAGCAGTGCGAGTACTCCGGTTACCACCCGGTCTGCAAGCTGACCGGGACCGCGCCCTTCCGGGCCGTCCTGACCGGCACGCCGTCGAAGGCGTACGGGCTGGCGGTCCACCGGACCGGCGAGGCCGCGGGATGCGCGGCCTGGCCGCAGACCGGCTTCGACGCATCGGTGGGCGCGGAGGCGTCGCTGACCGCGGGCGCACTGCAGACCTGTCTGAGCCTGCCCGCCGCCCAGCACGCGGCCGCCGAAGTGCTGGCCTACTCCGCCCCCTTCAACCGGCAGGCCGCGACGTTCTACGCCGCCGATCCCGCCGGCAACATCGCGTGCATCGGCGGGTCCGTCGTGACCTGCCCGCTCGCGTCCGGCACCCCCTACACCGTCATGATGGTCGGACAGGCCCCGGAAACCTACAAGCTGGCCCGGCGGGACATCTCGGCGACGGCGAACTGCACCGCCCCGGTGTCGACGAAGGTCGGCGGTCAGGCCGTGTCCTTCGACCTGACCTCGGCTCTCGACGCCCGGTGTGTCCGGGTGAGCGGATCCGCCACCGACAAGTTCTGGCTGAGCGCCCGGACCGCCGGAGGCAAGGACGACCCCTCGGCGACGCTGCAGGTGGTCGACGCGGCCGGCACGTACAGATGCCGGCAGTACACCGCGGCCTGCCGGGTCACCGGATCCACGTCGTACGTCGCGGTCGTCCACACCACGGGCTACGCGGGCAAGCCGGTGCACGCGGAGGTGGACACCTGGAAGGTCGGCACGTCCGTCGGCTGGGTGCCCGAGTGCACCGTGAACCGGATCTCGGTGGAGGGCTTCCCGGAGCGCAGCGGTGTGCTGACGCAGACCGCGAGCGCCTACTGCGCGGTCGTCGACATGAAGCCCTCACAGAGTTTCGGCGTCGGCGGGGTGAGCACGTCCAACGACCTCGCCAGCCCGGCCACCCCTGAACTGAGCCTGCTCGCCGCCCAGGGCTGGGAAGGCTCCGGAACGTCCTCCGGTTACCGGTGCGACGGCGGGTTCAACACCCTGTGCTCCGCCGAGAGCGACGCCCGGGCGGGCCAGGCCGTTCTGATGCTGAGCGCGGCCAGGACGGTCCTGCCGGTCGAGTTCACCCTGCGGGGATCCTGCGTCACGTCATGCAACGGGCAGCAGCCGAAGCCATGGGTGTCCGGGATCAGCCCGGCGACCGGCCCCGCCGGGACGTGGAACCAGGCGGTCGTCCACGGACAGAACCTCACCCTCGCCCCCGACCTCATGCTGATGCCCAGCGGGACGCAGTACGAGGACGGCCCCTACCTGAAGCCGCTCTCCGTCAGCCCGGACGGGACCTCGATGAAGGTGCTGGTCGACACGACCGGCCTGCAGCCGGGCCTGTACGACGTGGGCCTCTACATCGGGCACCGGATCACCAAGGCGTACACCGTGACGGCACCGACGACCGCCACCGAGAGCCGGTTCGTGCCGCACGGCCCCGCGCGGTTCCTGGACACCCGGGACGGTACGGGTGCGAAGAAGGAACGGGTCGGTCCGGGCGGGGTCGTCACCCTCCAGGTCGCGGGCGTCAAGGGCATCCCGGCGACGGGGGTCACGGCGGTCGTCATGAACGTGACCGCGGTGCAGCCGACCGAGGCGGGACACGTGATGGTCTACCCGAACGGGCAGCCCAGGCCCTCGGTGTCGAACCTCAACTTCTCGCCGGGGCAGATCGTGCCGAACCTGGTGACGGTGCCGGTACTGAACGGCAAGGTCGACCTGCGGAACAACGCGGGGTCGGTGGACCTGATCGCCGACGTCACCGGCTACTACACGGACCAGGCCGGGGCCGGCTCCGCGCTGAACCCGGTCACGCCCGCGCGGTTCCTGGACACCCGTGACGGTACGGGTGCGAAGAAGGAACGGGTCGGTCCGGGCGGGGTCGTCACCCTCCAGGTGGCCGGTGTGAAGGGCGTCCCCGCGACCGGGGTCACGGCGGTCGTCATGAACGTGACCGCGGTCCAGCCGACAGAGGCGGGACACATCACGGTCTATCCGAACGGCCAGGCCGCACCGGGGGTGTCGAACCTCAACTTCACGCCCGGCCAGATCGTCCCCAACCTGGTGACGGTGCCGGTCGTCAACGGCAAGGTCGACCTGCGCAACAACTCCGGTTCGGTGGACCTGATCGCCGACGTCACCGGCTACTACGCGGCCGAGGGGTCGGCCTTCTCGGCCGGCGCTCCGGTCCGGCTCCTCGACACCCGTGACGGGACCGGCGCCCGCGCTGGCGCCGTCCGCGGGGGCAGCATCGTCAGTCTGCAGGTGGCCGGCGTCGAGGGCGTGCCGCTCACCGGGGTGACCGCGGTGGTCCTGAACGTCACCGTCACCAACACGACCGAGGCGGGCCACCTGATCGTCCACCCGCACGGGACCGGAAGGCCGGGCGTCTCCAACCTCAACTTCACGGCCGGGCAGACCGTCTCCAACCTGGTGGTCGTCCCCGTCGTGGACGGCAGGGTGACGTTCTTCAACAACTCCGGCTCCACCGACGTGATCGCCGACCTGAACGGCTGGTTCACGTCCTGAGGATCCGCTGAGACGTGAACCGGGGCCCGTCCGATCGCATGATCGGGCGGGCCCCGCCGCTGTACGGGCACGGGGGAGGACGAGAGGTCAGAGGTACTGGGCGAAGGCGTCCAGGGTGCGGAGGATCTCCGGTTCGGGGGCCGAGGGGAGCTGGAGGACGACCTCCTCGATGCCGAGGTCGGCGTAGTGGGCGAGCTTGCCCGGGCTGGGGTGGACCGCGTACGGGACCACCTGGAGGGTCTTCGGGTCGCGTCCGGCGGTCTCCCAGACCTGGCGCAGCACCGGGAGGGACTCGGTGAGGCCGCCGCCGCCGATCGGGAGCCAGCCGTCGGCGTGGTCGGCGACGGCGGCGAACAGCTTCGGGCCGGCCGCGCCGCCGATCAGGGTGCGGGGGCCGTGCAGGGGCGATGCGGGGCCGAGTTCGCGCGGGGCCTGGGCCGGCTTCGGGTGGGCGCTGCTGGCCTGGACGGAGCAGAACTGGCCCACGTACGCCGTCGGCTCGGGCGCCCACAGGGCGCGCATCAGGGCCATCCGGTCGCGGACCAGGTCGCGGCGCGTGCCCCACTCGACGCCGTGGTCGGCGGCCTCCTCCACGTTCCAGCCGTAGCCGATGCCCAGCGTGAAACGGCCGCCGGAGAGGTGGTCGAGGGTCGCGACCTGCTTGGCGAGGGCGATCGGGTCGTGCTGGGCGATCAGCGTGATGCCGGTGCCCAACTGCAGTCGTCCGGTGACCGCGGCGGCCTGGCCGAGGGCGACGAAGGGGTCGAGGGTGCGCCCGTACATGTCGGGGAGGTCGCCGCCCATCGGGGCGGGGGTCTCGCGGGAGACCGGGATGTGGGTGTGCTCCGGCAGGTAGAGGCCCGAGAATCCGCGCTCCTCCAGGACGCGGGCGAGACGGACGGGGGAGACGGTGCGGTCGGTGAGGAAGACGGTCGTGGCGATCCGCATGGGCACTGGCACCTCCGAGACGTGGGAACGCCACGGTACGGGCTGAGCCCGCGATTGTTGAGGGGGCGTCAGGTCGGGGTGGCGCGTCGGTCAGCCGCGGGGGTAGCGGGCCAGCCAGCCGGGGGCGGAGGCGGAGGCCGAGGGGCCGTGCAGGGCCGGGCCCTGGGTCATCTCCAGGGCGAAGTCGTCGCACAGTTCCAGGAGCGTGGCGCGGCCTTCGAGCTCCGCGAGCCAGGCGGGCGGGAGGGCCGTCTCGCCGTGGAGCGCGCCGAGCAGGGCCCCGCACAGGGCGCCGGCGGAGACGGAGTCGCCGCCGTGGTTGACGGCGAGGCGCAGGCCGTGGGCGATGTCCTCGGCGACCAGGGCGCAGTAGACGGCGACGGCGAGGGCGTGCGTGGCGTCGCGGGCCTCGGGCGCGGTGTCGCCGGGGGAGAGCGCTTCGACGGCGTCGGGGCCGGGCGGGCCCTGGGTGACGGCCGCCGTGGCGCGCTGGAGGGCGTCGGTGACGGGCTGGTGGCCGGGGCGGGCGCCCAGCAGTCCCAGGGTGCGCTGGACGGCGGCGTCGAGGGAGTCGCCGCGGATCAGGCCGTGGACGATGACGGCGAGGGCGCCGGCCGAGAGGTGGGCGGTGGGATGGCCGTGGCTCTGTGCGGCGCACTCGACGGTGAGCTGGAGGACGAGGGCGGGTTCCCAGCCGACCAGCAGGCCGAAGGGGGCCGAGCGGGCGGCTGCGGCCGCGCCGCGGGCGGCCGGGTTCTTGGGCTGGTCGAGGGTGGCGAGGACGTCGTCGCCGAAGCCGGTCAGGCAGGCGCGGTCGGGGTCGCGGCGGGCGTAGAGCCATTCCTCCTGCGCGAGCCAGCCGTTGTCCTCGCGGCGCTCGTCGGGGCCCCAGTCGTGCTGGGTCGCCGCCCAGCGGCGGTACGCGCGGTGGACGTCGGTCGGCGGGTGCCAGACGCCGGTGTCCCGGCGTACGTGGGCCCGTATCAGCCCGTCCACCGTGAAGAGGGTGAGCTGGGTGGCGGCGGTGACCCGGCCGCGGCGGCCGTGGGCGGCGGCGGGTCCGGTCAGGCCGTCGGGGCCGTGGGCGGTGCGGATGGCGTCGAGGGAGAGACCGGCGAGGGGCGCGCCGAGGGCGTCGCCGAGGGCCGCGCCGAGGAGCGTGCCGCGGATCCGGCTGCGGAAGTCCTGCTGCTCGATCCGGCCCCAGAGCCCGGTGACGATCCCCCGCCCGAGCGTCCTGCCTCCGGAGGGGGCGGCGGGGGCCGTCGGCGGGCCCGCCTGGCCCTGGCCTCCGGCCGGGTTCGGGGTGCCGGGCGCCGCCGTCGCGCGGGTACCGTCCGCAGGGACCTGGCCGGCCGGGCCGCCCGCCTGGCCCTGGCCTCCGGCCGGGTTCGGGGTGCCGGGCGCCGCCGTCGCGCGGGTACCGTCCGCAGGGACCGGGCCGGCCGGGCCGCCCGCCTGGCCCTGGCCTCCGGCCGGGTTGGCGGGGCCGGGCGCCGCCGTCGCGCCGGCGCTGCCGGCCGGGGCGGAGTCCGGCCGGGCCGTGGCCGGGGTGGGAACACCGCCGTCCGTGCTGTCATTCGTACCGATCACGTCGTCCACCCCCGGCACCGCGCCCCCCGCTGACCAGTCCGTTCCATGCCCGGCGTCCCTGTCCGTACTCGCCGGGCATGCGAATCCGCACTGTAGTGGACAGGATCGATCGAAACCGGAAGCGGAACGGCATGCGGCCGGATGGCGAACGGTTCCGGCCGCGGCCGCCCCCTCCGCCCCGCTCAGTCCAGTACGGGCAGCAGCTCCGGCAGGTGGCCGTCCGAGGCGCGGGCCGCCTGCTGCCGCTCCGGTGGCACCTCCCCGTACAGCGTCGTGCGGGGCTTCGCTGGGCGGCCCGCCGCCTCGGCGACCGCCACCAGGTCCCGGACCGACTTGTACGAGCCGTAACTCGACCCCGCCATACGGGAGATGGTCTCCTCCATCAGCGTCCCGCCGAGGTCGTTCGCGCCCGAGCGCAGCATCTCGGCCGCGCCCTCGGCGCCCAGCTTCACCCAGCTCGTCTGGATGTTGGGGATGTGCGGGTGCAGCAGGATCCGCGCCATCGCCGTCACCGCGCGGTTGTCGCGGACCGTGGGACCGGGCCGGGAGATGCCCGCCAGGTACACGGGCGCGTTGGTGTGGATGAAGGGCAGCGTCACGAACTCCGTGAAGCCGCCCGTCTGCTGCTGGATGCGGGCCAGCGTGCGGAAGTGCCCGAGCCAGTGCCGCGGCTGGTCCACGTGTCCGTACATCATCGTGGACGAGGAGCGGATCCCGAGCTCGTGCGCGGTGGTGACGACGTCGATCCAGTCGGCCGTCGGCAGCTTGCCCTTGGTCAGGACCCAGCGCACCTCGTCGTCCAGGATCTCGGCCGCCGTCCCCGGGATCGAGTCCAGGCCGGCCTCCTTGGCCGCCGTCAGCCAGTCCCGTACGGACATGCCCGTGCGGGTCGCGCCGTTGACGACCTCCATCGGCGAGAAGGCGTGCACGTGCATGCCCGGCACCCGCTGCTTCACGGCCCGCGCGATGTCGAAGTACGCCGTCCCGGGCAGGTCCGGGTGGATGCCGCCCTGCATGCACACCTCGACCGCGCCGACGTCCCAGGCCTGGGCGGCCCGGTCGGCGACCTGGTCGAGGGAGAGCGTGTAGGCGTCCGCGTCGGTACGGCGCTGCGCGAAGGCGCAGAAACGGCAGCCGGTGTAGCAGACGTTGGTGAAGTTGATGTTCCGCGTGACGATGTAGGTGACGTCGTCGCCGACGACGGACCGGCGCAGGTCGTCCGCGATCCGGCACAGGGCGTCGAGGGCCGGCCCGTCCGCATGCAGCAGGGCCAGCGCCTGGGCGTCGGTCAGCTTCTCCGGGTCGTCGGCGGCCTGCGCGAGGGCGGCCCGTACGTCCGTGTCGATGCGCTCGGGGACCATGCCGGGGGCCGCCGCCTCGCGCAGGGCCTCCCAGTCGCCGTAGACGTGGTCGAAGTCCTCGCGCCGGTCGGCGCTGCGGCCCTCGGTGTCGATGGTGGCGTGCAGGTCCGTACGGCCGGTGCCGCTGCCGCCGTACGCGGCGAAGCCCTCGTCGGGCTCCTGCCAGGGCCGGCCCTCGACGGTCGCGGATTCGTCCGCCAGGCCCGTGTCCGCGTCGGCCAGCGCCCGTACGTGCGGCAGCAGCCGCGGGTCCAGCCAGGGCTCGCCGCGCTGGAGGAACTCCGGGTAGATGGTGAGGCGTTCGCGCAGCTCGAAGCCGGCGGCCGCGGTCCGCGCGGCCAGCTCCTCGATGTGCGGCCAGGGGCGTTCGGGGTTGACGTGGTCGGGGGTCAGCGGGGAGACGCCGCCCCAGTCGTCGATGCCCGCGCCGATGAGCAGGGCGTACTCGGCGTCCACCAGGTTCGGCGGGGCCTGGATGCGGGCGCTCGGGCCCAGGATGTGGCGGGCGACGGCGATCGCGGCGGCCAGCTCCTCCAGCTCCGCGTCCGGCATGCCGCGCATGGCGGTGTCCGGCTTGGCGCGGAAGTTCTGGACGATGACCTCCTGGATGCCGTGGTAGCTGCGCTGGACGCGGCGCAGCTCGAAGAAGGCCTCGGCCCGCTCCGCGTAGGTCTCCCCGATGCCGATCAGGACGCCGGTGGTGAAGGGGACGTTGGAGCGGCCGGCGTCCTCCAGGACGCGCAGCCGTACGGCCGGTTCCTTGTCGGGGGAGCCGTGGTGGGGGCCGCCGGGCTCGGACCACAGGCGGGTGGCGGTGGTCTCCAGCATCATGCCCATGGACGGGGCGACGGGCTTGAGGCGCTGCAGCTCGGACCAGGACAGGACGCCCGGGTTGAGGTGCGGGAGGAGCCCCGTCTCCTCCAGGACCCGGATGGCCATGGCGCGGACGTAGGCGAGGGTGTCGTCGTAGCCGTGCGCGTCGAGCCACTCGCGGGCCTCGGGCCAGCGGTCCTCGGGGCGGTCGCCGAGGGTGAAGAGCGCTTCCTTGCAGCCCATCGCCGCGCCCTTGCGGGCGATGTCGAGGACCTCGTCGGGGGAGAGGTACATCCCGTGGCCGTCCCGGCGGAGCTTTCCGGGGACGGTGACGAAGGTGCAGTAGTGGCACTTGTCGCGGCACAGGCGGGTGAGGGGGATGAAGACCTTGCGCGAGTACGTGATGACGCCTGGCCGTCCGGCCGCGGCGAGCCCGGCGTCACGGACGCGGGCGGCGGAGGCGGTGAGGTCCCGCAGGGCCTCGCCGCGCGCCTGGAGGAGCACGGCCGCCTCGGCCGCGTCGAGCGCGACGCCGTCTCGGGCCCGCCGCAGCGCCCGGCGCATCGCGTTTTCGGTCGGAGCCTCACTCGGAGTGGTCATGGGGCGAGCATACGATCCGACGTCCCGGCGGTGGAGAGGGTCATCTCATCAGCTCACCGGCGTTGACCAGCAGCGATTGGCCGGTAATCGCCCGGGCGCGGTCGGAGGCGAGGAACACGGCGGCGTCGGCGACGTCCCCGTCGGTGGCGAGATCGGGCAGCGCCATGCGCCGGGTGAGGCGGGCGTGCACCTCGGCCTCGGGGACGTTCTCGGTGTGCGCGGTGAAGGTGACGAAGGCCTGAACGGGTGGCCCCCACATCCAGCCGGGCAGCACGGTGTTGACGCGGATCCGGTGCGGTCCGAGCTCGCGGGCCATGGAGTACATGGCGGAGGTCAGCGCCCCCTTGGAGGCGGCGTAGGCGGCCTGCTGCACCTCGTTGGGCGCGGCCACGGCGGACTGCGTCCCGATGATGACCACGGATCCGCCGCGTTCCTTGAGGGCGGGCAGACAGGCCCGGGTCATGCGCAGGGTGCCCAGCAGGTTGACGTCGATGATCTGCTGCCAGGTCCCGAAGTCGGCGTCCTCCAGCCCGCCGAAGTACGAGTCCCACGCGGCGACGTGCACGACGGCGTCGAGGCCCCCGAACCGCTCCACGGCCAGGGCGGCGAGGGCCTCGCACTGGGCCTCGTCACCGATGTCGGTCGGCCGGTGGGCGGTGTGGGCGCCGGCGGGGTCGATCTCGGCGGCGGACTTGGCGAGGTTCGCCTCGGTCCGGGCCCCGAGCACGGCGTTCCCGCCGTCCCGCACGACGGCGGCGGCCACCTGGTGCCCGAGGCCGGCCCCGACGCCGGAGACGATGACGGTCTTCCCTCGCAACAGCACGACGTACCTCCGGACGCGCGACCACATCTGACGAGTCGTCAGGTTAGAGTGCGGGTGCGGTGGTGTGAAGGGGTGCGGATCCCCCGAGTGGCGGGGACGGGGTCGGAGCCTGCGGGGGCGGGCGGGACTCCGTCGTCGGCCCCCGGTCCCGTCGGTCCGCCCGAGGGTGGAACGCTCCCTGGCCGGCGGCCGCATGCGGCCGAACGGCCGGGTCGCCGTGGGGGTGGTTCCGCAAGCCCCCGGAGGGGCGAGGAGGGGAGATCGACCGTTGGCATGCACGGCGGTGATGAAGGCCGATGCCACGACCCGAGGTCTTGCACGCCGGGATGGGTGCGGCCAACTTTACTGTTCGGTAGCGCACATACTGCGCCAGACGCATTGGCTCATGTGCTGATGGCGGTTCCCGAGTGGTAGTTGCAAAAGCAATGCGCGGGGTAGGGGGTGTCCGCGTCGACGGTGGGGGGTGTTCGGGGGATGATCGGATGGAACGCGTCCCGGCGGGGGCGGTAGGCCGCGCCGGGGCCCCGGTCGGAGGACGTGAGGACCATGTCGCTCTCGCACCCTGTCGGCGCGCCCGGGCGCGCCCGGCTGTTCGCCCTGCTGGCGCTGGTCTGTGCGCTGGGCGCGGTGGTGGTGCTGGTGGTGGCCGGCGAGGGCGGCGGGCTGACCGTCGTCGTGGTCGGGGCGGCCGCCACGGTGCTCGCCGCCATGGGCGCCTGGTGGCTGGTGGCCCACCGCGGGCTGGTCCGGGCCGTCGGGACCGTGCTGGTCGTGGCCGCGCCGGTGGCCGTCCTCGTCATCTACGCCCGGGCCGACCTGTGGCCCACGGCGCTGGCCGCCCTCGTGCTGTGGGCGGCCGCCGGGATGTGCGCGCGGACGGCACTGCGCGCGGCGCGGCCACCCGCCGGTATGCGGGCGGTCGCCTCGGACCGGCCCCGCCATCCGGTGCTGATCATGAACCCGAAGTCCGGCGGCGGGAAGGTCGGCCGCTTCGGCCTCGTCGAGAAGGCCGAGGCGCTCGGCGCCCGGGTACTGCTGCTGGACCCGGAGGTCGTGACCGACGTCGCCGCCCTCGCCCGCCGGGCGGTGGCCGAGGGGGCGGACCTGCTCGGGGTGGCGGGCGGCGACGGTACCCAGGCCCGGGTGGCCGAGGTGGCGGCCGAGCACGGACTGCCGTTCCTGGTGATCTCCGCCGGGACCCGCAACCACTTCGCCATGGACCTCGGGCTGGACCGCGAGGATCCGGCCCGGTGCCTGGACGCCCTGGCGGACGGTGAGGAACTCAGGATCGACCTGGGGTTCGTGGGCGGCCGTGCCTTCGTGAACACCGCCTCCTTCGGTGTCTACGCGGAGGTCGTCCAGCGCCCGGAGTACCGGGACGCCAAAGCGGACTCGGCGCTGAGCGCCCTGCCCGACCTGCTGCTCGGGTACGCCGGCCGCGCCCTCGAAGCGACCACCGACGACACGCGCCTGGAAGCCCAGCAGGCGCTGCTGATCAGCAACAACCCCTACTCCTCGCCCGAACCCATGGCCGTCGGCGCCCGTCGGGCACGCCTCGACCTCGGCGTTCTGGGCGTCATCGGGATCCGGGTGAACAACGCCGCCCAGGCGGCCGACGTCGCGCTGCGGGGCGCGCGGGCGGCGGGCCTGCACGTACTGACCTCCCGGCGGGTCGTCGTCGGATCGGACGCGGAGAGCATCCCCGTCGCCGTGGACGGGGAGGCCCTGACCCTGCCCACGCCGGTCACCTGCGCCATTCGTCCGGGCGCCCTGCGCGTACGGGTGCCGCGGGGGCGGCCCGGCGCTCCGGCGGGCACTCCGCCCCTGCAGTGGCGCGAGGTCCTCGCCCTCCTCCTCGACCGGCCGTCGCCGCGCTGATGCGCCGACGGAGCGGTGACGGCGCGTTGCCGCCGCGTGCCGGGGTGCGCCGCCGTCCCGGGATGCCCGACCCACCGCACGGCGTCACAATGAGCCTTACCCGGTGTCGCCGTTGCGGTGCTCCCGCAGTTCCCGCTGGTCGAGGCGGATAGGAGACAGCAGTGAAGGACCTCAAGTTCGAGCAGAAGAGTTCCCTTTCTCGCCTCGAGGCCGCCGACCAGCTGTCCGCGCTCGCGGAGGCACTGCGGCACGGTGGCAACGCCGAACTGCAACTCGGCCCCGGCACGATGAGCCTGCGGGTCCCCGACGAACTCCGTACCGAGATCGAGGTCGAGGTCGGCGACGGGGAGATCGAGATGGAGATCGAGCTGAAGTGGCCCACCACGCGGTCCGGAGCCGGAGCCGCGTCGTAGTGGCCTCGGACCGCGGTCCGGAGCCCGACCCGCGGCCCCGGCCGGAATCCGACCCGCTGCCCCGGCGGGATCCCGGCCCGCAGTCCGGGTCGGTGCCCGGCCCGCAGTCCCGGCCGGTGCCCGGCCCGCTGCCCGCTCCGGAGCACGCCCTGGAGGAGGCCTCGTACGAGGACCCGTACGAGGACCCGTACGAGGTCGTGGACAAGGTCCGCGGCGACTACACGGGCGCCGTCTACGGCTCGCTGCTCGCCGCCTCCGTCGTCGTCGGGGCCGGGACGCTCGGCTCGTTCCCGCGGCTGCAGCTCATCGCGCTGCTGCTGGGCACCGGCGTCGTCTTCTGGGCCGCGCACGTCTTCGCCCACCTCTTCGGCGCCCGCATGGCGGGCCGGCTGAGCTGGCGCGTCATCCGCCGCACGGCCCGGGAGGAGCGCCCGATCATCGAGGCGGCCGTCCCGCCGGCCGTCGCCGCGGCCATCAGCCCGCTGCTCGGCCTGGGACCGCACGGCATCGCGTGGACGGCGCTCCTGGTCGCCCTGGCCGGGCAGGTCGGCTGGGCGACGGTGGCCGCCAAGCGGGCCGGCGCCTCCCGCCGCATGATGGCGGTCGCCGGTGCGATCAACCTCTTCCTCGGGCTGCTCATCGTCCTGCTCAAGGTCGGGATCCAGCACTGAGGCCCCACGGCTCGCCGTGGTCGCCTCCCAGCGTCGCGGCGTACTCCGCCAGGGCCGCGCCGAGCCGGCCCACGCCCTCGGCGATCTCGTGCGGGGTGTGCGTCGTGAAGGACAGGCGCAGCGTGCGGGGGTCCGGGGTGCCCGTGTGGAAGGGGGCGCCCGGGACGAAGGCGACGCCGTGCGCCACGGCCGTCCGCAGCACGGCCGTCGCGTCGTGCTCCTCCGGTAGCCGGGCCCACACGAACATGCCGCCCTCGGGCACGTTCCAGTCGTGGTCCGCCGGCAGGGTCCGGCTCAGGGCGCTCTGCAGGGCGTCGCGCCGCTCGCGGTACGCGGTGCGCACGGTGCCTATGTGCGCGTCCAGGTCCACCGTCGCGAGGTAGTGCGCCGCGGCCAGCTGGTCGACCGTCGAGGTGTGCAGGTCCGCCGCCTGTTTCGCGACCACCGCGGCCCGCAGGAGCGCCGCCGGCGCACGGAGCCAGCCCAGGCGCAGCCCCGGTGCCATGATCTTCGAGAAGCTGCCCAGCAGGGCCGTACGGTCCTCCGCGCCCGGGTGGGCGGCGAGCCACGGGACGTCGTGGCCCTCGTAGCGCAGGTCCCCGTACGGGTCGTCCTCCACCAGCCACAGGCCGAGCCGGGCCGCGATGTCCGCGACCGCCGCCCGGCGGGCGGCCGGCAGGGTGCGGCCCGTCGGGTTCTGGAACGTGGGGATCGTGTAGAGCAGCTTCGGCCGCTCCCGCGCGACGAGCTCGGCGAGCGCGTCCGGCAGCAGGCCCTCCTCGTCGCAGGGCACGGCCACCACCCGGGCCCCCGCCAGCCCGAAGCACTGGAGGGCGGCGAGGTAGGTGGGGTTCTCGACCAGCACCACGTCGCCCGGCTCGATCAGGGCAGCGGTGATGAGGGTGAGGGCCTGCTGCGAGCCGGAGGTGACGAGCACGTCGTCCGCGCCGGTCGGCAGCCCGCGCGCCGCGGCCCGCGCCGCGACGGCGGCGCGGAGCTCCGGAGCGCCCTCGGTGGTCGAGTACTGGAGCGCGCGGCGCGCCGACAGCGTGAAGGCGGCGTCGTAGGCGGCGCGCAGGCCCTCGGTGTCGAAGAGTTCGGGCGCGGGGAGGCCGCCGGCGAAGGAGATGATCCCGGGCCGCTGGGTGAGCGCGAGGATCTCGCGTACGGGGGAGCCCTCGACCGAGGTGGCGCGGGCCGCGAACGCGGGCGGCGGTGCCACGGCGGTGGCAGCGGCGGTGGTCGTCGTGGTCGTGGTCGTTGCGGTGACGGCATGGGCAGCGGCAGCGGGCACGGGAGCTCCTCCGGGAGACGGGTGCGCGCAGCGTAGCGGGGGAAACGTGTAGACGGCATGGATATATCAGGGTGTGGACGCGTCACCGCCCGCCCTCTCCCGATCTGACGCCACATCAGCTAGACCGTTCCCATGACGACTGGAGAGCAGGACCCGCACCAGGACGCCGGCACCCGTGTCGACGACTACGCCGCGCTGGCGGCCGTCGGCCCCTACGGAGTCCGCCCCGGCCATGCGCTGATCACCATGGTGGAGCCGCATCCGGGCCACGAGTACGCGTACAACCGCTGGTACGAGGACGACCACTACTACGCGGGCGCGATGGCCATGCCCTGGATGTACGCCGGCCGCCGCTGGGTGGCCACCCGTGAACTCCAGGAGCTGCGCTACCCCGAGAAGTCGGCCGTCGCCCAGCCGGTCACCGCCGGCTGCTACATATCGACCTACTGGGTCACCGAGGGCCGCTACGACGAGCACATGAAGTGGACCGTCGGCATCAACAAGCGGCTGAACCGCGACGGCCGCGTCTACCAGGACCGGACCCACGTCTTCACGGCCTTCCAGGACCACGCGGCGACCGTCTACCGCGACGGCGCCGCCGGTCCGCGGGACTACCACGCGCTCGACCACCCGTACGCCGGGCTGGTGGTGCAGGTGGTCGACGCCGACGCCCCCGAGCAGCGGGCCGAGTTGCTGGAGTGGCTGCGCTCCCGGGCCCTGCCGAAGCGGCTGCACGGCTCCCCGGCGGCCATGGTGACCGTCTTCCGGCCGACACCGCTGCCCGGTGACCGGATGACGTACGTCAAGCAGGTGGAGGGGGTCGACACGCGCCTCACGCTGCTGTGGTTCCTGGAGGAGGACCCGCGGACCTGCTGGGACCGGTTCCGGGGGCTGGACACGGAGGTCGCGGAGGCGGGACTGGGGCGGGTGGAGCTCGTGGCTCCGTTCATCCCGACGGTGCCGGGGACCGACCGGTACGTCGATCAGCTGCGCTGACGCGGGCATGGCCGAGCCCCCTCGGCCAGGACGGCGGACCGGTCGAGAGGGCTCCAGTCAGTGGTGCAGGTGGTGCGGGTGGTGCCTGTCGTGCTGGTGGTGCTGGTGCTGGTGGTGCTGGTGGTGCTGGTGGTGCAGGTGGTGCAGTCGGGGCGTGTCGTGGTCTTCAGACGATGCGTCCCAGCCGGCCTTCGGTCACATCGGCGACGAACGAGGTCCACGAGCCGGGCGCGAAGGTGAGGGACGGGCCGTCCTGCACCTTCGAGTCACGTACGGCGATCGACTCCATCACAGGGGACTTGACCTCGACGCAGGCGCCGTTGGCGGAGTAGGAGGACTTGACCCAGTTGTCGGTGGCGCCCTGGCGAATAGCCATGTTTCTCTCCGGTGAGCGAGTAGTTCCGGTGTCTTGTCGGCCATTTCCGGCTGACCTGATCGACGCTACCCGCAGCTCCTGACGGGTGAAGGAAGCATTCACCCGACCGAGTGGCATATTCCATTCAAGCCTTCTGTGGCTGGGGATCGACGGTGTACGGTGCCGCCCTTCGACCGTCGCGCCCCATGCGTCACAGGACTATTCACCCTTGTCGGCATATTGGTCGATGATCCGCAGGATGAACTCGCGCGTCTGGTCCACGCCCAGGGCCTGGGCGCGCAGGTGCTCGTACATCACGCTGTACTTCTGGACGTCGTTGGCCTTCTCCAGGTACAGGTCGCTCGTCACGCCCTCGATGTAGACGACCGTCGAGTCGGACGCGTCCGGGAACTCCAGGATCGCGTACTGGCCGTTCACGCCGGGGTGCGCGCCCAGCTCGAACGGCATCACCTGCACCGTGACGTGCGGCTGCTCCGACTGCTCTATCAAGTACTCCAGCTGCCGGATCATCAGCTGGGCGTCACCCACGTGCCGGCGCAGCGCGGCCTCGTCGATGACCGCCCACAGGCGCAGCGGGCCGAGGTCCGGATTGTTGTTCTCCGTCTCGGACAGCCGCTTCTGGCGGTGCATCCTGACCTGGACGCGCTTGTCCACGTCGGCCGGGGCGGTCTCCGGCCACGCGCCTCGGACGAGGGCTTGGGCGTACTCCGTGGTCTGGAGCAGGCCCGGGATCACCAGGGGTTCGTACGTGCGCAGGCTGGCGGCGTCGGTCTCCAGCCCGATGTAGACGCTGTACGGGATGTCACCGAAGGCGTGCCACCAGCCCTGCTGGCGGGAGTCCTTCGCCATCTGCATCAGGGAGTCGATGAGCCGGCGGTCCTCGACCTCGTACACGTCACACAGATCGCGGACGTCGCGCTGGCTGATCGAACGGCGGCCGTTCTCGAGTCGGCTGATCTTCGACTGGGAGACGAGGAGGCGTTCGGCGACCTGTTCGGCCGTCATGCCCTTGTCCTCGCGGAGCTTGCGCAGCTCCATTCCGAGTCGGCGGCGTCGGACGGTGGGATTGACATTGGACGCCACGTGAACGGCACCTCCGCCTTCTTCTGTCGTGCAGCTGTCTCTCTGCGTGCCTGATGTTCAGCAGACTGCCACCGAAGCGGGCGGCGCCGCTGGGGAACGGCAGGGAAAACACAGACGCGCGGGGCGGCGGAGCCGGCGGACCGGCCCCGTCACCCCGCGCGCTGGCGGCTCCCGGACCGGATCTCACGGACGCCGGTCACGGCGGTGGCGGTTCTGTGCGGTGGCGCTGCGGTGCGGTGGCGCTGCTGTGCGGTGGTGCAGCTGTGCGGTGGTGGAGCTGTGGAACCGGGGTGGGGACCCCGGACGTGTCCGGGCCTCACCGGGGGTGGATCAGTGCGCGGCCACGCGTGCCATCGCACCGGTGCGGCGCGGCTGCAGCGGGACGCCGCCCGCCGCGGGCCGGACCGGTGGTGCCGGTGCGCGGTCCCGGCGCGGCTGTGCGGCCACACCGTTCTGGACGTCCATCACGGCGTGCGCCACGAGTCCGCCCATCGGGTCGTGCCTGATCAGGTCCCGCAGGCGGGATCTGGAGGAGCGCCCCTCGTTGCCGGGGTACAGGTGCTTGCCGAGTCCGACCGCGTGGGCCAGTGCGGCGAGCGCCGCGGTCCGCGGGTCCGGCGGTACGCCGGTGCGGATCGCACTGTCCAGCCGGGCTCGGATCTCCCGGCTGATGTCCGTGTCCGTCGCCTGGTAGCGAGTCGTCGGCAACACCCCGCACATCTGTCCCGCGACGGCGTGGACCATGCCGCAGCGCTCCAGGTGCGCGAGGTAAATCTGACGGAGCCCCAGCCGGGGTCCGCCGATCCAGTGGACGGCCCGTACCGGGCTGCCGCGCCTGCGCAGCAGTTCCAGTGCGGAGTCCAGAGTCGGATCTCCTGTCGGCCGTGGCATCACCACGGCGATACGATCCCCATCAGGGGCTATCCGTCCTGCCAGAGCCAGCTCCACTAGCTGTGCCCCGGCCAGGCCGAGGTCGAGCGACTGCGGCTGCGCCGTGGTACCCGTGGCCGGGTCCAAGGCGAGCAGCAGAAGCTCCTCCGGAATTGTTCTGCGGCTCCTGCCCATCCATGCCTCCCCGCGTGGATGAGTGACAGGGTGACGCCTCTCACATTCATCTGTCGAGAGCGCGTGGCCGCTTTGTGGGGAAACCCGCAGCTATGTCGTTCTCGTCTGGCACGGGGGCGATGCTCTCTAGACGGGACACTGTTAGACATTCGGACAGCCGAACATGGCGGCGATGAGGAGGAGCGGTGGCGGGCGAGTCCCCCGACAAGTCGGTAGATGCAGGAACGCCGGGGGCGGCGGAGTCGTCCGCGCAGCGCGACCCGAGGGTGTCGGTGTTCCGGCCGAGGGAATCCGAGGACGGTGCCGTGGTCGCCCGTAAGGGCGAAAGTGGTGCGGAGTCCGAGGCCGCGGACGAGGCCGACGCGGAGGTCGAGGCCGAGGCGGGTGCGGAGGCCGAGGCCGAGCCCGAGGCCGAGCCCGAGGCCGAGCCCGAGGCCGAGCCCGAGGCCGAGCCCGAGGCCGAGCCCAAGGCCGAGCCCAAGGCCGAGCCCAAGGCCGAGCCCAAGGCGGGGGCAGAGGCCGCGGCCGAGCCCGAGGCCGGTGGGCGGGATGCGTTGCGCGAGGCGGTGGCGGCCTGGGTCGCCACGACGGAGGCGCCCGGGCCGGACGCCACCGAGCCTTCCGTTTCCGGCTCCGCTTCGGCCCCCTCGGACGAGGACGAGCCCGGCTCCGCCGCTGCCGGGTCCGAGCCCGAGCCCGAGCCTGCGGCGAAGCCGTCGGCAGCGGACGACGCGGAGGGGACCGCGTCCCGTAGGGCGGAGTCGGAGGCTGCGGTTCCGGCTGCGGACAGTGAGCGTACGGCCGTGTTCCGGGCGGTGAAGCCGGGCTCCGGCGCTGCGGCCAAGCCGGCGGCTGAGGCCGACGGGGCTGCGTCCCCCGCAGCTGCTTCCGCTTCCGCGGATGCGGCCGAG
>NZ_JOBX01000065.1:0-33035 GCF_000720645.1 Streptomyces sp. NRRL S-378
GGCTCGGAGATGTGTATAAGAGACAGCGCCCAGGCCGCCGCCCCCGGGCCCCACTACACCGTGCGCCTCGCCCGCGACGAGGACGAGGTACGGGCCGCCCAGCGCCTGCGCCACCAGGTCTTCGCCGGCGAGCTCGGCGCCCGACTCGACGGCCCCGAGCCCGGCCTCGACGCCGACGCCTTCGACGCCTACTGCGACCACCTCCTCGTCGTCGACGAGGAGGCCGGGCAGGTCGTCGGCACCTACCGGCTGCTGCCCCCGGAGCGCGCCGCCGTCGCGGGCCGCCTGTACTCCGAGGGCGAGTTCGACCTCTCCGCGCTCGCCCCCATCCGCCCCGACCTCGTCGAGGTCGGCCGCTCCTGCGTCCACCCCGACCACCGCAACGGCGCCGTCATCGCCCTCATCTGGGCGGGCCTCGCCCACTACATGGACCGCACCGGCCACAACTGGCTCGCCGGATGCTGCTCGATACCGCTCGCCGACGGCGGCGTCCTCGCCGCGGCCACCCGTGAGCGCGCCCTGACCCGCAGCCCCGCACCCGACGAGTACCGGGTCACCCCGCGCATCCCCTGGAACCCCGAAGGCATCGCCTTCCCCGACGGCATGGAACTGCCCCCGCTGCTGCGCGGCTACCTGCGCCTGGGCGCCTGGGTCTGCGGAGAGCCCGCCCTCGACGCCGCGTTCGGCTGCGCCGACCTGTACGTGCTGCTCTCCCTGCGCCGGACCAACCCGCGCTACCTGAAGCACTTCCGCGCGCTCATCCCGGGCGCATGAGCGTCTGGCTGCCCACCTCGCCCTGCACCCCCGAGGCCTGCTCCGGCCACGTGGGGCGCACCGCGAGCGTCCCCCACGCGGTCCTGCGGCTCACCGGCGCCGTCGCCCTGATCCTGCTCGGGATCCTGTGCGCCCCACCGGTCCGGCTCCTGCCGGCCGCCCCCCGGCACGCGGCGGTACGAGCCTGGTCGGCCGCACTGGTACGCGCCTTCGGCCTGCGGATCACCGTGCACGGCAGCCCCGGCCCGCCCGGCGGCCGCCTGCTCGTCGCCAACCACATCTCCTGGCTCGACATCCCGCTCGTCGCCGCCGTCCTGCCCGGCCGGATGCTCGCCAAGAGCGACATCCGCGCCTGGCCCGTCCTCGGCCGCCTCGCCGCACGGGCCGGAACCCTGTTCATCGAGCGCGACCGGATCCGCGCCCTGCCCGCCACCGTCACCGCGATGACCCGCGCACTGCTCGCCGGCCACCGGGTCTGCGTCTTCCCCGAGGGATCCACCTGGTGCGGGCGCGCCCGGGGCACCTTCCGCAGGGCCGCCTTCCAGTCCGCCCTGGACGCACGCGTCCCCGTACAGCCGCTGCACCTGGCGTACCTGCGGCCCGACGGGGGACCGGCCGGGGCGCCCGCCTTCGTCGGGGACGACCCGCTGACGGCCTCGCTGTGGCGGATCGCCCGGGCCCGCGGCATACGGGCCGAGGTCACGCTGCTGCCGCGGATCCCGCCGGGCCGGTACACGGACCGGCGGGACCTCGCGGCGGCCGCCCAGCGGGCCGTGGCCGACCGCGCGTCGGAGCGGACGACGCGGCCGGCCCCGTCCGATCAGCCGACCGGGCCTTCGGCGACCGACAGGGACAGCGCGAAGCGGCCCGCCGCGTCCGTCCACCACTGGGTCAGCTCCAGCCCGGCCGCGGCCAGCTCCTTCCGTACGCCCTCCTGACGGAACTTCGCGGACACCTCCGTCAGGACCTCCTCACCCTCCGCGAACGGCACCACCAGATCCAGGGCCCGGATCTTCACCGTCAGCTCGGACCGGGCCCGCAGCCGCATCTCGATCCACTCCTGCTCCCTGTTCCACACCGCCACGTGCTCGAAGTCGGCGGTGTGGAAGTCGGCGTCCAGCTCCCGGTTGATGACGGCCAGCACGTTCTTGTTGAACTCCGCCGTCACCCCCCGGGCGTCGTCGTACGCCGTCACCAGCACGGCCTCGTCCTTCACCAGGTCCGTGCCCATCAGCAGCGCGTCCCCGGGCGACAGCATCGCCCGTACGGCCGCCAGGAACACCGCCCGCTCCGGCGGCAGCAGGTTCCCGACGGTGCCGCCCAGGAACACCACCAGCCGGGGACCGGGGGAGTCCGGCAGCTGCAGCGCACGCGTGAAGTCGGCCAGCAGGGCGTGCACCCGCAGCCCCGGATGATCGGCGAGCAGCACGGTGGCCGCTCCCCGCAGGGCGCTCTCGCTCACGTCCACCGGCACGTACGTGTCCAGCGCCGGCATCGCCTCGATCAGATGGCGGGTCTTCTCCGAGGAACCGGAACCCAGCTCCACCAGGGTGCGGGCCCCGCTCACCGCGGCGATCTCCCGCGCCCGCTCCAACAGGATCTCCCGCTCCGCCCGCGTCGGGTAGTACTCGGGCAGCCGGGTGATCTCCTCGAAGAGCTCACTGCCCCGCGCGTCGTAGAACCACTTGGGCGGCAGCACCTTGGGCGTGTGCGTCAGCCCGTGCAGCACGTCCGCACGCAGGGCGGTCTCCGCCGCGTCCTCGTCGAGGGTCCGGGTCAACTGAAAGCTGGTCACGTGCGGTTCTCCTTGAGCGGGGTCAGACGGACCCGTGTACGGGTGGCGGTCAGCAGGGTCCGGTCGGGCACTTCGCACCACCGGGTGTCGTCGTCGTACGGCTCGGACGCCACCACGGTGCGCCCGCCCCCCGGATCGGCCAGGTACCAGAGCGAATCGCCCCAGGCGGTCGCGGCGATCGCCGCGCCGTCCGTGAGCAGCAGGTTCAGCCGGGAGCCGGGCGCGGCCGAGGACAGCTCCCGCACGGGCTCGGCGAGCGCCGTGCCCAGGTCGTCCCCGGCCCGCAGCCTGCGCCGTACCAGCGCCCAGACCAGCGCCGAATCGGTACGGGCCGCCAGTTGCAGCAGGTCCTCGGGCGGCAGCGCCGCCGCGAGGGGTGCCGCCGACTCCGGCCAGTTGCGCACCGCGCCGTTGTGGCTGAACAGCCACGGCCCGTCCGTGAAGGGTGCGGCCGCGGCCTCGCCGTCGGCCCCGGCGAGCGTGGCGTCCCGTACGGCGGCCAGCACGGCCCCGCTGCGCACCACGCGGGCGAGATCGGTGAAGGTCAGGTCGCCCCAGATCGGCCCGGCGCGACGGTAGCGGGCGGGGACCGGGTCGCCCTCGGCGTACCAGCCGATGCCGAAGCCGTCGGCGTTGACCGTGCCGTGCTGCTGGCGGCGCGGCTCCCAGGACTGGCGCACCAGCGAGTGCTCGGGCTCGCTCAGCAGCCTCCCGAGCGTCACCTCCGGTCCCACATAAGCGAGATGACGGCACATCAGACATCCCTCGCCGTGCGGAAGCCGGAGAAGATCTGCCGCCGCACCGGAAGGTCCCAGTTGCGGAAGGTGCCCCGGCAGGCCACCGGGTCCACCGCGAAGGAACCGCCCCGCAGCACCTTGTGCTCCGGTCCGAAGAACACCTCCGAGTACTCCCGGTAGGGGAAGGCCCGGAAGCCCGGGTACGGCAGGAAGTCGGACGCCGTCCACTCCCACACGTCGCCGATCAGCTGGCGCACCCCGAGCGGGGACGCCCCGGCCGGGTAGCTGCCCGCGCGGGACGGGCGCAGGTGCCGCTGCCCCAGGTTGGCGTGGGCGGGCGTCGGGTCCGCGTCGCCCCACGGGTAGCGGGCCGAGCGGCCGGTCGCGGGATCGAAGCGGGCGGCCTTCTCCCATTCGGTTTCCGTGGGCAGCCGCCGCCCCGCCCAGCGGGCGTAGGCGTCCGCCTCGTACCAACTGACGTGCAGAACCGGTTCTTCATCGGGGACCGGCTCGGTCACTCCGAAGCGGCGGCGCAGCCACTCGCCGCCCTCCCGGTGCCAGAACAGCGGCGCCTCGATCGAGTGCCGGCGGATCTGGTCCCAGCCGGCCGCCGCCCACCAGCGCGGTTCGTGGTAGCCGCCGTCGGCGATGAAGGCACGGTACGCGGCGTTCGTCACCGGCAGCGTGTCCATCCAGAACGCCGTGGTGTCCCGCTGGTGCGCCGGCCGTTCGTTGTCCAGCGACCACGGCTCGGTGGAGGTGCCCATGGTGAACGGGCCCGCAGGTATGAGGACTTCGGGGGCGCCCGGGGGATCGTAGGGAGCGTCCGGCTCCGGCGCGGTCAGCACGGGAGCGCCGCGCCGCAGCTGATGGGTGATCAGCATGGTCTCGTCGTGCTGCTGCTCGTGCTGGGCGATCATCCCGAAGGCGAAGCCGTCGTCCAGGAGCGCACTGCCCTCCAGCGGGGTCTTCTCGAGGAGGTCGAAGACCCGGCCGCGGACCTCGGCGGCGTACCGGCGGGCTTCCTCTGGCCCCAGCAGCGGCAGCTTCGGACGCTCGGCACGCGGGTGCTCGAAGGCGTCGTAGAGGGGGTCGATCTCGGGGTGCATCGACTCGCGTCCGGCGACCCGGCGGAGCAGCCAGAGCTCCTCCTGGTTGCCGATGTGTGCCAGGTCCCAGACCAGCGGGGACATCAGGGGGGAATGCTGGGCGGTGAGGTCGGCGTCGGTCACCGCGTCGGTGAGCGCTGCCGTCCGGGCCCGCGCGGCGGTCAGTGCCGCCGCCGCCCGTTCCCGCAGCCCGGGGTGGGATTCGGTGGTCATCGCAGGGCCTCCTTCCCCTCGGGCCGCAGCTGCGGCGGTTCGTCACCCGGACATCGGCCGCGCAGGACGAAGCGCTCGGTGAACGCGCCGACCGTGTCCCGGACGTGCGTGGTCGCACCGAGCCGGGGCAGGGCCTCCGCAGCCGCCCGGAAGCAGGTCTTGGCGGCCGCCCGCAGTTCGGGATCGGTCAGACCGTGACGGGCGGCGGACCGCCAGAGCGGATTGCGCGGCGCGGGCTGAGCGCCGTAGGCGTCGGCCAGGGCCTTGGTGACCCGGTAGGCGGTCTCGGCGGCCTCCGGGTCGTCGAACAGCGCGTGCACGACGGCCACCGGGACCAGCCAGCCGTCGTCGCCGGGCTGCGCGTCGATCATGCGCAACTCCATGTGGCCGCGCGGCCGCACGGGCGGGAACAGCGTCGTGAGGTGGTAGTCCAGGTCCTCGGCGGTGGGCGCCCGCAGGGCCTGCCCGTCGTCCCCCGCGCGCAGCCAGTCGCGGAAGGTCGTACCGCGCGGGACGTTCCACGCCTCGCCCTCGTACGACCGTACGCACATCACCTCGGTGTCCAGTGCCTGGCGGACCCAGCCGTCCCGCGGCCCCGCGTCCAGCGGCGGGGCGAGGGTGCGCCGGGCGTCCAGGTCGTCCCAGATCCCCTGGCGGGAGCACCGCCAGCCGGCGTACGCCCCCTCGTTCGCGGGGGAGTTGGCGAAGGCGGCGACCAGGACCGCACCGAGCAGGTGGGCGAGGCGCCAGCGCCGGCCGTGGCCGAGCACGCCCGGCTCCTCGTACCCGGCGTCCACGCAGACCTGCACGGAGGCGGAGGCGCACATCATGGCGCGGCCGGCCGGGCCGGTGCGGTCGAAGTAGGCCTCCATCGCGTCGTAGCGCGGGCTGTTGAGCAGCCGGCGGTAGGGGAGGCGGGGATCACGGCCGAGGCCGCGCAGGACCAGTCCCTGCTCGCGCAGGGCGGCGCGGACGGCGGTCAGGTCGTCCTGGAGCCCGTCCACGCAGCCGGTGAGGGAGGTGGCCGGGGCCGAACTGAGTTCGAGCTGCCCCCCCGGTTCGACGGTCACCCGGGAGTGCAGGGGCAGCGCGCGGGCCGCGGCGTGCGCCGCCCGGAGCCGCTCGGGGGTCACCGTGCGTGCGGGCCGTTCTGCGTCCACGACCAGCCATTCGAGTTCGGCACCGAGCAGGCGGGGCGGGCCGGTCTTGAAACAGATCCCGTGGATCAGGTGCTCCGCCTGTTTCTCGCTGATCGCGGGGGAGTGCGGGGCCTCGGAGGGGGGAGCGTCGGAGGCGGGAGCGTCCGGCGCGGACGGGGAAACGGGTGGGGGAACGGGTGGCTCGAGGGGCATGACCGGGTCCTCTTCTCCTGTCGTCGGCCGTGACATCACCCGTGCCTACCCCTCCCTCGGGCACAAAATCCTTTGCCGCCGGGAAAGGAGGTGCCGAGGATGGCGGCGTGAGCAGCAGATTGCGCGAGATCGCGCGGGAGAACGCGGAAATCCTGGCGGCCGGGGGGTACCGGACGCGGTCGGGGCGGCAGGTGTCCCTCGCCGCCGCCCTGGCGGACGCCAAGGCAGGAACAACAATATATGGGCCAAAGCGGGTCATTCCAGGCGAGCAACCCGTGAGCGGGGGTCGTGCGACGGTCGTCGAGGTCACGGGGGAGAGCAGTACGGTTGCCGCCCGTAGGCTCGCGGCGGACGCCCCGGCGGCTCCGGGAGCCGGGCGGCCCGGTGGGCCGGTGGCGGTCCTGAACTTCGCCTCGGCCCGGAATCCCGGGGGCGGCTACGTCCGCGGGGCCAAGGCGCAGGAGGAGGCCCTGTGCCGCGCCTCCGCCCTGTACGAGACGCTGCTGGAGGCTCTGGAGTACTACGAGGTGCACCGCGCGGAAGTGAGCACCTTCTACACCGACCGGGTGATTCACTCGCCCGGGGTGCCGGTTTTCCGTGACGACCGGGGCGAGCTGATGGAGGCGCCGTTCCTGGCCGGCTTCCTGACTTCACCCGCTCCGAACGCGGGCACGATCCTGCGGCAGGAACCGGAGCGGGCCGCCGAGATCCCGGCGGCGCTGGCCCGGCGTGCGGAGCTCGTCCTGGAGGTGGCGGCGCTGCACCAGTACCGGCAGCTGGTGCTGGGGGCCTGGGGGTGCGGGGTGTTCCGCAACGACCCGGCGGTGGTGGCCGAGGCCTTCCGGGGCTTGCTGACGACCCGCTTCGCGGGCACCTTCGAGCGGGTGGTGTTCGCGATCCTGGACCCCGCACCGCACTCCCGCCAGGCCTTCGAACGAACCTTCGCCACCCTCACCCCCACCCCCACCCCCTGACGCGGCCGGCCGGAGCGAGGCGGCCGGCGGGGGCGGTCAGTGCCAGCCGTGGCGTTCGCGCAGACGGTCGACCACCAGCCCGAAGCGTCCCCGGTCCAGCGCGCAGGCCTCGCGCCGCATCCCCGACTCGTGCACGCGCAGCACCCGGTCGACGTCCACCCACGACTCCCGGCCCGCGCTGTCCCACGGGCCCGTCCCGATCGGCACCCATTCGCGGTCGTGGTCGTGCCGCTTGCTGGACAGCTGCACCGCGAGCAGCGTCCGGCCGCCCGCCTCGCGGGCGACGACCAGCACCGGACGGTCCTTGCCGCGGCCGTCGTTCTCCTCGTACGGGACCCAGGTCCACACGATCTCGCCAGGGTCGGGGTCGCCGTCGGGATCCGGGGCGTACTCGGTCCGTACCGGCCCGATGGCGTGCGGATCGGCCTCGGTGGTGGCGGTGATGCCGTCCCGACCTGGTTGCTCGGTGTAACCGTTGCTGTGATGCGAAAGTGCCGTCATTGCGGGGAGATTACTGGCTTCGCGGTACGAAGGACAGCCGCGGCGATCACGCTCCGCATCCGGCGGCCGTAGCGGCCATACCGGCCGTACCGCTGCGGGCACCTGGGGCGGGAAGCGCGCCGGCCAGGTCGTGCCGCCTCGGCCGGGCGCCTGCACCAAGGTCCGCAGAAGGACCAGGACCGGGTTCCCGTCCGGTTTCACTCCACCGCATCGGGCGGCCGCTGCGGGGGCTGCTCCGCCGAGCCGGCCGGTTCCGGGCCCTGTGCCGCGCCAGGGTCGGCTCCCGGTTCCACCGCCGGCTCCTCGTCTTCGTCCTCGTCCGCGTAGGACCGGAGGTGCACGATCACCGTGTTCGCCACGGCCACGAGGGGGACGGCGACCACTGCGCCGCCGATACCTGCGACGAGCCCTCCGGTGGTGACGGCCAGGACCACGGCCAGCGGATGGATCCGGACCGCGCGCCCGAGTATGAACGGTTGCAGGATGTGCCCCTCGATCTGTTGAACGAGGAGCACCACCAGCAGGGCCATCAAGGCGGTGAAGACGCCCTGGGTGACGAGCGCGACGATCACGGCGAGCGCGCCGGAGGCGATGGCGCCGATCAGCGGCACGAAGGAGGCCAGGAAGATCACCACGGCAATGGGGATGGCGAGGGGGACGCCGAGGAAGTAGATCCCGACGCCGATGAACACCGCGTCGATCAGGGCGACGATCAGCGTTCCGCGGATGTAGGCGGTGAGGGTCCGCCAGGCCGGCGGGCCCGCTCCGGCGACTCGGGGCCGTACGGTGACCGGCAGCAGCCTCAGCGTCCACTCCCAGACCTTCCTGCCGTCGTACAGCAGGAAGAGCGTGATGAACATCGCCAGGAGCATGCCGGTAATGACCTCGATCAGAACGGTCACTCCCTGGAGACCGGTCGAGGTGATCTCGCTGGTGCTGGTGCCGATGGCGTCACTCAGGCGCTCGGTGATGCCGTTGATCTGCTGCTCGGTCACGTGGAACGGGCTGTCGAGGAGCCACTGTTTCAGTTCCGCGATGCCTTCTTGGAGCCGTTCGGACAGACTGTCGAGGTTGTCGAGCACCTGCCACACGACGAACCAGCCGATCAGCCCGAGGGCGAGGAACCCGCAGAGCGCCGTGACGACGGTGGCGAGCCCCTGAGGCAGCCCCCGGCGGTGCAGACGGGCGACCGTCGGCTGGAGCAGCGCGGTGATCAGCAACGCGGCGACGAAGGCCAGGGCGACCAGCCGCACGGAGTCGATCACCCGCATCAGGACCCACACGGTGGCGGCGAGAACCAGGAACCGCCAGGCGACTTCGGCCGCGACCCGCAGGCCCCAGGGCACCACGGGGGCCGCGTCCGGAGCACGGTCGCGGGCCTGGGCACGGCGGAGGCGGACCGCTCGTTCCCGCTCGGCCGCTTCCTCGGCGTCGTGGCGGGCCAGCGCCCGTGCGCGCCGCTCACCGGCCGCGGTCGCGGCGCCCTTCGCGCGCCCGTACACGGCACGGATCCCGGACATCCGGACCTCCCTCCGCCCTCTATGTCCGTCTGCCCCCGTTTTGCGGTGATCAGACGGTCGAGTGAGGATCCGGGTGCGATGGTGAGCGACCGGTGCCGGAAGGAGCTGTCCCGTCCCGAGAGCAGGTCCCTGGGCCAGGACCCCGGTAGCGATCCACGGCCTCGCCGATTCGTCGCTGCGACGGCAGGACATCAGAACCGGCGCGCGCTCGCGCACGCCGCGAGCAGCGCCGCAGAAGAGTGCCGACCAGCCCCGTCCTTCGCGACGCGCTGCGCATCACCTCGAAGTCGATGTCACGCGCGTGGTCTTCTGCGGTTGCACCGCGCTGAATGCCCTCCTTTGGAGGGCGTCCCGTCGATCACGTCGATCACGCCGGGCTGGCGGCCCCCGGCAGTGCCTGGGTGTTCCCTTCCTCCTCGGCCTCCATGCGCCGGATTCCCTCGTGGGTGAGAGTGACCATCGCCGGGGTGTTGCCGGGTTCCCAGTCGACGGTGATCAGTCCTTCGCCGGCCAGGTAGGTGCAGGCGGCGGCCAAGTCCTGTTCCGGCACGTGGAGGTCGCGCCGCAACTGCGATCCCGTGATGCCGAGGAGGCGGTTGCCCTCGACGGCTTCGTAGAGGATCCGGAGCACTTGAGCGCGGTAGGTCTTGCGTTCGCGCAGTGTGGCCATGACCGCGTCCCTTTCTCGGTGTCGGTCACGTAGGAGTGTTCCCTTTCGGAGTGGGCGAGAGGTCGGCGGGTCGGGGCGCCCCGACCCGCCGACGCCCCCGGTCGGAGGAAGGTCCGTTCCTCAGTGGTCGGCATCCGTGGGGTGGGCCCGACGACCGGTGTCGTCGGGCAGGCCCGGCGGCCTCGGCAGGGGGTCGCTGAAGCGGTAGGCCGCGATCCGTGCGTCGTGCTGGGCGTTGAGCAGGTGGATCCAGCGCATGCCGATGGCGATCGCGATGATGATCACGGCGATGAGGACGAGGGTTTCCACCGAACTCACCTCCAGCCGTTCGCGGACAGCGGGAGGGCGCTTCGTCCGAAGGGGTCCCCGAGGGTGGGCATGCAGGCCCCGCCCTCATCTTCCCAAGCGGCTTCCCGGCGGCGCGCGGCGCGGGTGCCGCGTCCGATGACGGCTTCGTTGGCCATCAGGACGCCTGCGGTGAGGACGCTGCCCGGAATCGCCGCTGCCGTCATCAGGCGGGCCGCAGCCGCGGGTGCTGTCTCGGGCGGGACGACGAGGAGGTCCCAGCGGCCGACGGTGTAGGAGAGCAGGATGAGCTTGTCGGGGTCCTGTTCGGTGAACCAGCCCACGTGCAGGACGTGCCCGGCCATGGCGACCGTGCGCGGGACGGCGGGCCAGCGGGTGGGGTTCACGGTGACGCGGGTGATGCGTCCCCAGCTTTCGTCCAGGGCGGCCGCGAGAGCGGGGAGCTCGGCTTCGAGGTCGCGGGAGTAGGGCCACCAGGCACCGTCCAGCTGGCCGGCGAGCGCGGTGGCAGGGGTGAGGGACAGACGGGCCGGGGGCGCTGTGGCGGGGTCGCGGGGCGCGGTCCGGTCGAGGGTGGTGGTCATGGTGTGGACCTGCCCCCGGACTGCCTGTCGGCAGTCCGGTTTTTAGGCGATCGCCGGAAATGACACCCGCGTGAAAGCCGGTGTGCGAAGTACTCCCGGTGCTTTCACTGTACGCCTGTTCGGGGTGGTAAAGCTGATCTGACCAGGTATTTTCCGGTGGGCGGGGTGGCCGGGAGCGGGAGTACCGTGAAAGGAGACAGGTCGCGCACCTCGCCCGGCCGGCTCCGCACCGGTGCCGACCTACGCGGTACGGCCCCACCCTCTAGGCGGGCGACACCACATGGCTGATTCCGACGTCCCCCTCACGCCCACGCCCCCGCTGCTCCTGCCGGATGCGATCCACTCGGTGATCAACCCGGGTACGGCCCTGCTGCGACTGGAGACCACGAGCTCCCGGGAGGGGCTCCTGGACGGCGCCTGGTGGCCGCGGACCCGTGACATCGCAATTGAGCTGCCTGCGCTGATCAGTGTCCTGACCGCGCACCTCGGCCCGATCACCCGGGTGGGCGTGGACGCGTCCGCCTGGAACGACCTGCCGTCCCGCCTGGTCGTCGACGGCCGGGTCGTACACCTCGACTCCGACCCGGTCGGCGACGACACCGTCCTCGTTACGCGCGGCCACAACGACCACTTCGCCCTGCTGGTGGTTCCGCCCGGCACCACCGCCGACGCGGCCCGCGAAGCGATGGCCCGCGCGGTCCGTGCCGACAACGTCACGCAGGCCGCTCAGATCCTCATCGCCACCACGCCCGAACCCGAGTAGAGGAAAGCCCTTCCTCCGGCACGGACGACGTCGCGGCAGCGGTCAGACCCTCGCCCGTCCGAGGAGGTGTCCACGTCGTGAAGGTCTCCGGGATCCTGGTCCTCGTGGGCCCCGGTGCACCTGGGCATGCACGGGCGGCGTTCCGGACGCCGGCACATCCGCTGAGCAGGCCGTTCGGGGTCAGGACAGCTCAGAGGTTCTCGTCGTGCAGGTCCTCTTCACGCAGCAGGTCGTCCTCGCGGCGGCGCTCGGTCTCCTCCTTGCCCCGGCCCTGCTTCTGTGCCTGCTCACGCGACGGCCTGCCCGGCTGGGGGTGCGCGGGATCCCCGGGGCGCTGATGGCCATGCGCCTCGCTGCCCCTGCCCGGCTCCTGACGCTTGTGCTGCTTACCACTCATGACGACGACTCCTCGTGATGCGGGGGTTCGGATCCTTCTCGGATCACGCTGACACGCAGCGTCACGCTCGGCATCACGTCGCCCACGAAACGAGGCACTCGGGTGAAACGGGTGGTCCGCAGCCGGACCCGCCTTCCTGCGCACCGGGGAACCGCCCCGCCCGCACGCGCGCGGGGACGGCGCCGCATGGCCGCGAGAAGTGCCGACACGGCAGCGCGACACGACAGCGAGGCGGATCCCGCTGCACCTTCGGCGTGGCATCCTGCTCGCCGGAAAGAGGGTTCACGGAGCGGAGGAACACACCCCGTGGGTGTCGACACGAATCCCACCGTCAGCAGGCGCCGGTTGGGATCGGAGCTGCGCCGGCTCCGGAAGGCCAGTGGTCTGACGACGCTGCAGGTCGCGGAGCAACTGCTGATCTCCCAACCGAAGATCAGCCTCCTGGAGAACGGCCGCCGCCACATCAAGCCGCGCGACGTGCGTGACCTCTGCCGCCTGTACGGAGTCCAGCACCAGCAGCTCCTCGACGACCTGATGCGGCTGGCCCGGGAATCGGGCCGACAGGGCTGGTGGAACTCCTACGGCGACATCCCGTACGGCGCCTACATCGGCCTGGAGGCCGAGGCGGCGGCGATCCGGACCTACGAGCCTTTCGTGGTCCCGGGCCTGCTGCAGACTCCCGCCTACGCCCGGTCGGTCATCGCAGGAACGATCCCGCACGCCACCGCCGAACAGGCCGCCGCACGCCTCCAGGTACGGTTGCGGCGCCAGAGCCGACTCGCCGTCCCCGGGGCCCCGATGCGCTTATGGGTCGTGCTGGACGAGTCGGTTGTGCGGCGCGTCGTGGGCAGCCGTGAGGTGATGCGCGAGCAGCTCGAGCATCTGACCCACCTCGGCTCCCAGCCGCACATCACCCTGCAGGTCCTTCCCCACGAGGCAGGGGCGCACCCCGGTGTCTCGGGGCAGTTCTCCTTGCTCGAGTTCGCCGGCACCACCGACGCGAGCGTGGTGTATCTGGAGAGGTTCACCAGCGACCTCTACGTGGAGAAACGATCAGACGTGAGGCTCTACGCAGACATGTACGCGCACCTGCAGGCCCGGGCGCTGAGCCCGGTCAGCACCCGGCAGTTCATCGCGGAGGCCATCAAGGGGTACATCGACACGGAATCCCCCTCGGCCTGCTGCCTGTTGCCCGCACCGCACCCGTGACGACCGTGCGGTGTCGGCCGAGCCGGCTACGCGCGCCCGGACCGAGGGCGCACCTTCGGTGTGGTGGTGTCCTGCTGCGCAGGAGCAGCCGGCTGCTCGGAGGCGGGTGCGCCGGGCCTGGCGGGCCTGCCCTGCAGGGGCACGAATCCGGATCCCGTCGCTCGGCCGGGTGCCGACGGCCCCGTTTCCGTGCGCCGCGCCGCGCGTCGCCACAGGCGAGGCAGGAAGGCGTAGAAGCGGTCGGGAAGGAACACGGCGTCCGCCACGATCATCGCCCCGGAGAACACGGGCAGTCCCAGGAGCACTGCGATACCGATGTGCATGCCCAGCAGCACCGTCAGGACGGGGTACTTGAGCCTGCCGAAGAGCACGAACGGGAAGGCGACCTGCAGGAGCACCGTCAGGTAGCTGGCGATCGCGATCACGAGCGGGTACTCGTCCACGAGGTGGGAGAGTGCGGGCCAGGGCTGGAACAGTTCGAGGTTCAGCGCGTAGTGGAGAGCGGTGCCGCCGCCCCAGGTAGGGCCCTGGATCTTGTACAGGCCGGCCGATCCGTAGAGGAAGCAGACCTGTGCCCCGATGACGAGGATGCCGCAGTTGTGCACCACCGTGATCAAGGTGGTCCGAGCGTCCAGGAGCTGCTGTGCGCGGAAGCTCCTCGCCGGCTCCGGGGCGCTGCCCGCACGGGCTGCCTTGAGCCGGTCTCGGCGTGCGTCGAGGGACCAGCGCCGCCCGCACGCGGTGAGGACGAGGTAGAGGGACATCAGCAGGATCAGGTTGTCGCCCCCGTCCGTCATGAAGATCGATCGGGCGTGGAAGGAGGTCACCACGACGGCGAAGAGGACGGACATGGCCCGGGTCCGCCAGCCCAGCATGAACAGCGCGGAGGTGACGAGGGCCGTCACGTAGCAGAGTTCGAAGTAGGCGCGGCTGTCGGACAGGATCAGGATGCTGTTCCAGCCCGTCTGGTCGAAGAGCTGCTGTGCCAGCGCCGGTGTCCAGGGGGAGCCCGGGCCCCAGATCTCGTCGCGGTGCGGGAACTCGCGCAGCAGGAAGACCAGATAGAGCAGCCCGTAGCCGATGCGCAGGACCGACGCTGCGTACAGGGAGATCGGCCGGTCGGTGAGGAGCGCCCACAGGTCGCCGATCCGGTCGCGGAGCCACCGGTGGGCCGTGTCGGCGATCGACGGGTCATGGGCCGCGGCCCGGTGCGGTGTGGCGGCCGTGGAAGGGGGCTCGGGGATCTGTTCACTTCCCATGGGAGGTCACCTTCCACCAGGGCAGGAGCCGGTCCTCGGTGGGTGCCGGCGGGCGGGTCCCGGCCGCTGTGCCGGGCGCAGCGACGGGCAGCGTGACGACCCGGAGCTGAATGAACTCGAAAGTGCGACTGCCGCGGTGGGAGGCGATGCGGTCCGCGGCGATGTTGCGCAGGTACGTCTGCAGCATCACGGCGCGTTCCGAGCGTGCCGTGTCGCTTCCTCCGTGCGTCTCGACATAAGAGGTCCAGGCGCGGCGCAGGAGGTTCTGGGATGTATGGCTCGGAAATACGCTGTGGTCGACGGCGGAATGGTCGACGGCGGCCAGGTCGAACCAGGGGGTCACCTGCACCGCCCCCTCGGGATCGGTGTGTGCGGTCCTCGCCAGGATCTTCCGGTTGAAGGAGTCGGGGTCCGGGGCGAAGAGCCGCCAGTTCTGTTCGAAGAGCGGGAACACCCATCCATTGACCTGTGAGGCGTACCGCTTGGATACAGGGTTGGACGGGGCCACATGAAGGAACACCAGGACGACGTGAACCAGAGCCGTCGCCAGACAGAGGACTACGGCCGTGCGCAGCCCTGCTTTCACCGTGCGAACGCCGAGGGTCGGCTTGCCCGCTCTGGCCGCTTCGTCATTCCGCTGGGGGGCCGGACCGGGAGCGGACTGCTGAAGTTCCCTCACGTCCGCAGATTCAATTCCGCTCGACACCGCCCACCCGGTCTTTCTCATGTCTGCCGTTTCGCCTGGGGTCTCCGCGACCCTCACCCGCGGCGCGCGGCGGATTCGATGAGGATTCCGCCGCGCGCCGTCATCCGATGAACGGGCTTCGTACCGCCTGCCTAGCCCTCGTGGTCTTCGTGACCCTCGTGACCCTCGTGACCCTCGTGGCCTGCGGGCTTGTTGCCGTAGCCGTAGTGGTCACCGGGCTTCCCGTCGTGACCGTGGCCGTTGTGGTGGTCCGGCTTGCCGGGGCCCTCGTCGTGCCCGTTGCCCGGCCCGCCGTGCTCCGGACCGTGGTGCTCCAGGCCGTGGTCCGGGCCACCAGGTCCGCCGTGGCCGGGGCCGCCGGGCCGACCGCCGTGCCCGCCGGTGACGTTGCCCCCGGTGATGGTGCCGCCGGTCGTGTTGCCGCCGGTCGTGTTGCCACCGGTGCTGTTCCCGGCCGTGTTGCCCGAGGTGTTCCCGGAGGTGTTGCCGGCGATGTTCCCCGAAGTGCCGCCCGACACGAGGTCGACGATCGGTCCGCCCAGGAGACCACCACCGATCAGACCCACGGTCGTGCCGGTCGTCGTTCCGGCGGTCGGCGTTCCGGTGGTTCCGGTGGTCGTGCCGGTCGTCGTTCCGGCGGTCGGCGTTCCGGTGGTTCCGGTGGTCGTGCCGGTCGTCGTTCCGGTGGTCGTGCCGGTCGTCGTACCGGTGGTCGTGCCCGTGGTCGTTCCGCCGGTGGCGCACCCGCCGAGGAAGATCCTGTTGGTGTCGAGCGTCACGGCACCGTTACGGGCCAGCGCCCGGCCCTCGATGTTCGTCCCCGTGGTGACGCTGATCGAGGTCAGAGCCATGATGGTGCCCACGAAGGTGGAAGTGGTGCCGAGGGTGGCCGAACTCCCGATCTGCCAGTACACGTTGCACGCCGACGCGCCGTTCGTGAGGAGCACCCGGCTGTTGGACGCCGTCGTCAGGGCTTCGGGGATCTGGAACACCCAGACGGCGTTGGGGTCGCCCCCGGCGTCCAGGATCAGGTCGCCGGTGAGTCCGACACCGGCGACAGCGGTGTGGACGCCTGGAAGCAGTGTCTGGCCGGCGCCGATTCCCGCCGGGAGCGCGAAGTCCGTGGCCTGGCCCGCGGCGTTGTTGTACGCCTGGACCAGGTCGGACTTGGCCTGAAGTGCCACGGCGTCCGCAGCGTGCACGGCGCCGAGCACCAAGCCGGGCGGGAATCCGGAGATGGCCGGGTTCGGGTGTGTCCCGAGGTCGTGACCGATGACGGAGGGTCCGGTGTTGGTCACTCCCTGACCTGCCAGAACAGAGTAGCTGGCGGCTGTGGCCAGGGGTACGGGCGTAGCGATGGCCAGGGCCGGCGTGGGCAATCCGGCGACCATGACGGCGGCAACCGTTCCGGCGACGGCCGTGGCCAGCCAGCCGGACAGGGCGCGACGCTGAGCCGCTTGGAACTTCAGCTTCATCAAGAGCCATTTCCTGTGGAGGCGGTGGCGTCCCGGGTCCTACCGCCGGCCCGGGACGCCGTGGTGTGTCGCCGCCGCATATTACGCAGGAAATTTCGCGCACCATTCACGGGTAAGACGGGGAGGGGGGATTAATACAAAAACATCCCAGGGTCGAAATTGCGATTAAGCAAATCGAACTCGCGTTGTCGATCATCCGACATTACCCCGAATGGGTGGGGCTCGATTAACTCACATGAGGCAGCACCGCACACTTGCCCAAATTGACTCCGCCCCCGCACACGGAGATGTACCGCCAGTCAGGCGATCTCGCGAATTCCGCGGGACGGGCGTGGCGGCAGTCCGTCGCCACATCCGCAACGTCGGGCACAGAGAACGACCCCGGCCCCGGCGCAGTTCGTGATGTCCTGAGGGTGGCAGAAGGCCGCGGGAAAGGCCCGGCCCGCGATGACCGGGCGGAAAGGATGGCCTGGGCTGTCGCACAAGCGGCGCGGATGCCCGAGGTGGCTGTCGTCGACGCGGAGGAGCATGCCTTCGGGTGGCTGGTCTGACGCCGCGATGCGCCCCCTGCGCAATCAGGCACTGCTGCTGGGACCTCACCAGGCGAAGGCATACGTCACGGCGATCAGGGACGGAACGGAGCCCCCGGAGGAACTGGTCGGCCACCGAAGCCGAAGCAGCTCTTGGTGCCCTGTTCGTTGCCGAAGGGCACTTTCGACAGCCCGCGCCCGCGTCAACCCTTCCGTGAAGGATGGTCCGGTCAGGGTGCGTCCGCCTCGTGGTGCGCGCCCGTGCACAGCGCCCAGATGACGAGGATGTTGACGGCGATGAGCACCAGCGCCCACAAGGGGTAGTACGGCAGCCACAGGAAGTTCGCGAAGGCGCCCAGTCCGGCGACGGTGATACCCAGATATCGCGCCCACAGGGCGCCGGTGAAGAGGACGGCGCAGCCGGCGGCGACGAGGACGATGCCCAGGATCAGGTGGACCCAGCCCCAACCGGTCAGGCTGAACTCGAAGAGGTAGTGACGCGTCACGACGAACAAGTCGTCGCTGGCGAGGGCGGCGATCCCTTCGAAGACCGCCATCGCTCCACCGAAGATCATCAGGACTGCCGCCATGACGGTTCTGCCCGACGTGGCCGCGTGCCACGGGTCCGGGTGCGTGCGTGCCGCCTGGGGCCTGCCGGCGTCAGTGGCCATTTCGGTCTCTCCTTGGGTGGCAGGGCCGGCCGGGCAGGGCCGGGACCGGCGAGATCCTCCTTTCAGCGTGTCACGGGTGCCTACCCTCTGCATTCCGGCCTGTCCGCCCCCTGCATATCCGCATCACCTCGCCGCGACCCGCCCGCCCTGACGGCGGCTTCCCCTCAGCCCGGGCGCCGTGCCGCCCAGCCCTCGACCGCCTCCACCTGCGCCGCCAGCCCCAACAGCAACGGCTCCGAGTCCGCGGGCCCGAGCAACTGGGCTCCCATGGGCAGCCCGTCCTCCGTCAACCCGGCCGGGACGTTCACTCCGGGCCAGCCCAGGACGTTCCACGTCCAGGCGTACGGGCAGGCGGCGATCATCGCCCGGTCCGTGGCCATCGCCCCCAGCCCCGCCAACGCCCCGACGCGCAGCGGCGGAGTGGCCGTCGTCGGAGTCAGGACCACGTCGTAGCGGCCGAAGATCTCGCCGACCCGCCGGCGCAGCAGGGCCTCCGCCCGACGCGAGACCCGCAGCGGCAGCCCGCCCAGCAGCCGGCCCGTCCGTACGGCCTCGTGCGTCCGGGGGTCCAGCAGCGCCGGATCCGGCATCCGCGCCGCCCAGTCCCGTACGCCGCTGGTCGCGCGGGGCACGAAGGTCAGGCCGATCGGGCCGTAGCGGGGGTCCTCCGGGATCACCTCGTGCCCCAGCGACTCCAGCCGGGCGGCCAGCCGCTCAACCGCGGAACGCACCTCCGGGTCGAGCGACTTGGGCGTCGCCGTGAACGCCATCCCGAAGGACAGCGCGATCCGCAGCCGACGCGGGGTGCGGCGGGCCGCTTCGACCGCGCAGATCCGCGCCGGGCGGTGCAGGTCGTCGGGGTGCGGGCCGCTCGCCGCGTCCAGCAGCAGCGCCGCGTCGGCCACGGTCCGGGCGAGCACACCGTTGACCGTGAGCCCGTTGAACGACTCCGGCTCCGGCCAGGTGGAGATGCGGCCGCGCTGCGGTTTCACTCCGACCAGATGGGTCCAGGCGGCGGGGATCCGCACCGACCCGGCGCCGTCCGAACCGAGCGCGGCCGGGACCAGGCCCGCCGCCACGGCGGCCGCCGAGCCGCCGGAGGAACCGCCCGGTGTGTAGGACCGGTTCCACGGATTGCGGGTCTCGCCGAAGGCCCCGCCCTCGGTGAAGGGCCACTGGCCCAGCTCCGGCGTCTGGGTCTTGCCCACGATGACCGCACCGGCCGCCCGCAGCCGCCGCACGGCCTCGCTGTCGGCGGTCTTGGGGGCGAAGGAGCCGGCGCAGCCGAACGCCGTCGGCTCCCCGGCCACGTCCATGTCGTCCTTCACCGCGAGCGGCACGCCCAGCAACGGCAGCCGCTCGCCCGCGGCGAGCCTGCGGTCGGCCGCGTCCGCCTCGGCGAGCGCGGCTTCGGCGCGCACGGTCCGGAAGGCGTTCAGCTCGGGCTGCGATGCCGCGATCCGGCTCAACGCCTGCTCGGTCAACTGCCGAGCCGAAACGCTCCCTTCGGCAAGTGCGGCGGCCATCCCGACCAGTCCGCCGGCCGTCGCCGACTCCGCTCCGGACCGAGCCGGGACCGCTGCCGTGGCAGGACCCGATGACTGCGACATCGTGAACCACTCCCCCCATTACCGATCGGTAGGAAGACGGTAACGGGGAGGGGGAGCCACGTCATCCGTCAGAGCAGATGCGAAATTTCCTCGCCCCAGGACGCGAGCGTGTCGACGGCGCGCAGGCGGTGGGGACCCTCGCGGAGGGCGGTGGCGCGGACACGGTCCTGGTGGCCCGGTATCCGGTCGGCGAGGGCGGGCAGCCGGAGAACGGCCAGGACGAGACCCAGAGCCGCCGCGCGGACCTCGGCCGACCCGGCGTCGAGGAAGGGCAGCGCGGCCGCGTGGAACTCCGGGGCGAGGTCGAGGAACGCCTCGAGGTCCTCCGCTTCGCCGTAGGGCCGCTCCCGCTGGGCGATCGCCTCGACGACCGAGTCCCCCAGCCAGGTCAGCAGACCGGCCCGCAGGAGGAAGGGGGCCTGCGGACCGAGCTCGACCTCCTCCTGCGCGACACGGTCGGTGACCGGCGCGAGCGTCCGCGGATCCCCCAGGACGGCGGCCGCGAACCGGGCGGCGGGAGCCGTGGCCGTGTAGAACACCTGCTGGCGCGTGTGCGCCTCGACCAGGGCGCGGAACGCCCAGCCCTGGACGGCGGGGTCGTCGTCCAGCAGCTCCAGCAGCATCACGGGCGTGGCCGGCGCCACCTCGGGGCAGCAGTGCTCCACCGCGTTCCAGTCGGTCCGCAGCAGGAGGTCCCGCGGATCCACCCGGCCTTCGTTCGCTCTCTCGTCGCTCATGGGGCCAGTGTCGCAACCACCACTGACACCGGCCCGGGTGCACCACGGCCCGCCGAACGGGCCGCAGAGCAGGCACGTTTGCATACGCGGCCTGCGTCGGCAGGTCGCGTTGCACATCGCCCTCCGTCCCCCTTCCGGAGAGCCTGCGCAAGTGGTCGCGGCCCCGTCGGCGGGAGAGGGAAGCCGCGCGCCGTGTGGCGCCGCGCCGCGGTCTACGCGAGGAGGTCCGTATCCGCGTCGGGCGGGCAAGAGGGCGGGGCCGCCACCGGGTTCGGTGGCGGCCCCGCGCAGAGGTGATGCGGTACGGCGTCGGTGACCGGGGTTCAGGAGCCGGTGGCGCGGGCCGAGCCGGTGTTGGCGCCGCTGGTGTCGCCCAGGAAGCAGGTGACCTCGCGGTCACCGAGGGCCCAGGTCGTGGCCTGCGGGAAGTAGTAGTAGACCTCGAGCTTCTCCGAGAGCTTGGGGTCCTTGCCCACGTAGTCCGTCAGCAGTGTCCCGGAGCACTTCTCCTCGGCGAGCGCGGTGACCTTCTCCGTGCCCGGGTACGCTCCGTCGTCCAGGTTGAAGACCGCGTACGCCTCGCCCTCGTGCGGCTGGTCGCAGGGCAGCACGCGCACCGAGAAGGAGGCCTGGCCGCCGTCCTCGTCCTGGTACTCCGCCAGGTCGCCGCCCGTGTTGAAGCAGTCGCCCTTGCGGATGTCGCTCACCTTGCTGGAACCCGAGCCGGTGACCTGGCCGCTGGTGTCGCGCTTCGGCGACGGGCCGTCGTCCAGCGCGCCGGAGATGCCGAGGGCCAGGAGGATCCCGTAGAAGGCGATCGTCACGCAGTGGATGACGATCGCCGCCACGGCGAAGCCCTTGCCCTTCTCGCCGCGCTTGCGGATCTGGGAGAGGGCCACGATGCCGAGGACCAGCGGGACCAGCGGCAGTGCGCACACGAGCGACATGACGAACGCGACGATGGCCAGCGCGTTGTTCCTCTGCGGCGCCTGCGGCACGTACCAGCCCTGCGGGCCGCCGAACGGCGCGGGCTGCCCCGGCTGTCCGTACGGTCCCGGCTGCGGGTACGGCTCGGGGGACGGCGGGGGACCGGGCGGTATGGACATGCGAGTGGAGCTCCTTGCTCAGAGGGTGAGCTCGATGGTCGCACGGGGCTCTGACATCCCGGGCCCCGGTATCCCCACCTCCCTGGCCCGACGGCGCGTCCAGGACCCACCCCTCCAGGGAGGCCATGAACCCGTCGAAGTCGTCGCGGTGAGTGGTGTGGCCGGCGCCGGCGACCGAACGCACCTCGAAGCCGCGGTCCTTGAGCGCCGCGCTCGCTCCGGGGTGATGGGGTGCTCCTCGTCCACGGCATCACGCCACGAGCGCGCCGAAGGCGGGGTATCCGGTGCGGTGGTCCTCCGGGAAGCCCGCCCCGATCACCGTGCCGAGGGTCGGGCCGAAGGGCAGGCCGGGGCCGAGCGCCGCCGAGGATCCAGGGATCACCGCCGCTGCGGTCGGACAGGGCGCCGGCGATCGGGTTGAAGACGGTGGCGGAGATCGCCGAGATCCCCGCTATCAGGCCGAAGTCCGCCACCTGGTCCGCCGGGTCGACGTCCTCGACCTGAAGTGCGAACAGGACCCCGGCCACGCCGACGTACAGCGCGTACAGGGCGCCGTTGCCGACGACCAGCAGGGGGCAGGCCGCGCAATGGCGCGGGTCCGGGTGGCGCCGTCGGCGCCGTGGCCGGTGCTGCCGGGGGAGCAAAGGGCCACGGCGCCCTCCTGGGCGGGTGCGGGTGCGGGTGCGGTCGCGGGTACGAGTGCGGGCCGGTGCCGGTGCCGGTGCCGGTGCGGAAGCAGGTGGAGGTGGAGGTGCCGACGCAGCTGCGGCGAGGGGTGCGCGCCGCCCTGTCGCGACGAACGGCGGCGCGACGGAGCGCTCCGGGGCGGCGGCACGACGGGGCACGCGCCACGTGCGGGTACGCACAGGTCGAGGGGGTGCGATGAGGTTGCCCGGCTGCAGTTACACGTGCCCATGACTCGTGTCATCACGGTGTGGCACCTGATTTCGGTCATCCGCCAGACCTGGGGTGCTTGCGTTCTGGAAAGATGCCACGGCAATGACTGAGTCATCGAAGTCGCCGAAGCCGCTGCCACTCCCCGTCCCCACCAGCGCCGACGTGGCACGGCGCGCGGGCGTGTCCCGCGCGACGGTCTCGTACGTGCTGAACAACGCCGAGGCCGTCCGGATCAGCGAGCCCACCCGCCGCAGGGTCCGCGAGGCCGCCGAAGAACTGGGGTACGTCCCGCATGCCGCCGCCCGCAGTCTGCGCGCCGGGCACACCAGGATCGTGCTGCTGCCCACCCCGCACGTGCCGATCGGGCCCCTGTACAGCACCTTCCTCAACGAACTCCAGTGGGCGCTGCGCCGACTCGACTACACCGTCGTGCAGTACGGCAGCCTCGGACTCGGCGGGGACGAGGCCGTGCGGGCATGGGCGGAACTGCGTCCCGTGGCGGTCATATCCCTCGGTGGGACCACGCTCTCCTCCCACAACGTCGCCACCCTGAAACGGGCCGGTGCCCGCGCCGTGATCACCATGGGGCCGGTCGGCGTTCCCGGGGCGCACGCCCTGGTCATGGACCAGCAGGAGGTCGGCGCCCGGGCCGCCGCGCACCTGGTCGGGCGGGGCCGCCGCAGGATCGGCGTGGTGGTTCCCAGGGAGGAGGGCATGGAACTGTTCTCCGCACCCCGGCTGGCGGGTGCCCGGCGGGTGGAGGGCGCGGAGGTCGAGGCCCTCCCGCTGGCCTACTCGGAGGAGTCGGCGGCGGAACTCGCCGCCCGATGGCGTGGACTGCGGCTGGACGCGGCGTTCGGGTACAACGACGAGTACGCGATGCTGCTGATGCGGGCCTTGCAGGACGAGGGGTTGCGCGTTCCCGAGGAGGTCGCCGTGATCGGTGCCGACGACCTGCTTCTCGGACGGCTGCTGCGGCCCCGGCTGAGCACGGTGCGGATCGAGATGCCGACGGGCGACCACCTGGCATCGCTGGTGGACCGTGCGGTGCGCGAGCCGTCGGAGGTCACCGAGCGGCATGACCTCATGACCGCCGAGGCCGTCCACCGCGAGTCGACCTGACGCCACCCGGGTCCGCCCCCCCGCGCCCCAAACCCTGATCCGCCCTGGTCCGATCCGCCCTCGCGTCGCCCACCCCGGCCCGCCCTGGTCCGATCCGCCCTCGCGTCGCACACCCCGGCCCGCCCTGGTCCGATCCGCCCCCGGGCCGCACACCCCGGCCCGCCCTGGTCCGATCCGCCCTCGCGTCGCACACCCCGGCCCGCCCAGGTCGATCCGCCCCCGGGCCTGCTGCCGCCCGGCCGGGCCGGTCGTGCGGGGTCCTCGGGCGGCCCGCATCCCCAGGGGGCCGTTGACAGGCGGTGACCTGCGGACGGAGACTGCGGGCGCGCCCCACCGGGCGTGCCCGGTGGCGTGCCCCGGTGCCGACACCGGCACCGATGCGCCGGCGCCCGTACGGATCCGCCCAGGAGAGACCCATGAGCATCCGCACCGTCCGCGACGTCTACGTCGTCGACGCCGTCCGCACCCCGATCGGCAAGTTCGGCGGCGCCCTCGCCGGGGTCCGGCCGGACGACCTGGCCGCGCACGTGGTGCGCGCGCTGGTGGACCGTACGCCCGACCTCGATCCGGCCCGTATCGACGACGTCGTCTTCGGCGACGCCAACGGCGCGGGCGAGGACAACCGCGACGTGGCCCGCATGGCGGTACTGCTCGCGGGTCTGCCCGTCACCGTCCCCGGGGTCACCGTCAACCGGCTCTGCGGATCCGGCCTGGAGGCCGTGATCCAGGCCGCCCGGGCCATTGCGCTCGGCGACGCCTCGGTGGCCATCGCGGGCGGCGTCGAGTCGATGAGCCGCGCCCCCTGGGTGGTCCAGAAGCCCGAGCGGGCCTTCCCCGCCGGGCACCAGCAGATGTGGTCCACGACGCTGGGCTGGCGGATGACGAACCCGCGGATGCCAGCCGAGTGGACCGCCTCCCTCGGTGAGGGCGCCGAACTGATCGCCGACAAGTACGCCGTCACCCGCGAGGCGCAGGACGCCTTCGCGCTGGAGAGCCACCGCAAGGCCGCTGCCGCCTGGGCCGCCGGTCTGTACGACGGGGAGGTCGTGCCCTACGAGGGCGTGGACCTCGCCCGGGACGAGTGCATCCGCGAGGGCTCCACGCCCGAGGCGCTGGCCAGGCTCAAGCCCGCCTTCCGGACGGACGGCCGGGGCACGGTCACGGCGGGCAACGCCTCCCCGCTCAACGACGGCGCGGCCGCCCTGCTGCTGACCGACGAGGCGGGCCTGGCCGCCACCGGCCGGGAGCCGCTCGCCCGGATCAGTGTCTCCGCCGTCACCGGCATCGAGCCCCAGCTCTTCGGCCTCGGCCCGGTGGAGGCGGTGCAGCGCGCCCTCGGCAAGGCCGGACGCGGCTTCGGCGACCTCTCCGTCCTCGAACTCAACGAGGCTTTCGCGGCGCAGGCGTTGGGCTGTCTGGCGGCCTGGCCCGAGCTGGACCCGGCCGTGGTCAACCCGCGTGGCGGCGCCATCGCGATCGGCCACCCGCTCGGGGCGTCGGGCGCCCGGCTGGCCGGCTCGGTCGCGCACCAGCTGGCCGCGGCGGGCTCCGGTACGGGCATGGCGGCACTGTGCATCGGCGTCGGGCAGGGCATCGCGCTCGTCCTGGAGCGCTGAGCCGGCCCCCACCAGGGCGTCGATCGTTTCCGGTCAGCGTTCGTCGTCAACTGCCCAATAACTGAACAGAAGTGGCGCCTCCGGTCTGGCACGATGGCGCGTGCTGCCGCCCCCGCCGGCATCCCGCCCCCCGTCGGCATCCCGCCCATCCCCACCCGGAGGCCCCGCGCCATGCCGCTCCTCGACCCGACGCTCTGGCAGGACGGACCCACACTCACCGGCGGCGCGGCCCCGGTCGTCGAACCGGCGACCGGCCGCACCCTCGCCACCCTCGACCTGGCCGCGCCCGCCGACGTCGCGGAGGCCGCCCTGCGCGCCCGGGCGGCGCAGCGCGACTGGGCGCGCAGCACCCACCCGGAGCGGGCGGCCGTGCTGCGCCGCGCCGGGGACCTCTTCACCGCCCACGCCGACGAGCTGCGGCAATGGCTGGTGCGCGAGTCCGGGTCGATACCCGGCAAGGCCGACTTCGAGCTGCACGTCGCCGCGCAGGAGTGCTACGAGGCCGCCGCGCTGGCCTCGCGCCCGAGCGGCCAGGTGTTGCCGAGCGAGGCCCCGCGGCTGTCGTTCACCCGCCGGGTACCGGCCGGTGTCGTCGGTGTCGTGGCCCCCTTCAACGCCCCGCTCATCCTGGCGATCCGCTCGGTCGCGCCGGCTCTGGCGCTCGGCAACGCGGTGCTGCTCAAGCCGGACCGGCGTACCGCGGTCTGCGGCGGCCTCGCGATCGCCGCGGTCCTCGCCGCCGCCGGACTGCCGGACGGGCTGCTGCACGTCCTGCCCGGCGGCCCCGCGACGGGCGCCGCGGTCGTCGCCGACCCGCTGGTGCGGGTGGTGTCCTTCACCGGATCCACCGCCGCCGGGCGTACCGTCGGAGAACTGGCCGGTCGCCACCTGAAGCGCGCACACCTGGAGTTGGGCGGCAACTCGGCTCTCGTGGTGCTCCGCGACGCCGACGTCGGGGCCGCCGTCGCCCAGGCCTCCTGGGGCTCCTTCTTCCACCAGGGCCAGATCTGCATGACGGCCGGCCGCCACCTGGTGCACGCCTCGCTCTACGACGAGTACGTCGAGCGGCTCGCCGCCCGCGCGGAGGAACTGGCCGTGGGGGACCCGTACCGCGAGCAGGTCCACCTGGGCCCGCTGATCGACCGCGCCCAGGTGGACCGCGTGCACGGCCTGGTGGAGGCCAGCACCGCGACGGGCGCCAAGCTCGTCGCGGGCGGCACGCACCGGGACCTCTTCTACCGGCCGACCGTGCTGGCGGGCGTCGCCGACGACACCCCCGCCTACGCCGAGGAGGTCTTCGGCCCGGTCGCGCCGGTACGGTCCTTCGCGACGGAGGACGAGGCGGTGGAACTCGCCTCGGCGGGACCGTACGGCCTGTCCCTCGGGATCGTGACCCGCGACATGGGGCGCGGCCTCGACCTGGCCGAGCGCATCCCGACCGGGATCGCCCACGTCAACGACCAGACGGTGGGCGACGAGGCGGTCGCCCCGTTCGGCGGTGTCGGCGCCTCCGGCACCGGCGCCCGTTTCGGCGGGGAGGCCAACCTGGACGCCTTCACGGAACTGCGCTGGACCACGGCCCGCAGCACCCCGGGGGGCCACCCGTTCTGAGGAGGTTCCCCGCCGGTCCGTCCGGCGCCCGCCGCACGCGCCCGACGAAACCGCGGAATGCTGGGGGCAGGTCGTTCGTTCCATCAGCAGACGGAGATACCAGGAGGTCCGGACACCGTGGCTACAGTCGAGCTCACCAAGGAAAACTTCGACCGGACGGTCAGCGAGAACCCGTTCGTGCTGATCGACTTCTGGGCGGGCTGGTGCCGGCCGTGCCTGCAGTTCGCGCCGGTCTACGAGCGTGCCTCGGAGGCCCACCCCGATCTGGTCTTCGCCAAGGTGGACACCGAGGCCCAGCAGGAGCTGGCCGGCGCCTTCCAGATCACCTCGATCCCGACGCTGATGATCGTCCGGGACCAGGTGGCCATCTTCGCCCAGCCCGGCGCCCTGCCCGAGGCGGCCCTGACCGACCTCATCGGACAGGCCCGTGCCCTCGACATGGACGAGGTGCGCGCCAAGATCGCCGCCTCGCAGCAGGGCGCGCAGGACCCCGGCGGCCAGGGCACCGGCACGCCGGGGGCCTGAGTGCGTGACGCGGCCGCCGATCAGCGGTGAGACTGGGCCGCATGACTGAAGCCGTGGAGTACGACGTCGTGGTGCTCGGCGGGGGACCGGCCGGCGAGAACATCGTCGACCGGACCCGCGCCGCCGGGCTGAGCACGGCCCTCGTGGAGAACGAACTGGTCGGCGGGGAGTGCTCGTACTGGGCCTGCGTCCCCAGCAAGGCACTGCTGCGCCCGGTGCTGGCGCGGGCCGACGCCCGCCGGGTGCCGGGTCTGGCGCGCGCCGCCGAGGGCCCCCTGGACACGGCGGCGGTGTACGCGCACCGCGACTACTGGACGGGCGACTGGAAGGACCAGGGCCAGATCGACTGGCTCGACTCCATCGGCGCCGACGTCCACCGCGGCCACGGCCGCCTCGTCGGCGTCCGCACGGTGGCCGTCAGCGGCCCCGACGGCGGGCAGCGCACGCTGTCGGCGCGGCACGCGGTGGTCGTCGCGACCGGGACCCGGGCCGTGGTTCCCGACCTCCCGGGGATCGCGGGAGCCCGCCCGTGGACGAGCCGGGAGGCGACCTCGGCGCGGCAGGCGCCCGGCCGCCTGATCGTGGTGGGCGGCTCCGTGGTGGCGGCCGAGATGGCCACGGCCTGGCAGGGTCTCGGATCGCAGGTGACCGTCCTGGTGCGCGGCTTCCGGCTGCTGCCGCGGATGGAGCCCTTCGCGGGGGAGCTCGTCGCCGACGCCCTGCGCGAGGCCGGGGCGGTCGTCCGTACGGGTGTGGCCGTCGAGTCCGTCGTACGGGACGGCCCGACCGGGCCGGTCGGCGTGGTGCTGGAGGGCGGGGAGGTCGTGGAGGGCGACGAACTGCTGATGGCGACGGGCCGGGCGCCGCGGACCGAGGACATCGGGCTGGACGCCGTCGGACTGACCCCCGGCGGCTGGATCGGGGTCGACGAGACCTGCCGGGTACCGGGCTTCGACTGGCTGTACGCCGTCGGGGACGTCAACCACCGGGCTCTTCTCACCCACCAGGGCAAGTACCAGGCCCGCATCGCGGGCGCCGCCATCGCCGCCCGTGCGGCGGGCACCCTGCTGGACACCGCGCCCTGGGGCGCGCACACGGCCACCGCCGACACCCGTGCCCTGCCGCAGGCCGTCTTCACCGACCCGGAGGCGGCCGCGGTGGGCCTGACCCTGGCCGAGGCCGAACAGACGGGCCGCAGGGTGCGCGCCGTCGACTACGACCTGGGCCGGGTCTCCGGTGCCGGGCTGTACGCCGACGGCTACCGCGGACGGGCCCGGATGATCGTCGACCTGGACCGGGAGGTCCTGCTGGGCGCCACCTTCGTCGGCCCCGGCGCCGCCGAGCTGGTGCACGCGGCCACCATCGCCGTTGCCGGGGAGGTCCCGGTCGCGCGCCTGTGGCACGCCGTACCGGCCTTCCCGACCGTCAGCGAGATCTGGCTGCGCCTGCTGGAGGCCTACCGCGACCAGGGATAGCCCGCGGGTCGTCCCGGCCGGCGGTGGCCGGCCTCATTCGGCGATCTCGGTGCGTTCCCACCACTCGTAGACCGGGAGCCGTCCTTCGGGGCCCTCCTGGGTCCGCGACGTGCTCCGGAAGTGCTCGTATCCGCCGCGGTGCGCAATCTTGAGGTCTTCGCCGGGAGGGGCGGCCTCGACGATCCGTTCCTGCAGATCGTCCGGGCCGCCCTCCAGGGCTGCCTTGTTCGCCATGCCCCCAGTGTTCCCATCAGCGCGCCCGCCCGCATCAGGAGAGTCGCCCGCGTGGGCCCGTTGACCTGTTCCGAAGGGTGGTCACGTGGCGTGAATCAGCCGTACCTGCTTGATCGAAATTAGGTTAGCCTTGCCTTACTTCAGTTTCCGCTGATTCCCGCACCCGAAAGGTGTTCCCGTGATGCGTGCTGCCTCCCTGCCCCGAACCGCCGCCCGCGCGGCCGTCGCCGCCTCCGCCGCCGTCGCGCTCGCCGTCGGCGCGGCCGGTTCCGCCTCGGCCGCCACCTCGACGCGTACGGTCACCGACGGCTCGACCACCTTCCACCTCAGCGTCACGGCACCCTCATCCGCGGCCGCGGCCGGGCAGAACGTCACCGTCAGCGGTAGCGGTTTCAACACCGCCAGGGGCATATACGTAGGACTCTGCGCGGTGAACGGCGCGCAGGGCGCGAGCAAGCCCACGCCCTGCCTGGGCGGTTCGGACCAGGCCGGCACCACCGGCGCCTCGCACTGGATCAACAACATCTTCGGCGGCACCCTCGCCAACACCTCCACGTTCGGTCCGGGCGGCACCTTCAGCGTCACCATCCACGTGAAGGCCGACCTGGGCGGCGGCCAGATCTGCGGCGAGACGGTCGAGTGTGCCGTCGTCACCCGCGCCGACCACTTCAACTCCTCGAACCGCGCGTACGACGTCCACGTCCCGGTGACCTTCAACTGACGCCCCCGCGAGTCCCGTTCGTTCCGCAGCCGGTCTTCGTTCCGCAGCCGGTCCGCCCGTCGACGAGGAACCATGACACACCGACACCCCCTCACCCCCGGCCGCGCCGGAGCCGCCTCCGCGGTGCTCGCGATGGTGCTGGCCTCGGCCGCCGCCGGCGGCCCCGTCCAGGCCGCCGGGGGTGAGGGGGGCGACGTGCCGCAGGGCGCCGTCGTGTACCGGGCGACCGCGCAGTTCGCGACGGCTGGCCGGGTCCGTGACCTCCTCCTGCACCCCGAATCCGAGAAGCTGTACGTCGGTTCGGACGACCTGCCCGAAACCACCGGGTCCGACGAGAGCGGCCTGCACGTCCTCGAACCCGCCGACGGCACGGTACGCAGCACCATCGGCCAGGCCCCGGGCCCCACGGGCACGGTCGGCCGCCGGGCCGTGCGGCAGCTCGTCGCACCCCTGCCCGGGGACGGGGCCGTCTTCGTCTATCCGCTGCGCGGTATCGGCACCGCCAAGGACGGGGACGCCGCGGCGGCCGGGGCCTGGGTGCCGGGCGGGCCCGTCACCGACGCGGCTGCGGGCCCCGGCCCCTCGACGGTGCTGGTGGCGCAGGGCTCCGTCCTGTCGGAGATCGACCTCGCCACCGCGGCCGTCAGGCGTTCCGTCACCCTGGAGGGCGGCAACCGGTTCGCGTACGACCGGGCGCGCGGCACGGTGTGGTTCACCGACCTCGGCAACCGCCGGATGTACCGCGTGGACCTCGCCGCCTTCCAGGTGGTGGCGACCGTCGAACTCCCGGCGGGCGACGGCTTCGGGGGCTTCACCGAGGTCGATCCGGAGACCGGTGCCGTGTGGGTCGGACTGGACACCTCCGTCGTCGTCCACGACGCGGCCGGCAAGAGGACCGGTGTCATCGAGGGCGGCGGCGGGGCGGACATGCCCCGCGCGGCCGGTTTCGACGCCGTGACGCACGAGGCCTTCGTGGTGTGGCAGGACCCCGGGGACACCTCCCAGCCGGGCAGCGACGACAACGGCGCGCTCACCGTCCACCGCACGCGCGGCCTCCAGGAGGCCGCGAAGCCCGTCGTACTCCCGGGCAACCACGCCCAGTTGGGCAGTGCCGCCGTCGCCGTCCAGCCCGGTGGCGCCGCCGTCTTCGTGTCGGACCCGGCCGCCGGCCGGATCACGCGGCTGGAGCGCTCCACGTCACCCCGGATCACCCGGAGCCCCGAGAGCCGGACCGTCGTCGCGGGGGCCGAGGTCTCGCTGACCGCACGGGCCGAGGGGACCCCGGCGCCCACCGTCGTCTGGCAGGTCAGCACGGACGCCGGCCGGACCTGGCGGGCCGTGCCGGGAGCGAGCTCCACCACGTACTCCTTCAAGGCCGCGCCCACCGACGACGGCCACCGCTACCGGGCGGAGTTCACCAACGACGCCGGTGTCGGCCGCACCGACCCGGCCGTGCTCACCGTCACCGCCCCGGGCACCACGACGGGAGGCGGCGGTACGGCGGGCACCTCCCACGGGTCGGGCGGCTCCGGCGGGTCCGACGCCCCCGGCGGCCCGGCCGCTCCGGCAGGCCCGGGCGGATCCGCGGCCACCGTCGGCGGGGACGGTGCGGCAGGCGGCTCGACCGGGGGTGCTGCAGGCGGCCCGATCGGGAGCTCGGCCGGGAGTTCGGCCGCCGGGGCATCCGGCACCACGGTCGGCGGCACGGGCACCACCCCCGCCGGCGGCGCGCTCGCCACCACCGGAACGGCCGTGGCCTCCCTCACGGGCGCCGCTCTCGTGCTCACGGCGGCGGGGTGGGTACTGGTACGCCGCACCCGCCCGAGCCGTGCGGGCTGAGGTCCCGCGACGGGAACGACCGCGCGATCAGGTCTCGTTGAAGGTGTCGACCGCCTCTCCCGACCAGAGACCCAGGAGGCACCGCACGTGATCGTGATCGCCCACCTCAGCGACGTCCACCTCGACGGTGACCGGCGCGCCGCCGACCGCACCCGCGCCGTCATGGAGTACCTCGACGGCCTGCCCCACGACCTGGACGCCGTTCTCGTGAGCGGGGACATCGCCGACCACGGCGAGGACGCGGAGTACAAGGAGGCCGCCGACCTGCTGCGTTCGCGCCACCCCCTGGTGGTCTGTCCCGGCAACCACGACGAGCGCACCGCCTTCCGCCGGGGCCTGCTGGGGGAGGAGACCCCGTCCGCGCTGCCCGTCGACCAGGTGCTGCGCGGCGACGGTTTCGTCCTCGCCGTGTGCGACTCCTCCGTCCCCGGTGCGGACCACGGCCTCCTGGAGGACTCGACGCTGGCCTGGCTGGACGGCGTACTGTCCGACACCCCGCGGGAGACCCCGGTCCTGGTCGCCTTCCACCATCCGCCGGCCGAGCTGCACACCCCGTACGTCGACGAGATCCGCCAGTTCGGGGAGGAGCGGCTCGCCGCCCTCGTCGAGCGGCACCCGCACCTGACGGCGTTCCTGTGCGGGCACGCCCACACCGCGGCCGCCACCACCTTCGCGGGGCGGCCGCTCCTGGTGGCGCCCGGCGTCGTGTCCACGCTCCGGCTGCCGTGGGAGGGACGCACCGGTCCCTCCGAGCACGTGCACCTCGACGAACCGCCGGCCGTCGCCTTCCACGTGCTCGGTGACGACGGCCGGCTGACCACCCACTACAGGGTGGTCGTCGACCGCCGGTAGCTGCCGCCGTCGCGGGTCCGCGTGAGCAGGCCCGAGGTGATCAGGTAGCGCCGCAGTGCCGAGCAGTCCTCGTGCACGGTGCGCAGGGCCTCGTTCACCTCGGGCTCCGTGTACGCGCGGTCCGCCGCGAAGAGGGTCTGCGCCAGGTGGACGAGCAGCTGCTCGCGCCGGGCGGCCTTGCGCGGGATCGCGACGAGGCGGCCGCCGGAGAAGAGGTCGGAGACGTCCCGGCGGACCGGGCGCGGTCCGCACTGCTGGTCGGACTGCTGCGGATCGGACTGCTTCGGGGTTTCGGTGCTCTGCGACATGCCGTCGACCCTCTCGCGGCCGATACGGTCGGGCAACGCAATTTCCCGTCCGGCCCCGGAGTGTTCCGGGGGCGGACGGGACTGCTCTCGTGCGGGCGGGGCCCGGTCAGGGGCCGACGGTGATGTCCTGCGCCGGGTCGGTGACGTCGGAGACCTTGTAGACGGCGTTGAAGACGGACGCGGTCGCGCTCGTCGGGCAGCCGAACCCGCCGGTGACCTTGACCGGTACGGAGGCGTTGGTGAAGGTCAGGCTCGACGGACTGCCGTTCGTCCAGGCGCCGGCGACGCTCGCCGGGCCCGTGGGCGCCGCCGTGACCGTACAGGAGGCGAGTCCGGTCGTCTTGACCACCAGCCCGCCGGCCGGCACGGCCATGGTGGCCGTGATCGGCGCGCCGTCCTGCATGGACACCGCCCACGCACCGCTGGTGGTGACCGTCGGGGTCACCCCCGGCATGCTGGAGGTGCAGGAGCTGTACGTGGGCGGCGAGATCGGCGAGGACACCGGTCCGGCCGGGTTGCTGTTGCCGGGGGCGGCCGGCACCGTTCCGGTGGAGACGGAGACCGTGCAGGTCACCGTGACCGAACCGGCCTTGAGGGTGGCCTTCCCGCTGAGGACGGCCTTGAAGTCGTGGCCGGCCGGGGTGACCGTGGTCGACCCGGCCACGGGCGCGGGAGCGGCGGAGGCGGTGACCGAGGCGAGCGCTATGGCTCCTGCGGCGGCCGTCCCGAGGGCGAGCGCGGTGCGTGTGCGGCTCATGGCTGTGCTCCTTGGGGATCGGAGTGCGGGGTGGGGGGAGTGGTCGCGCTCCGGGGCGGGGCCGGAGCGGTGACCGGGGT
>NZ_JOBX01000066.1:0-31928 GCF_000720645.1 Streptomyces sp. NRRL S-378
CGCGAGTCCGGCGGACTTCAACATCCAGCTGGCCGACTGGCTCACCAAGGCCAACCGGCGGATCCACCGGACGCTGCAGGCGAGGCCGTCGGACCGGCTGGAAGCCGACCGCTCCCGCATGCTCCAGCTGCCGCCGATCTCGCCGCCGGGCTGGGGGAAGGCATCGCTGCGGTTGCCGCGGGATCACTACGTCCGCCTCGACACCTGCGGCTACTCAGTCCACCCGCTGGCCATCGGCCGCCGTTCCTCGCCCGGCACGACGGCATCCGCGACATGCTCCCCGAACCGCTGCAGAGCTGGAAGTTCATCGTCCCGCCCCAGCCGGACACCGGCGCCTTCCCCGCCTACGGCGACGCCGACCTCGTCCTGACCAGCCCCTACATCGACCTCAACGTCCTCTCCGTCGACCCGGCCACCGTCCTGGTCAACGCCGACTGCACCGGCCTGATCAAGACCCTCGAAGCCGAGCACTTCACCGTCGTCCCCGTACGGCACCGCCACCGCCGGCTCTTCGGCGGCGGCTTCCACTGCTTCACCCTCGACACCCGCCGAGACGGCACGTGCGAGGACTACCTCACGTGAACCGTCCCGTCCTGCTCCTGGAGGCGGCCGGCCCCGAGTCCGGGCACCTGGCCCGGACCGCGGCCGCCTCCGGCCACCCCGTCACCACCGCCCAGGCCCTGACCGGTTACAGCCCCGCCCTGCGCGGCCTGCTGACCGGCACCCTCACCACCGACCTGGGCAACCCGCAGCAGGCCCTCGCCGACACCGTCGCCTACGCCCGCCGCATCAACGCCGCCGCCGTCCTGACCACCAACGAGTACCTCACCCCGCTGGCCGCCCACACCTGCGCCCTCATGGACCTGCCCGGCAACGACCCCGTCCGCGCACACGCCGCCCGCGACAAGGCCGCCATGGCCGACGCCTTCACCGCCGCAGGCGTCACCGCGCCCCGCACCCACACCATCGCCACCCCGGCCGTGCTCCGCACCCGGTTCCTGCGGCCCGGCATGCGGCTCCCCGTCATCGTCAAACCGGCCGACGCCGCCGGCTCCCAGGGCGTCACTGTCCTCGCCCGCCTCCACGACGCCGACACCGCCTGGCAGACGGCCCACACCGCGCCGGGCATGTACGCGGCCACGGCAGGACGTACGGTGCTGCTCCAGCAGTACATCCCGGGCCGCGAGTACAGCGTGGAGTCGTTCACCCAGCACGGGCGGACCACCCACCTGGCCATCACCACCAAGACCACCACCCGCGGCGCGCACCGGGTCGAACTCGCCCACACCCTGCCGACCCAGCTCCCGCCCGCGGCGGAACAGGCCATTTACCGGGAGGTGACGAGGGCGGTCCGCGCCGTCGGCATCCGCAACGGCGCCTCCCACACCGAGGTCATCGTCACCCCTACGGGCCGTCCGTACGTCATCGAGACCGCAGCACGCATCGGCGCCGGCCACATCGGCGACCTCCTCCACCACGCCCTGGGCATCAACCCCTGGACGGCCCTCCTCGACATCGCCCTCGGCCGCCCCGCCCGGCTCACCCCCGCCCGCCGCCACCACGCCACCGCCCAGTTCCTCACCAGCCCGGCCGCCGGGCGCCTCACCGCCGTCACCGGCCTGCCCCGACCAGGCCCGGACACCCCCCTCGTCCGGCTCCGCGCCCGCCCCGGCGACACGGTCGGACCCGCCCACACCAACGCCGGACGGCTCGGCAGTTTCATCGTCGTCAGCCCCGACGCCCGCACCACCCAGGCCCGCGTCGCCCAGCTGCTCGACGACATCGACGTCCACGTCGAACCGCAGCCCGCCTGACCGCACATTGAAGGGGGCGCCACCCAGACCTGGGTGGCGCCCCCTTCGATGTGTCCGTGCTCAGATCAGGGCGGCGAGTTCCTCGGCGACCGCCCCGTACGAGTCCTCGACTCCGGCCTCGTTGCCCAGCCGGTGCCGCTCCAGCCGCAGCGCGCCGAGGTGACGCACCTCGTACACGTGCCGCCGCCACGCGCCGGCCTCGGTCTCCTCCGGGCGGCCGTAGGAGTCGAAGAACGCCAGGCGGGCGTCCTGCTTGGCCCGGGCCATCCGCATCGTCCAGTCCGCCTCCGGATCCCCCCACCAGGTGCGGTCCATGTCCAGGACACCGCAGATCGTGGGGACCGGGGCGGCCGCGAGCATCGTGTTCACCGTCCAGAGGTCTCCGGTCAGCAGCCGCGGCACCGCGACCTCGTCGAGGACCTGCGCGCCGGCCTGGGCGGCGTCGGCCGCCTTGCGCAGGTCGGCCGCGTCCAGGCCGCAGCTCTCGACGTCCTGGGCGATCAGGCGCAGGGACGTGACGACGGCCTCGCTCCAACGCGCGTGCCCGGGGCCCGTGACCGGGCCGAACCACGGTCCGTCGACGGCGTGCACGGCAGCCGTGATCTCTCCCAGCTGCCGGAAGAACGCCCCGTGCGTCTCCTTCGGGTAGGACCCGAGGAGTTCCGGCGCCGGGGTGCCGGGCAGGAAGGACTGGATCATCCAGTCCCGGCCGATGACGGCCTGGGTGAAGTCGGCCGCCAGGACCCGCGGCATGAGGTCGGCGATCGGGGCGAGCCACGGCACCGACGCGTACTCCGCGCGCATCAGCTCCTGCTCGGAGTGGAACTGCCTGTCCGGTTCGGGTGCCACCCGCAGGACGACCGGCTCCTCGCGGCCGGCCAGGTCGATGCGGTAGGTGGTGTTGTACATGCCGCCGCCCAGCTCCGTCGCGGAACGGACGTCGGTGCCGGGCCCGAAGGCGCGCCGGGCGACGGCCAGGATCTGGCGTTCGGTCAGGCCCTGCTGAAAGGCGTTGGCGGACCGCTCGATGACGTGGAGTTCCACGGGACTTCCTTCCGGGCTGTGAGGACTTCGGGGAACTGGGCTGGAGTCTGCTGGTCAGGTCCTGCGGTTGCGGGGCCGGCCGTTGCGTTCCAGCACGACACCGAGCTGCGAGGGCTGCATCGCGGCGGCGATGCCGATGGCCCGGCGGTTGGCGTTCGGGCTGGTGGCGTCAGCCGCGGCGATGTGGCGCTCGCGGGACAGCGTCAGGTGGGCGATGAGCCGACTGAGCAGGCTAGTAGAGGCGATGAGCTCGTCGAAGTCCTCGGCCTTGGGGTCGATGACGGCACGGCTGTTCGTGAGGCCGTCGTACAGGGCGAGGGCGACGTCCTCGGGAAGGTCGACGGTCTGAGACCCGCCGGAGACGCCGGGCAGGTCGAAGGTGATCCGCATGGTCAGGAATCCTCCACGAAAGTTGAGTGTACGAAAAGCTACACCCGTAGGAATTCATACACAAGGGGGCGGGGAGTCGGCCATTCCACGACCAACGCCGGTGTTCGATCCCGGTGAACAGCGAACGCGCGGTCCGCCTCCAGGACCATGGCCGCGAACCCGGTGACACGCGGGCAGAGCCACTGCTCCCGCGAGTGGTTCTCCCACCACTCCGTACTGTCGTCGGCCAGCATCAGCAGCACGTCCGGGAGCGTGTCGACGAGGTCCTCCCACTGCTCGTCGAACGGGTGCCCCTCATGACCGCAGCCCTGCCCCACGCGTTCCCGGCGCACGGCCCGCGCCGCATCGGCCACCACGAGCGGCACGTCCCCGCCGGCCAGTTCGGTGTACGGCAGCATCAGGACAAACCCGAACACCCGCTGATACGCGAGCTCCCCGCCGGGATCGTCCGCCAGTGCCCGTGCGCACTCCAGGACGACCTGGTCCTGGACGTCGTCGGGACCGTAGTGGTCCTGTCCGGTCTCGCTCCAGGAGCGGACCAGTTGTTCGTACGTCAGTCGTTCCTCAGCCGTGTCAGGGAGTCTCGGGCCGTGGCCGCGACGAACGCCGGACACAGGGCGGTGTCGAGGGGTGGGGCCCAGGGCTCGGGCCACTTCTCGTACACCGCGCGGCCGCGGGCGCTCGCCAGGTGCATGCCCACCCACAGGGTCTCGGTGGTGTCGCTCGGAAGGTCCGGGTGCGCGCCATGGGGGCAGTGCCCGTCGTCGAGGGGGCCGATCGCGCGCTCGAAGGCGTCCGCCAGCTCGTCGACGAGCTCCTGCGCGTCGGCGTCGTCCGCCTCGGCCTCGATGTACCACGCGACGGCGGTGGCCACGAAGACCCGGCCGGCCAGCTCGTCGTCCGCCGCCTCCTGCAGCGCGGAGGCCGCGAAGGAGAGGTCCCAGGCCACGTCGAAAGTCCTGGCAAGTGGGTAGCCCTCCATGATCGCGGTGAGCCCCTCCAGTTGGTACCGGTCCTCGAACGGCAGGAACGGCGGTACGTCGCCGGCCGAGCCGGGGCGCAGCGACTCCATCACCACGCGCGCGTGCCCGGCGACGTTGCGCGGGCACAGCCATGCGTCGCGCGGTCTGAGGTCCGTCCAGGGCCGCTCGTCGTCGGCGAGCTCCCGCAGGACGTCCGCCATGTTCCCGAGCTCCGCCTCCAAGTTGCCCTGAAAGGGGTGGTCCTGGTGCGTGCAGGGCGCGTCCCGCAGCGCCCGGTCGACGGCCTGCGCCGCGCCGAACACCGCCTCGACGTCACCGTCCTCCGGTTTCCTTGTAGCCAGGTACGGAAGCGCGAGCACCAGACCCAGCGTCCAGCTGTAGGCGAGCGGCCCGCGCGGATCGGCGGCCAGTTCACGGGCGCACTCGACGACGAGCCGCTCGTACGTCTGCGGTTCGTGGTCGACGTACTCCCTCATCTCGTCCCAGGCGTCGACCAGTGCGTCCGCCCGCTCAGCGGAAGATCGATCCGTCATCGTCATCCTCGTCGTCCATCTCCTCGTACCGCTCGTCCATCGCGACGATCGGGTACCGCGCCCAGCCGGCGAGCAGGCTCGAGCACGAGCGGCTCGGCCTCTGCCGGATCGGTGCGGGCGTCGGTCCGGGACCGCTGCGCGTAGAGCTCGGCCGTGCGGGCATCAGGTATGACGATCATGCCCGGTACGACGTGTGGCGAGGCTCCAGAGGTTCCTGGGGTCCGTGACTTTAAGTACGGCTACCTGCACGGGCCGGGGTTGGGGACCGGGAGGGCTGGAGCGCCTTCACGACCGGGTTCGTCGGCTGGAGCGTGTATGGCGTGGGCCGGGCAGCCACCGCCCCCCGCAGGTCCGCCCCGACGGGCGTCCCCACCGCCCGTCGGCAAACGCCCAGGTCACAAGCCTGACGTTGTTGGCTGACCGGCCATCACGGCCCCACCATGGCGCAGCCGGCAAGTGCGCAGCATTCAGGCAGACCGCTCGCCCGGATCATGATCACGCTGGTACCGTCGCTCCTGGGCGGGAGCCTGGGACCGCAGGTCCCCCCACGGCGTTGATTCCGTCCCTTGTCCGGCGCCGGGGTGCCGGGCAGGAAGGACTGGATCATCCAGTCCCGGCCGATGACAGCCTGGGTGAAGTCGACTGCCAGGACCCGCGGCATCAGTTCGGCGATCGGGGCGAGCCACGGCACCGACGCGTACTCCGCGCGCATCAGCTCCCGTTCGGAGCGGAACTGGCCCGCTTCGGGGCCACCCGCAGGACGACCGGCTCCCCGCGTTCGGCGAGGGCGATGCGGTAGGTGGTGTTGTACATGCCGCCGCCCAGCTCCCTCGCGGCACGTACTTCGGCGCCCGGGCCGAAGGCGCGCCGGGCGACCGCCAGGATCTGGCGCTCGGTCAGACCCTGCTGGAAGGCGTTGGCGGACCGCTCGATGACGTGAGTTCCACGGGACTTCCTTCCGGCCTGTGAGGACTCGTTTCAATGAAGACCAGTCACAGGGTGCCGGGCTCCAGGTACGCCGATACGCGCTCCGCCGTGTAGGTGCCGTCCGGCAGCATGGCGTCGGTCAACTCGAACTGCTCCGTCTTTCCTGCGGGGCCGGTCCAGGTGACCCGGATGCCGGCGGGGCGGCTGCTGGGCAGGTGCACAGGCTGGCCGTCGGCGGCCCGGGCTCCGAGCAGGGTGTAGATGCGAACCGGCCGCACGGCCTCGCCGGCCCCGATGGCCGGGGCCGCGCCGGGGCCGGCCTGGTTCCGGCGCCGGCGGATCCAGCCCCAGGCTGTGGCCCCGGCCAGCAGCGTGAGGCCGCCCAGGGTCTCCGCGGTCCAGCCGGTGAGCACGTCGGTGAGCATGGTGGTGTCCTTGTCTCTGTGTGATGACGGGCGGAGCATGAAGAGCCGCGCACTGACGTCGCGTCCCGGGCGGCACAGTGCGGGTTCGGGGGGTTAGCCACGCAACCCCCTTCAGCTCCACGCCATTTGAGCGGACGAGCTCCGAGGCGACCCGGCTGAGGTAGGGGGGCTCTAAAGGGGCGCCACCGATACGTCATGGGGTAGCCCTTTGGCTTCAATTCCGCGGGGAGTCACCGGATGAGGGTGAAAGCTCGGTCATAGCCCGGAGAGGCGTCGGTACCTTCCCTGGCATGTCCACTGACACCCCGAGCGCGGCCGATCAGCTGCTGCTCGACCACGCGCACCGCCACGGCTTCACCGTGACCGCGAAGATGCTGGAGGTCTGGAGGAGCCGCCGCCTGCTGCCCGGCAATGTCCCCAGCGGAGGCCTGGGCCGCGGCAAGGGCAGCACCTACACCCCGGCGCCCGATAGCTTCGACCTCGTCCTCGGCCTCGCCCGTCACGCCGGCCGCGGCAAGCGCCCGACCGACGTGGCACTGCTCCTGTTCGACGGAGAGCTCCCCGTACCCGAGCAGACGGTACGGGCCGCCTTCACCGCCGCGGTGGACACCCTCACCGTCCCCGGCGACGACGACCCGGACACCGACCCGGACCAACGGCTCGACGACCTCGCCGACCACATCGCCGACGCCCGCCTGACCGTGACCCTGGTCCCCGCCCGGGCCCGGCGCATCGACGAAGGCATCGCCCGCCTCGCCCGCGCCGCCGGACACGCCTGGCCCCCGCCCGAGCTCACGGCCCTCGACAAGAACCCCGGCACGCCGACCGCCACACCCAAGGACGCCGCACTGGCCGCGGCCGCCGCCACCATCAACGGGACGATGTCCCTGGAGGACATCGGCGACCTGCTGCGCGCGATGAACCCCACCGCGACGGCCAACCCGATCGCGTCCCTGGTCGAGACCACCCGTAACGACGTTCCCGAGTTCGCCGACGCGGTCCTCACCGAGGACAACCATCTGGCTCTCGGCCCCGTGCGCGATGCCCGCGACCATCTGCGCGACCTGGCCGCCACCGCTCCGCTCCAGGACCTGGCGCGGACCTGGAAGACCGCCGCCGGCGTACGGCAGTGGGCCCTGGACCTGTGCGACCGGGTCGAGGAGGAACTCGCCGCCGGGCAGCTGGGCGAGGCGGCCCTGGAGTGGATGAACGGCCGCTACGCGATGGCCGGCCTGGCCGTGCTCAGCACCCTGAAGGAGCGCGACCGGCCACCCGCCCAGCACGCCCTCGACACCCTGGTGCTGCTCTACCAGCACGGGGAGTTCCACCGGCTCGACCAGCGCATTCCCGGCTGCCAGTGGCACCTCCTCGCCACCGACGGGCTGATGCCGCCACCCGTCCGCGAGCAGCTCCAGGACCTCATCAGCCGGGACGCGCCCCTTGCCGGGTAGGGGGCGATGTCAGACCGGCCTCGTAGCGTCGACGGCGAGGCCCCGGACCGGACGGGGCCCCGGAGGACCGAAGGAGCGGGCCATGGGCGAGATCAGCATCGAGCGACAGCACCTTGACCACCTGCTGGCCGACAGCGCGAGCACGTACGGAGCCCCCTACCAGCGGGCCTTCGCCCAGCTCGCCGCAGCGCACCGAGGCCGGCCCGTCACCGAGATCCTCCCGCTGCTGCGCCGCGCCGCCGACGAGGCGCTGCTCGGCTTCACGGACGCGGACCTCCGGGAACAGGCGCAGGCGATCAGCACGGGCGAGCCGTACGTCCTGCGCGTCACGGTGGCCTGACCACGGCTGTGCCCGTCAGACCTCCCACCACGCGGCGGTCAGGCCTTGCGCCGGTCGCGGCCGGTTTGGGCGAGAGCGTCGGCGAGCTGGTCGTGGTTCATGGACGAGCGGCCCGGGATGCCGGCCGCGGCCGCCTTCTCGTACAGCTCCGCCTTCGTCAGCGCCATCAGCTCCCGGCCCTTGGCCGCCGGCCCGGAGCGCGCCCGCTTCTTCGCGGTCGGCGCCTTCTTGCCGCCGGCCGCCCGGGCGCCGGGGGAGGCGGCCTTCTCGCCGGTGTCCTTGGGACTCCTGGCCCGCTCGACGCTGGCGCGCAGGACCTCCATGAGGTCGACGGCGCCGGTGGGCTCCGCCGCCGGTTCGGCCTTCTCCACGGTCTCCCCGGCAGCCTTCGCCTTCACCAGGGCCTCGACCTTCTGGCGGAAGGAGTCGTGGAACGACTCCGGGTCCCACTCCATGGCCAGGGCGTCGATCAGCTGCATGGCCATCTTCACCTCAGCCGCCGTCGCCTCGACCTTCCCCGGCAGGTCGGGCACCTCGGCGTGCGGATCGCGCAGCTCGTCGGCCCAGTGCAGCGTGTGGAGCGTGAGCAGGCCCTCCGCCTCCTCCGCCTTCAAGGGGCGACCAGGTACTCGCGCCCGCGCATCACGAACGTGGCGATGCCGGCCTTGTTCGACTCGGCCAGGGCGCGCTCCAGGAGGGCATAGACCTTCCCGTACTGGGCTCCCCGGGGTCCGAGGAAGTACGTCTTGTCGAAGAAGACCGGGTCGACGGTGTCCAGGTCGACGAAGCCGACGACGTCGATAGAACGGGACCGGCCGGGAGCGATCTCGTCGAGCTCCTGCGGCTCGACGATCACGTACTCGCCGCCGGTGTCGTAGCCCTTCACGATGTCCGCGAGGTCCACCTCGTCGCCGGTGCGTTCGTTCACGCGCCGGTTGCGGATTCGGTCCGCCGTCCCGCGTTGTAGCTGGTGGAAGCGGATCGTGTGGCTGTCGGTGGCCGTGTAGAGGCCGATGGGCAGGCTGACGAGCCCGAACCCCAAGACCCCGTCCACACCGGTCTGGCCATCGCCCGCACCACCCTTCACCGCGGGTCCACCTGGGCGTCTTCCCACCCTGCGCCCCATCACCCCCCACCGGCAACGGCAGCCCCGGCCGCCGAGCCGCCAGCCACCTTCCGGCGCGGCAGGGAAGCCCTCGACAGGCGTCAGGGCCCTTCCACCTCGCCGCGCTCCCGCGTCCAGGAGCGCATGGTGTGCTCGCCCTCGGGTCCCTCCTCGACCAGCACTGGTGGAGAGACGGTATTCCGAACCTGCGCTATTTCTGCTGCTGGGACTGACTCCATCGGGGCGGGGGCGCACTGCGTCGGGTCACTGTTCGACGGCATGGCCCTCGCCGCTGGGCGTCCGGTGAAGTGTCGAGGTGTAGTCCACTGCTCCCCGGCTCCATGCGTGGCGGAGTCCAGCAACGAGGCCCACAAGTACCGGACGGCACAATCGCCTTGCGGATGCGCCGGGGCGCTGCATCTGCTCGTCCCGGACGCCAAGCAGTCTCTCCCCGAAGACCCGGCGTGGCAGGCGCCGACGCGCCGGGCGGGCAGGATGGGTCCGGCATCGTCCTACGGGTCGGCAGAGGCAGTCGTCCGGGGAGGCGAAGGCACGCGAACGCAGGTCAGCGGCCCTTTACGCCGCTGCAGGGCCTTGATCGTGGGCTCTGGTGTTGTTCGGCTTTCAACGTGTATGTTGAGCGCCGCCAGCTCCCGGCGTCAGTGTGAGAACCCCACTTCACCGCACCAAGTTGGGGCCACCTCTCGCTTGCCACTGGAGCAATCCATGACTGTGCCCACCCCTGCGCCCGGCTACCCGCAGCAGCTCGACGCTGCTCCCGCCCCCACAGCACCGGGAGCCCACCCTCCCTTTGCTCCGCGGCCGGAGGCCGGCCCCGGCAAGGTCGATGGGCAGCTCAACGCCAAGCAGAAGACCGTCCTCGGGTGCGGAGGCATGGTTGCCTTCTTCCTGATAGCCGCGGTGGTCGCTGCTGCTGTGTCACCCTCCGAGGCCAAGTCGGCCGAGGCCAAGCCCACTCCCACCGTCACCGTCACTGTTACCGCAACCGTCACGGTCACCGCACCTCCGCCCGTGGCGGTCAAGGCCCCCGAGCCGTCGCCCTCGCCGACGCAGGAAACAGCGCCGCAGACGGCGCAAGTCCCTGACATGACCGGTAAGTCCGGTGACCTGCTCGTGGAAGCCCTCAAGACGGCAGGCTTCGCTGACGGTTACAAGGCCACCTCGTTCCACGACGTCAGCGGCCAGGGCCGCACGGTACTGCTCCTGACCAACTGGAAGATCTGCGAGCAGGACCCGAAGAACAAGGCCGTCCCCGTCACCGAAAAGATCTCCGTAGGCGTGGTCAAGTTCGGTGAGGCCTGCCCTTAACCACCACAGCTGAACCGCCCGGCCGAGCCACCTGCACGGCGCCGCGGCCACCCCGCACCGGGGCGGCCGCGGCGATGTTCGCCGAATGCCAGCTGTGCGGATTCCGGCTCAGCGGCCATGCCGCGCCTGGACTCTCTGCTCACAAGGGAGGCCGCAGCCCCGGCGGTCGGGCGGAACAGTCCCACCGCCGGAGCCACCAAGAGCGTTCGATGAAGCCAGGGGCGCAGGTGCGGGCGAGATGAGCGGCGCTGCTCGACCACCCGGGCCTTCCAGCGCGCCGCAACCAGGCTCCCTCGGCTCCCGTCGGGCCATCGGCAACCAGCCCCCGCAACCGCGAAATCGACGGGACCGGACCGCCTCGAGGCCGGGCTAGAACACTGCACCCCGGCTCCGCCCTGCGTCGTCCCTGTGGCCGCCGCTCACGACGAGACCCTCGCGCTACGGACGACCTGACCTCCACCCGCCCTAGCGACGCGCAGGGACGGGCCCGTCGCTCGACAGGCCTTCTCGGAGGCTCACCTTCTACACGGTCGAGTGCCCCCGGTCGACCTCGGCCTGGCTCCTGAGGCTTCCGATTCGGCGATCCGGCGATCCATCTTCTTGTCCTGGGCGTACTTGCGGTACCGGTTCACCCCGTACGCCACCCCCGTCGCCGCAGCGGCGAGGGCCGCGTACGTGACCGCCTCCTTGTGCCCCTGCGTCCGGTAGTGCTCCCTCAGAGCGTCAGGGCCCGGCTTCCTGAGTCAGCCTCGTCCAGACATTGCCCATGCGCCCACTCCCCAACTTCTGCCGCGCCTGCTCAGGCTGCGGCACCCCGCCATCGGTTGGATGCTATCGGCCTGCGCTGCCCCTCTGACAGCAACTTCACCAACCGGGGCGCCCACAGGCAAAAACCCCGCCGACAGACCTGCCCGACGGCCGGTCGGCGCCGCTCACCATCACCCAGCTCGACTACCTCCTGGGCGGGAGGTCGAACCAGACGAGGGTGGTCCTCGGCACCACCGCGACCGGTGTCAGGGACGTTGGCGACACCCTCCGTACGTTCGCCGGGCGTATCCCCGACTGGACCCTGCCGCCCGTCGGCAAGCCCAGTGCCTACAAGCAGGAGCTGACGGGCGGCCGCCCCCGGGAGCGACGGGTCGTCATCAGCGACTTCGCCCGCTACCCGGACGCCCGCCCCGAGGCTCCCCGGCAGGCGGTCGACCAGGCCGAGACAATGCTGCCCACCACATCCGGCGTGACACGCGCCGTGGTTGTCGTGACCGACCCCAACCAGCTCGGACTGTGGCGCCCCCTACTGACGGGCACCGAACCCACCTCGGCCGCTCCCGTCGTTTTGCGCCGGCACGACCGCGGCAGCCTGCGCGGCTGGGCCCAGCGCGTGGAGAAGTTCCACACGGAGGACCGCCTGGACCGACTCCACGAGCTCACAGGAGGCTGGCCGATCCTGGTCGATAGGGCGCACCACCTCCACGGCGAACTCAGCGACCCGGACGCGGCCCTGCATCGCCTGGCCGGCCTGCGTGGGGACCGGGTCGCCGCCCGATCCTTCGTCGAGGCGACCGGGGCGTTCGCGGACCCTTTGCTCGCGACCGGCTACCGGGCCCTCGACGAGGAGTTCAAAGAGACCCCGTTCGACCTGGAGAGCGCGGTGGCCGCCGTAGCGCTCCGGATCGAGGACGAGGACGAGGCCCGCTGGGTCGTCACCTGCCTCGACGCCCTCCAGGTCCTTGATCGGCAGGAGAACCACCTGCTGCGCCTGGAACCCCTGCTCAGGGAGTGCGTGGCGCTGCTCGACTGACACCGATGCACGACCTCGCCCCGGCCGCCCGGTGGGGGCGAGGTTCGGCCTCGGGACTCGTGGGTCACACGTTGAGGTGTCGCGTTTTCCAGCTCGAACGCCATTGACGCTTGAGGAACACCGTTATGCCGATGCCGAGTCCCACGGCGACGGCGGCACCGCAGCCCTGGAGCGGGCGCCATAGTTACCAAGCCAGCGACCGCACCGCGCAGCGGCTGCTCGCCGCAGCACGGCCAGCACGCGGCACGTTAAGAACGCAGCGGTGGAACGCTGCCCGCCCGGGCTCCACCGGCCGCGGGCACGAACCAGCGCCGGGGGCCCCGCCCGTCTGGAAGCCTGACCTACATGCCCACCCACCGCATGACCGAACTCCCCGCCGAAGCCCTCGCCCTCATCACCGAACGCACCGGCCCCGTCCTCAAGTACGAGACCGCCGGAAGCGGCCTGAACTCCGAGATCGCCGCCCACGTCCGCACCGCCGACACCACCCTGTTCGTCAAGGGTCTGCGGACCGGGCATCCGCGGATCTGGACGCAGGCGCGCGAAGCCGCCATCAACCCGTACGTGGCCGGGATCGCCCCCGCGCTGCTGTGGCGGGCCGAAGGCCACGGCTGGGACCTGCTGGCCTTCGAAGACGCCGACGGCCGCCATGCCGACTACACCCCCGGTTCCCCGGACCTCCCGCACGTCGCCGACAGCCTCGCCCGACTGTCGCAGCTCACGGTCCCCGACGGGGTGACCGTGCGGACCATGCCGGACCGCATGCGTGAGCACACCCCCGACCCGGCTCTGTTCGACGGCCACGCGCTGCTGCACACGGACTGGTTTCCCACGAACATCCTGATCACCGGCGACGGCGTACGCGTCGTGGACTGGGCGTGGGTATCCCGCGGTGCAGCCTGGATCGACGCCGCCTTGTGGGCGGTATGGCTCGTCCGCTCCGGCCACAGCACCGAGCAGGCCCACCAGTGGGCCGCCCGCATCCCGGCCTACGCCACCGCCCCGCCGGCCGCCGTCGCGGCCTTCGCCGACGCCACCGTCAGCGTGTGGGAACAGATCACCGACAGTGACGCCGAGCCCTGGACCCTCGACATGCTCGCTGCCGCCCGCACCTGGCAGGCCAGCCGGTGAACGCCTGACCGCGGCGTCGCCGGGCACAAACTCCGGCGGGCCAGGCCGGGAGTCGGAGGCAGTGGGCGAGATGCTCCAGTGGGACTGTAAATCGTTCGGTGTAACTCCCGATCAAGGAAGATGCACCGATGAGCAGCGAGAACGTAACCGAGGCCGAGATCGTCGAGCCGTCTGAGCCGCAGCCGTCGAAGGCGGTGGATGACCGGCTGATCGATGAGCTGGTGTCCCGGGCTCAGGCCGAGGGCCTGCAGTTGAGGGGCGAGGGCGGGCTGCTCCAGCAGCTGACGAAGCGGCTGCTGAGTCCGCCCTGGAGGGCGAGATCGCCGACCATCTCGGCTATGACAAGCACGACCCGGCCGGGAAGAACGGCGGCAACTCCCGCAACGGAACCCGCGCGAAGACCGTGCTGACCGACGTCGGCCCGGTCGAGATATCAGTTCCCCGCGACCGGGACGGATCCTTCGAGCCGAGGATCGTCAAGAAGCGGCAGAAGCGCCTGACCGGTGTGGACGAGATGGTCATCTCGCTGTCCGCGAAGGGCCTGACGACCGGCGAGGTCCAGGCCCACCTGGCCGAGGTCTATGGCGCCGAGGTCTCCCGCCAGACGATCTCAACGATCACCGACAAGGTTCTGGACGGTATGGCCGAGTGGCAGAACCGGCCGCTCGACGCCGTCTATCCGGTGGTCTTCACCGACGCGATCCACGTGAAGATCCGCGACGGCGCGGTCGCCAACCGGCCGATCTACGTGGCCCTGGCCGTCACCACCGAAGGCCGCAGGGACATCCTCGGGCTGTGGGCCGGCGACGGCGGCGAGGGCGCCAAGCACTGGATGCACATCCTCACCGAGATCAAGAACCGCGGCGTGAACGACGTCCTCATGCTGGTCTGTGACGGTCTGAAAGGCCTGCCCGATGCGGTCGAGACGGTCTGGCCGCGGACGATCGTGCAGACCTGCGTGGTCCACTTGCTGCGGAACTCCTTCCGCTATGCCGCCCGCCAGGACTGGGACAAGATCGCCAGGCTGCTCAAGCCCATCTACACCGCGCCGACAGAAGAGGCCGCACTCGAGCGGTTCGCCGAGTTCGCAGACGTCTGGGGCCGGAAGTATCCGGCGATCGTCAGGCTCTGGGAGAACGCGTGGGAGGAGTTCACCCCCGTTCTTGCGGTTCGACACCGAGATCCGCCGCATCGTCTGCACGACCAATGCGATCGAGTCCGTGAACGCCCGCATCCGGCGAGCGGTCAAGGCCCGCGGGCACTTCCCGAACGAGACCGCTGCCCTGAAGTGCGTCTATATGGCGATCACGTCGCTCGACCCCACCGGCAAGGGACAGGCCCGCTGGACCATGCGCTGGAAGACCGCGCTGAACGCCTTCGACATCACCCTCGACGGCCAGCTCTCCGCAGCCCGTCAGTAACCTCAACCACCCTCGATACACCGTTCGATTGACAGACCCCCACTGGACAGCCCAGCCACCGCAACCGGAACCAGCCGCCGCAAGACGATCACGGTGCTCGCCCGTAGACGTTGAAGGCGCACCCCTCGGAGTCGTGCCCGAGCGCCTGCCGTAGGTTCCCGGCCATGGACACGAACACACAGCCCGATGCAATCGAGTTGATCCGGCTAGCCGACCTCACCCAGAGCATCAGCGTTCGTCTGCGCTTGACCGAGCCCACCCTCGAAAGCCTGGGCGTCCGGTACTACGACGCGGAGGCCGTCGTGACCAGCGGCTTCGTGAATGGGACGGTCTATCTCGGCTTCGACTCCGAGGACCTCAAAGACTGGGACCGGCTTCTGGACGCCATCGAAGAGGCCGAGCACGAGGCCGACCTCGACGACCCATTCACGGCGGACTGGCCCCGATCGGGTCGCACCGCCTACCTCCGATTCATTGCGGAAGACCCCTACGTGGTCGAAGTCCATGACGGGCCCAGTACCCAGATCGTCGTCTCGGTGCCGCTCGACATGGGCGCAAAGTGGGTAGCCGAGTCCAGGGAGCGTCTGGCGGCGGCCCGAGCCGCTCTCAGCGTTGGCACCGAGGATCACCATCACGCACGTCCCTGACCGCGAGCTCGCACTCCCGCACCACACTCCGACTGCTTGACAACGACGATTGGGAATCAGATGTGGCGGTCCGGGTCTGAGAAGGTGAGGCCGCCGGGGGCGAGCGGACGTCGGGCCGGGGCGGGTACGGGCTCGGTCTCGCCGGGCGGCTGGCGGAAGTCGGCGCCCTGCTCGACCGGCACCAGCTACCGCCCACCCGCCTGGGCGGGTATGGGAGCGTCGGAAGCGGGCTTGGAGAAGGCGGGCAGCGAGAGCGGTCGACGGTCGGTCGTGATCCCTGGTCTCCCAGGTCCGGCCCTGCGGGTAGAGCCAGGCCGCTATCAGCGGTGATAGTGCTCTGGCCCTGGCCAGCAGGGCCAGGCTGGTTGTTTCAGTTCACCAGAACAGAGCGGTTAAGACCGTGTCCTATGTGGTGAGGCGTCGTTGGCTTCGGTATGGGGCGGGGTACGTGGAGTTGGATTGTTCCGGACGGGCTGTGGGAGATCGCGAAGCCGCTGATCCCGCCGTCAAGGGTGCGGCCGCAGGGCGGCGGAACCCAGGACACGCCTGATGAGACGCTGTTCGCGGCGATCATCTACGTCCTGGTCAGCGGCTGTGCCTGGCGGGCACTACCGCCGTGTTTCGGAATATCGAAGTCGACAGCCCACCGCCGCTTCCTGATCTGGTCACGGGCCGGAGTCTGGGGCCGGCTGCACGAGGAGATCCTGCACCGGCTCGACGACGCCGGCCTGCTCGACCTGTCCCGCGCCGTCCTCGACTCCGCCCACGTACGGGCCAAAAAAGGGGCGAACTCACAGGCCCGAGTCCCGTGGACCGGGGCAAGCCGGGCTCCAAAATGCACGTCCTGTCGGACGCGGCCGGACTGCCCCTGGTCGTCGGCGTCTCGGCCGCCAACACTCATGACAGCCAGGCACTGAAGCCCATGGTGCTCGGTCACCAAACGAGACACGACCCCCACCGCGGCCGCCACTTCAAGCCCCAGCGCCTCCATGCCGACAAGGCATACGACATACCTGAACTGCGGAGATGGCTACGTGGGAAGCGGATCGGCGTCCGTATCGCGCGCAAAGGCATCGAGTCATCAGAACGGCTCGGGCGCCGCCGGTGGGTGATCGAACGGACCATGTCCTGGCTGACCGGCTACCGCAGACTCAACCACCGCTACGAACGCCATCCCCGCAACTACCTGGCTCGGTCTCGCCGCGGCCAGCTGCTGCTACAAGCGACTCGTCCGCCTCACCACATAGGACACGGTCTAAGACGGCTCGGTTAGTGCCTTTGAAGTGCGCCAAGATCGATACTCCCCTGATTGTGCTCCTCAGCATGTGAGAAGCCGGGATTGGCGTCGCCCGGGATCCTCGCCGACGCCCACGGCGTCGGCCCCGGGTCGACCAGGCCGCCGCCAAAACCCTCGCCCTCGCCCTCGCTCCCGCCCCGGGCCCGGGCCCGGCCGGGCCCGCTCCCGCGGCGCCGGCCGCCCCGAGCACCGGGCCCGCCGCCGCTGCGCCTGCTGCTGGGCCGCGGGCGGGGCAGGCCACCGCCCCGCAGGCCGCCACCGCAGCCCCCGCTGCTCCCGATCCGGCTCCGGCCCCGGCTGCGGCCTCGGAGCCGGTGGCGGTGAGTGCGGACACCCGCGCGTCGTGGGTGCCGCTGACCGAAGGCCTCACCGTTCCGAACGACCGCCCTTGAGCAGCTCGGCGTCAGCGGGGCGGGGAACAGCTGGCGGGTGAGCATCGCGAAGGACTACATCGGCTCCGAACGGGAGACCGCCCTGCTGGTGGCCCCGGACCTGGCCCAGTCGCTTCAGCCGCTGGTCGACACGGTCCACGCGTACAACGACTGGGCAGTGATCCGGAGTGGCACCCGCGAATGGCTGACCGGAGCAATCGTTGCGGAGGGGGTCTGTCAATCGGACGGTGTGTCGAGGGTGGTTGGGGTTACTGACGTGCTGCGGAGAGTCGGCCGTCGAAGGTGATGCCGAAGGGGGTCAAGGAGGTCTTCCAGCGCATGGTCCAGCGGGCCTCGGTCGATCATCGGACGTCCCGTTCGCCGGTGTGGGGGTGGTGTCGGATGTCGACGTCGCAGTCCGACGCCCCGGACAGGTCCCCACCCGCCGGCATATCGTCCGCCGGGCGGCGCTGGATCACAACTGGTACAGGCAGGGCGACGGGTGGCCATGGCCCACAGCGCACCACCGGTGTGGGCAACCCGGGCGCGGGGCGGGCAGGCAGGCCCCGGACAACACACCTGCCCGCCCGGACCCCGGTGGATCAGTTCGTCTCGTAGACGCCAAAGACATCGACGATCAGGTCGACGTCCTTCCAACCCTGGTTCCAGAAGTTGATGACGCCGTGGTCACCGTCGCTGGCCTGTGCGAGGTTCGAGGTGGTCTGACCCGCCCCCCAGTTCAGGGTGGAGGATCCGGGGCGCGGCGGTAGCGGTGCGCCGCCGTTCTGTGGCGGGAACGGGCTCGGGGCCACGGACAGGAACCCGGCCTCCGGTGTGTTGGTCACGGTGGCGTTCATGACGTACGCCTCGACGCCCGCGCGCTCGAACGCCTTCGAGAAGTAGCCCTGGGCCGGAAGCTTGCCGTCGCGCCACCGGCTCTGACGGGTGTCGATGATCCGGTCCCACCCGAGCAGGCAGTAGGCGGCCTTGCTGTCCTTGCTGTAGTAGCCGACGACATCGACCACCACGTCGGCCGGGGCCCAGGAGCCGTTGAAAAAGCTGATGGTGCCGTCGGCGCCGACGGGCACGATCACCGAGTTGGCAACCGTCTGGCCAGCGGTGAAGTTCAGGCTTGACGCGGTCGGAACCGGGCCGCCGCTGGGAAAGACGGACAGGTGTCCCGCTTCCCTGGGGTTGGTGATGGTCACGTTCAGCGCTACGGCGGTGACGCCCTGGGGGATGCCCTTGATGCCGCTGATCCGGGTGGAGAACGGCTTGCGCCCGGCGAGCTGGCCCCGGGTGGTACCGAGGCCCTCCCGGGTGTCGACGAAACGGGTCGGGTCCATCGTGGTGTAGCCGCTGGCGGGCGAGTGGGTGAAGTAGCCGGTGACGTCGGCGATCAGGTCGACGGAGCTCCAGCCGCCGTTGAACAGGTCCACCGCGCCGTCGGCGCCGACCGGGACAATGACCATGTTGGGGACGGACTGACCGGCGTCGTAGTTGAGGTTCGACGTCTGGGGGACCCCGGTGTCGTCGCCGTCCCACACCGTGACGTGACCGCCGGCGGTGGTGCTGGTGACGGTCACGTTGAGGGCGACCATCGCGACGTCAGCAGGGATATCGGCGACGCCGGCCACCTTCACGCGGGTGGTGCCGCGACCGGCGACCTTGCCCGCCTTCGTGCCCGTACCGTCACGGGTGTCCAGCAGCCGGGTCGGGGCGTGTGGAGTGAATTCGGCGCCGAGGGTGGTGTGCGTGAGCTCCTTGACGACCTGGACACCGTTGGCGGCGTCGGTCACCGTCACCTTGACCAGGTAGTCACCGACCTCGGAGTAGGTGTGCTTGTTGCGCACGTCTCCGGTGCCCTTGGTGGCCTGCTGGTCCGTCGTGCCGTCGCCCCAGTCGACGACGACGTCGAGCGTGACGTCCGCGCTCGTGATCTCGGACTTCATCTCAAGTCCGAGCGCAGTACGGGTGGAACCGCCGATCTGCAGCGCGAGATCCGGGTTGCCCGCGGCGGAGTCACCCTGCACCGAGCCGACCTTGGCCTTGTCGGCACGCGCACCTGCCGACGGCGTTTGATTCGTAGCCGGGCTCGGCGCGACGGGCCCGACCACGGGCCCCTCGGTCGCCGAGGCCGTGCCCGGGACGAAAGTGAGACCTGCTGCGACGAAGGCAGCGGAGATTGCGACTCGGCGATTGCGCACCGGCCCCCCATTTTTCTGTTTTGAACGCGATCGGAAAAGAGCATGATCAGCGTACACAGAGGCTTGGCGACAGCCGCTGCGAGGCACAGTGGTCGGGCCACCTCAGACAGCCAATTACGTGTAGGGAGCAGGAGCGCCCACGGTGAGCCCCAGGGAACTCGGCGACAACGACGAGCTTGGCTTACGCCTCCCGGCCGACACTTGGCGGCTGCGGCCGATTTCCGTCCAGGGTGACGGTGGTCGGCGTGCACGTGGCGTTCGCCGTGCTCATCGTGATCCTCACCTTCGGGTACATGATCAGCCGAGGGTTGGCCAAGTCGGGAAGCCGTGACCACTACGACGACTCCTGACCCGCGGCCGACGGACGCGGGCCTGTCGGCGGGCCGGGGTTCCTGGTGACGTTGGGGGGTCCGCAAACGGGTGATCCCAGGGCCGCTGCGGACTTCACCCGCCCGCTCGGCGGACCGAGCCCGCCCGGGGACCGCCGAGCACCTGGCCGCCCTGCCGGGGATCACCGTCCTCGACCTGGACCTGCCCGCCGCGCTCGCCGTGGCCCAGCAGGAGACCTGGGCGGCCGCCCACAGCCAGCACGCGGCGCAGCCGACGGCGGACCGGCCCGAGGGCGCGATCGTGGCCACCACGGTGCCGAAGCGCTGGGAGGGCCGGCCGGTCCGGATCCTGGACCTGACCCCGTGAGCGGCCACCAGGCCCGCTCGCCGCTGGAGACCTACGACGCGAACGTTGCGTCCGGTCTGGCGGCGGTTCGTCGGGAGCTCGCCGGGCTGGAGCGGGAGGTGGATGGACTCGGGGGCCGTTTCGAAGTCCTCAACCAGAGGATCGACCGCACCCAGGCCCAGATCATCGACCTGCTCACGCAGCTGGTCGGCCGGCGTCCCGACGCAGGCTGACCTTTCCCGGCCGGGGCGCCGCCGCTGTCGAGCCCGGCGCAATCCGTCGGTGCACCGGAACATCGGTCGGCGTCAGGCGGGCCGTGGCGGCCGCCGCGGATCGGACGCGCAGCGGACACAGGTGGTCGCGGCGGGACGGATCTCCAGGCGTTCGGGCGGAATCGCCCCGCCGCAGCCTTCGCACTGTCCGTACAGTCCCTGTTCGAGCCGTTCCAGCGCCCGGTCCAGTTCTTCCAGGTGTTCGCGCGCCCGCGCCAACAGGGCGGCCACGTGAGACCGCTCGAAGGCGGTGCTGCCTCCCTCGGGGTCGTGCTCGTCGTCGACCGCGACCAGGGCGTTCGCCGCGACGATCGCATCGAAGTCGCGGCTCAGCGCGGCCGCCCGAGCCAGGGTGTCGGCGCGGTCGGCCGCGAGGCGTGCGCGGGCGGTCGCGAAGGCGGACGGATCGTGCCGGTCGCGACCTGCCTCGGTCATGCTCGGGACAGCGCCTTCACCAGGTCGTCGCGGGTCATGTTCGAGCGGCCGGGGACGTTGGCGGCGGCCGCCTTCTGGTAGAGGTCTGCCTTCGACAGGTCGGTCAGGTCCTCCTTCGGGGCGGAGCGGATCCGCTTCTTTGCCGCCGGCTTCTTCCCGACCGCGGTCTTCCCAGAGACCGTGGCCTTCCCGCCCGTGGTCTTCGGGCTTCCGGCGCGCTCGACACTGGCGCGCAGGGCCTCCATGAGGTCGACGACGCCTGTCGGCTCTGCGGCGGGTTCGGCCTTCTCCATGGTCTCGCCAGCCTTCTTGGCCTCGATGAGGTCGGCGACCTTTTCCTGGAACGTGTCGTGGAACTCTTCGGGGTCCCAGATCATGCTCATGGCGCCGATGAGCTGCTCGGCCATCTTCAGCTCCTTGTCCGAAGCCTTCGCCTTCCCGGGCAGGGTGTCGATCTCCTTCTTCGGGTTCCGGATCTCATCCGCCCAGTGCAGGGTGAGGAGGCCGTTCTCGGCCTTGAGGGCGACCAGGTACTCGTGCTGGCGCATCACGAAGGTGGCGATGCCCGCCTTGCCTGCCTTGGCCAGGGCCTGCTCCAGCAGGCTGTAGACCTTCCCGAACTCCCCCGGGGCGGCGCCCCGGCGACGTGTGACGGCAGCCGGGCCTGCCCGCGGTCGACGGCGCCACGGGGGCCGGGAGCAGCCCGTCCGATGGCGGCTCCCCCGCAGTCTCCATTGCACCCCTTGCCTGCGTGCGGCCGGGCGTTGGCGCGCGGGACGAGGGGTGAAAGCCACCCGGACAGAGTGCTCTCCCCCGGCCGCTCGGAGCGATGCTCATCGGATGACCGACGTCCCCGCACCGTCTGCGGAACCCGCAGAGCGGCCGCCCTCGCGCACGGACGTGGCCTTGTCGTGCACGTCGGCGGGGAGATGAACATCGACCGCGCCCCGATGCTGCGCAGCGCCCTGCACACGGCGATCACTCAGCCCGGCGGGCCGGGCGAGATCGTCATCGACCTGACCGACCTCTCCTTCTGCGGCTCCGCCGGACTCAACGCCCTCATCCACGCCCGGCAGACCCAGCAACGGACCGCGGGCGGGGGTTGTCGAGCTGCTTGGCCGACGCCGCAGTGTGGGAGCACCAGACGGCGGGGCTGGGGCACTCGCGGCGCACAGTGGTACGCGGTGCGCTCCCTGCGATCCAGTCAGGCTGGGGACTATGTGTGAGGAATCTGTCGCTTTGGGTAGTCGCGCTGGCAGGGTGGGCGTGGATGTGTGGGCGTGCCCGGGGCTTCCGACCGCAGGGGCTGGGGCCGACCGTGCGTCGTCTGTTGCCCTCCGGCAGAACCCGACCGAAGGAGTCAGTACATGCACGTTGCCAGGATCCTCGCGCTCGTCAGTGCGACCGCGGCCCTGACGGCGGCGCTGGCCGGTCTCACCCCCGCCCAGGCCCGGCCCGCGCCGGCCAAAGCCGGTTCGGCCGTCACCGCCCCCCGAGACCAGATCCAGTGCCCCCGCGGATTTGTGTGCATCTACCCCGAGATCCACTTCGAAGGCCAGCCCTACGTCAAACGCGCCACTGACGGCTCGGTCCGGCACCTGCCGGACTACATCCGCGGCAAGGGCAGCTCGGTCATCAACAACAGCAGCCGCACCGCGAGGGTCTACCAAAAGGACAACTACTTCGGCCGGCACGTGTGCGTCGGGGCCGACGGCGGCACCATCGCAGACCTGCGCTCCTACCAGCTCAACGACACCACCCACTCCCTGAAGAACAACACCACACCCTGCGGCGCGTAAGGAGGCGCAGGAGACAAGACGCCAGTGGGCGGCGAAGGTCATCGGCAACCGCTTCGACGAGCTGAAGCCGTACCACGCGGCGGCGCTCAAGTCGCTCAGCCGGTAGCCGGAAGCCGTCCGGACGACCGGTCCGAGGACGCCCCGTGACCTCGGTCCGCCGAGGTCACGGAACGTTCGCGCTCCCTTGCAAACTGCCGAGCCGCGCCGGTGCCCCCCATCGCCAACCGGCGGAGACCAATCTCCGCCGCATGTCAACTATGCCGCCCTCCGAGGCGCCCTTGTCCGGCTGACCGGCTACCGAACACCGGCTGACCTGCGCCGGGCCGGCCGGCACCGACTCGCGACCGGGAGTTGCGCCAGCTCTTGCCTGTCGGCGTCCATGCCGCGATTCACGAAGAGTCAAGTGCTGCGCGGGCCCGCCAGTAGGCGATGTGCTGTTGGGTCGCCTCGATGTCGGAGTGGTCCAGGCCGAGCACCTGGAGCTGCGCTTGCAGGAGCTCTTCGAACGCGGTGGCCGCAGCAGAGGCGTCTCCCGCCATGCCCAGCCAATAGGCCCGATTCCCTCGGGTGGCCAGAGTGCGAGGGTGGTCCGGTCCCAGGGTCCGAAGATATGACTCCAGCAGCTGAGTGAACCCCCGCGCCACGTCGGCCGGATCCTTGTCGGCCACTCTCAGCCAATAGGCGCGGCTCTCCCTGGCCCTGACGGTGTTGGGGTGGTGCGGACCCAGTACACGGACGTTCTCCGCAAGAAGCTCGGTGAAGTCGACGGCTGCGCCGACCGCGTCCCCGGCCACACCTCGCCAGTAGGCGAGGTTGCCCCAGGTGACAAGGATGTCCGGATGATCTTCGCCCAGTTCCTCGATCTGAGTCTGCAGAAGCTGGTCGAGTGCCCTTGCGGCGCCTGCTGCGTCACCCGTAACACCTCGCCAATAGGCGGCATTCGCTAGGGTTGCGAGGTAGTGGCGATCTCCCGGGAACCGCGCACTCGATCGGAACGACGGTGCGGCGCTGGCCGGGGTCGCGGCAAAAGCAGGATCCCACTTCGATCCCCGCCACCGCGCGAGACTCTGCCGAGCCTTGACCGTGCCGGGGTGATGAGCCCCCACCACACGCAAATAGTCCTCAAGCAGCGCCTCCAAGGCGGTCGCGGCGCCCTCCGCATCACCTGCCAAGCCCTGGACATGAGCATGGTGATGCCGGGCCGTCAGAGTGTCGGGGCTGTCCGGCCCCATGACCCGCCGGCAGTCGTCGACGAGCTCCTCGAACGCGGTGACCGCGCCGGCCACATCTCCGCTCTCCGCCCTCCACAGGGCGAGGTTCTGCCGAGCCTGCAGGGTGTCAGGGCTGTCCGGGCCCAGTACCTGCCGGCAGTCGTCGACGAGCTCCTCGAACGCGGTGACCGCGCCAGCCACATCTCCCGCTCCGCCCCGCCACCGTGCAAGGTTGCGCCGTGCCTTGAGAGTCTCTGGATGATCCGGTCCCAGAACGCGCAAGTAGTCGCCCAGCAAACCGTCCCACGCGGTGGCAGCGCCTGCGGCGTCTCCCACCACGCCCCACCAGGTGGCGAGCTCTCCTCGGGAGGCAAGGGTATCGACATGGTCCGCACTCAGCACCTGAACTTGGTTGGCCAAAACCTCGGCGAACATGGTGGCGGCCCCCGCCGCATCCCCCGTGATGCCCCGCCAGTGCGCCAGGCGCCCCCACGAGATGAGCATGTCGGGGTGGTCCCAGCCGAGCGTTCGGACTTGGTCGTTCAGAACCACCTCCAAATCGGTTACGGCGCCCGCGGCATCTCCCGCCTCACCCCGCCAGTGGGCCCGGTCTCCCCGAGCTCTGAGGACCTCAGGGCTGACTGGACTCAACACCTTGAGGAATTCGTTCAGGAGTGCGTCCAACTCGGTGACCGCGCCTGCTGCGTCTCCGGCCTCGCCCCGGCACAGAGCGATGGCGTGCCGGGCCCGAAACGCCTCTCGGTCGTACTTGCCGTAGTGCGCCACGGCACTGTCCGCGAGACGCCGGTAGTGGGCGATGGCTGCGGTCGGCTGGCCGGAGCTGCGGAGGCTGTCGGCAACGCGCTGGATGACCGGATGGGGGTGGCGTTGCCACAGGGCGTCACCGGAGTGGCTGGTCAGGGAGTCGGCGTTGGCCCGCAGTGCCTGGACCGGCAGGGTGTCGCGATCGCCGCCGGACCAGAGGGCCATCAGGCCGTCGGCGGCCGTCCGGGCCGATTGCTCGCGTTCTTCGCCGGTGCAGGCATCGCGGACGGTGCGCTGGATGAGCTGATGGACGCGGACCATCCGGTGGCCGTTGCCGGCAACGAAGTCGATCAGACAGAGGCGGTGCAGGGCCTTGAGGGAGCCTCCCGCCTCGTCCGCGGTCACCTTGGTTCCGGCCTCTGCCGGATCGGAGCGCATCCGGCGGAACCGGATCCTGGATGCACCCGCCTTGGCTTCGGCCGCCGCATCCGGATGGGGTGTCCGATGTGCCGTCAGGTGGTCGAGGACCGGCCTCCCGGTCAGGAGGACTTGAGGGATGCCGTTGGGGTCGAGCACGGCAGCCAGTCGGAGCATGGGGAGAGCCAGACCTGCCGGGTCCATCTGGTTCGCCCGGTCGATGGACAGCGACCAGGCCGCCGCCGCAGACACGGTCTGGTCGTCGGGCAGGGCTCCTGTCTTCGGCAGGATCTTCGCCAAGGCGACGGTCCGGTCGGCCAGCAGTCTCCGGTACGCGGCGCAGCTGCGACCGTCCTCAATGAGGTAGGCCGCGGCCTGGGACAGGACGAGCGGCAAGTGCCCGAGTTCGCTTGACAGGCCTGCAAGCTGATCCGCAGGCTCGTGGCGGTCGTGGGCGGCCAGTGCCGCCGTCAGGTACGTGACCGCCTCATCCGAGGTGAACAGACCGACGTCTACCACTCTGCTGTCGGGGCGCGCTTGTTTCACGTCACGACGGCGGGTGGTGACGATGGTGCGGCCGTATGGGCTGCTCGGGGGCCACAGGCCCCGCAGGTCGGCAGGGTCGGCGACGTCGTCCAGAACGACGAGCCATCTGGGGTTGACTGGTCTGCCCTGTACGGTGGGGCCGCGGGACGGCGGTGCAGCCGAACTCTTGGGTTCCAGCCACGCCAGGAACCCCATCGCAGCGGCTTCGCGGTCGCTGGCGCCCGCCTCCCGGATGCCCGCGGCGGCTTCGGAGTAACCGTCGATGACGGCTTCGCGGGTGGCTGCGGTGACCCAGACCAGCAAGTCGATCTCTTCGGCCTGCCAGGCACGCCGCGCGTAGTGGGCTGCCAGCTGTGTCTTGCCGACGCCGCCCATGCCTGTCAGGACCCAGCATGAGGGGGCCGCTTGTCCTCCCGCCAGACGGGTATGGAGATCACGGCTGGTTGAGCGATCTTGAAAGGCATGAGCTGGTCGGGGCAGGTTGCCGACCTGAAGCGGCCAGGACACGGGGGCACGAGGCGTAACCTGCGTGACGTGGTCGATGTGGAAGGCAACGACGCTGTGGTCGCCTGCTTGAAGCTCCGTACCGGGGGGCGCGGTGCGTTCACCGGCGACGACGTGTGGGCTTGTCCTTGCCGGTCCGTTCAGCCCTGGGGCGGAGCCGGCGTCTGAGGGCGGGGACCTCCCGGTCGTTCTTCGGGCGGAGATTCCGGGGGAGGAACGGGGCCGACCTGCACGTTTCCCCGGATCGCTGCCGCGACGACGGAGCCGGGGCCGGCCTGCATGTTGATGTCGCCGGCGGCTGCCACGCCCCCATCCGCTGCCGACACGTTGAGGCCGGCCCGCTCGGACTCGGCCAACAAGGACCGCAGGGCCTCGGCGGCCTCGGCGCGCTCCCTGCCCTCCAGGCTCTCCAGCATGTCCTCGATACGGTTCTGCCAGATTCCCGCATAACGGCTGCGCAGCTGCTCCGGTTCCTCGCCTGGCGCCGTACGCAGGGCTTCTGCGGTCCGACTGAGCCGCTCCAGCTCTTCGTCCTCACGCTGTGCATCGCCGCGGCCGAACCATCGGGCCAGCTGACTGCGGAGCCCGTCCCATGCGTCCTGGCCTGCGGCCTGCACCACTGCGGTACCACCCGATACGGCGAGCGTCGCCAATGCCTCCGTCAGCACTCCGAGCCTCCCAGCAACCCATGGCCGACCATCACGGCGACCATAGACAGCCTCGATCGTCACTGCACGTCGTCGCGGCAAACAGCGCAGCGGATGCTTGGGCAACCTTGCGCGACGCACTGCCCGAAACGCTCACGGTCGCCGCGCGGGCGAGCTCGGGCTAACGAAGCCGAGGCTGATCTCACCCATGACCTGCCCCCCACGCTTTCGGGGTCCTGCCGCTCCCGGCCCTCACCCTCGACGCTACGAGACGGGTCTGACATCCTTCGCGACGGCTCAGGTGGTGTGCGGACCGAGCGGGTCATCGTCCAGGCCAAGCACTGGCGCAGCAAGTCGGTCAACGCCGCCGCAGTCAGTGAGACCGCCACTGCCGGGGAGCTGTGGAGCCCCCCTCTGGTGCGCGGAATCGTGATCGCTACGAGCGGTCGGTTCACAGCGGACGCTGGGAGCTGGGCGGAGGGGCACAACGCCGAAGGCGCCGTGCCCTATATCGATCTGTGGCCCGACAGCCGCCTCGAAACCTTGCTGGCCCAGAGGCGTACATCGCTGCCGCGCACGGCCTCCGGTGAGGCCGTCGGGCCCCGCTGCGGGCCTCTCAGCAGTGGTGCTGCAGAGGAGCTGATGGGTCGGGGAAGGAGAGGTCCAATGTGCCTTTTACCGCCGTGCATCCCGAGGCGGGCCTTCTGGACGCCACGCTTCCCGGTCTGGGCTGCAACCGACCGTGGTCCGAGTTCCACCGTCAGGTCAGCCCCCGGCCTGCAATCGTGTGCCCGGAGTGCGGATGGGGCGTGCACGCCAAGCTGTCGCCGCTGCGGGTCAGGTTCTTCTGCCACGATCCCGGTCGGCCCGACACCTGCTCCCTCGCACACGAAGCGATGGACCACCACATGCTCAAGCTAGAACTGGCGGGAGCGATCCGTGACGTCGGCTGGTACGCCCAGCTCGAAGTTGCAGGAGCTGATCGGTCGTGGCGTGCGGATGTCATGTTCGCCGGACGGTGCGCGCAGGATGGCCTGGGAGGCGCAGCTGTCCGCGATCACGGAGGACGAGATCCGGGCGCGCACCGAGCGGTACGCCGCGGAGGGCATAGGGGTGTGCTGGGTCTCCCCGGCGCCGGAGCAGCCGAGCCTACGTCCTCCTCGACGGCGTGGGCAGCCGGAGCGCCTCGGGGATGTCCGCGCCCGGGTGCACCTCGCGGACGTGATCTCGGGCGCGGGCCAGTGCATGGTCCGGCCGGCCGCCGTCCAGGACCAGTTCACCGAACGTCCCGCACAGGGCGCACCGGACGAGCCGTCGTCGACCGAGTGGCACGCCTACGACGGCCGGCGCGGCCGACCCCGGGCCGTGCTCCTGCGGGGCAGCTGCTCGTGCGGATGGCGGGGCGCGGCCGAGTACCCGCCGGCCTTGTTGCCCAGCCGGTGCCGCTCCAGCCGCAGCGCGCCGAGGTGACGCACCTCGTACACGTGCCGCCGCCACGCGCCTGAGTTCCGGCGCCGGGGTGCCGGGCAGGAAGGACTGGATGACGTCGGCCGCCTGATCACCGCCCCCGCCGACCCGGCGGGCCGACCAGCCGTCGCGGACGAGCAGGTCCCGTAGGGCGTATTCGAACTCCCGGTCGTCCATGGCGTCGACCTCGGCCAGGCTGATGCGCAGGGTGGCGAGCCGCTCGGTGTCACGCCGTCGACCGTGTACCGCGCGTGCGACTCGCCAGGCTCCCAGGGCTCCGGCGAGCATGGCGACGGCGAGCAATACCGGCCATGCGTCGTGGAGGGCCTTGATGGCTGCAGCAGCCGTCCTTACGGCCATGACGAGGACGGCCAACGCCACGAGTGCGGCAGAGAGGACCTCAGGCGCGCCGCGTGGGCGTCGAAGGCGTGTCCTTTTGCGTCCCACTAGCGTGCGGCGGGGGCCGAGGCGGTCGGCTGCGGTTGCGTGGACGGCGGCGTGGGGGCAGCCTCGCCGAACCCGAACACCTGCCCCATAACCAGACGCCGGCTGCAAGGCCGGCGATCGTCCAGCCACTCATGCGCTTCGCGCTCCGCTGCGTCGGATTGCGGCGAACGTGGGCGCGCACTCGGTGAAACCCTTCCGGCACCTTCGACATGGCGTCTCCTCCCGTCTGCGAGCCGCGATTGCGGCCGTCACCTCCAATGGGTGCAGCAGTGGGCACTGACAGAGATTTATGGATCACTATGGGTACGAGCCGACGTCCTTCGTCTTCAAGCCAGCTGCACCGCACGGCCAGCTTCCCCGCATGACTGCAGCACGTTCTCCTGACCTCGATGGACTAGCCAGAACAGCTCTCGCGTGCACACCGCGGTCTCGCGAGACTCGGCGGCCGTGTGCTTCTGACCTGGGACAACGAGGTGTCCCTGCCAAGGCTGCTGCCTCGATGGCGAATGGCGAGAAACGGCAGCTGCGCGCGCCGTCGTTTGCGCCGGATCCGCCCCGAGCAGCCGACGGTAGTACGCACCGGTGGAAGACCCCGCGGCGCGTGGTCGAGATGTGACCGTGGCCGACATGGCAGTTCAGGGATGCGCGGAGCACAAGGCCCGAGCTTGGGCTTCTCCGCACCGGGCCATGTCCTCAGCCGAGCTCAGGGCCAGCGTCCGCGAAGGCGGGAGGCAGACTCCGGCACGATGCCTGCGCTCCGGAAGCGGGGTGTGTCCCTACCCCGCTCGTAGCGGGGCAGGGACACACCGGGTCTGGACTCTTCATCCTTGCAGCAGTCGTCGCCGCCTGGTCTCTTCGTCTGGGTCCGGTGCGGCCGCGGAGCGGGCAGGGATGGGAGCCGTCGCCTCAGGAACGAGGCGAAGGGAGATCAGGTAGGTCTCACCGGATTCGAGGAGGGAAGCGTCCGGAGCCTGTCGGCGTCCCCGTGCCTTGACCGCCAGTTTGTACCATCCCGGCCCGGAGTCGGACAGGACCGGGAGATCTAACTGCGGTCCGTCGACGACCGACTCGATACGCAGACTGCCCGTGGGCGACCAGACCAGCGCGGTGGCTTCCTCTTCCCATTCCCCCGAAGATTGCTCATTGGTGCCTGTCTGGACTTCCACGCGCACGTTGCCGGTGTTGATGCCGGTTCGCACCAGAGCCCCCGCGGACATGGTGGCGATCAAATCGCCGGACCAGTCCGCGCTTTCGATGGGTACTTCGCCGTGGTCGAAAATCCCGTAGGTGCCCTCGTTGACGAAGACTGGGGCCTGGTGTGTCGCCATCACGGCTCCTCGTGTTGTACGGCTCAGTCGCTGCCTGGCGAGGTAATCACCGGGTCGGCTTCCACGCAACGGTGACGCCCCGGCGGGAGTGACACCCACCGCTCCTACTGGACGACCACGTTGAAGGGGTCGCCCTGGAGCACGCGATCCCGTCGGAAGAACTGCGTGTTCGTGCCGCCCTGGGAGCTGTTGTCTGTCGCAACGATCATGCACACGCTGGCCCCGACGGGGCCAGTCCCAGTCGGCACGCCGGGGAACCCGCAGCCGGACTGGGTCCGGCGTGTCCCTCCGGCGTTCAGCCCCTGCTCCGACGTGGCGATCGGGTACTCGTCGCATGACTTGCCGGGGACGCTAGGAGCAGATCCGCAGGCCTTGGTGCGGTTGGAGTCGATGACCGTCTGGTCCTCAGTCCGTGTCAGCCGCGACGGCAGCCCGCTGGCCTGGGCCTTGGTCACGTGGTCGGCGAGTTCCGGCGTCGCGGTGCGGGTGTAGACGAGGTTGGAAGCCGCCCACGGTATGACGCACCCGATGCCCGGCCGGCCGGCCGTGGCGTTGTCGCAGCGCACCTCGTTCATCGAGTAGTCGACGACGGCGGGGTCGTAGCCGGCATTGTTGAAGGTGAGGTACCAAGAGGTCTTGCACTTGCCCTTTGTCGCGGGGCCCACGAGCGAGCTGTCGAAGAAGGACTCGCCTGTGTTCCAGCTGTTGACGGGTGCGAGGGGCTTGGCGGGGAAGGTGGCGCTGGTCCGCGTGCAGGGACCTGTCAAGGTTGCTTGCCCGTCGATCGTTGCCTTCGTCGCGTCTCCCCAGCCGCTGTACATCGACGTGTCGATCTGGTGCGCGTAGCGGCCCAGACCGGTGTCGGTGTAGTTGTACTGCATCACGATGAGGTTGGCCTGGCCGGTCGTGGTCCGCTGTCCGTTGGTGACGCGGTAGGTGGTGTAGGTGACCGTTTGCCAGATGCAGGCCTGGGTGCGGGTGGCCCACACCTGGTTGTTGGCCTGGTCGCACCATTGCGGTGGCGTGACGCCGGCTGTGAGTGTGGGAGAACGTCTCGGCGCGCTGGTCGGTGGCGCGCTGGTCGGTGGAGTGTCTGCGGGTGTGACCTCGACGCAGCTGTAGCGGCCATCGGAAGTGGGCGTCAAACACGTGTTATGGCTGGTGGCCAGACCCGGTTCTTGCCTGCTTCCGGACTTCGGCTCGGGGTTGCGGGTCGCGTCCCGGTCGGGTGTCAATGGGCTGGTGATCGATGGGGGCTGGGCGGACGTGGCAGGAGCGGCGGCTGTCGTGCCCACGATGGAGGCGATTACTGCGGCGAGGGTGGTCGCAAGACGTAACGCTGGGGCGGCTTTCTGACGCACAGATGCTTTCCCTTCTGCGGAGTGGAAGGGGCGACAGTAGCCCGGTGATACGGACATGCGTGCGACGATTTTGGTGCTTGAGATGTCAAGAGGGCCCATCCAGCTCAGCGTGTCGCAGAACCCGACAACAGCCTTCCTCTGGAACCAATAAGTTGCGGACCCTCCCCTTCCATGCCGGATTCGGTACTTCGGACGCTCAGCTGCAGGCTCGCGGGTCCGGCGATCGCCGCACCCCGATTCCGCCTGTGGCGTCACAACCGAGACAGGCCGCGGTGGCGATGGGGTGTCAGCCGTGCACAGGATGTCCGATCCGAGGCGCGTTACCTCGCCGCCGTGCCCTCGGCCCACCCGGGGGCGTCCGTGCAGCATCTGCCGACAGTGCGCCGTCTCCGCAAGGAGGGGAGGCAGCTTGCGGCCGGTCTCCCTCATCCTTGAAGCAGTGGTCGCCGCCTTGCCTCTACCCGTCCGAGTCCGGCTCGGCCAGTGCGCAACACGCACAGAGTCGTCGCTCCAGGAACTGGGCGCAGCCAGGCCCGCAAGGGTCTCCGCGGATTCAAGGAGACAGGCGTCCGGGGTCTTCTCGGCGCCCGCTCGTCCTCAGTGCCAGCTCGTGCCACCCCGACTGGCGGAGAACAGGGCCGGGAGTTCCAACTGCGGCCCGCCGACGGCCTACTCGATACACGGCCTGTCTGTGGACGACCAGGCCATGAAGGGCAGCATCACGGCTGGTTGTCCAGCCTGCCAGAACCGTCAACCGACAGCGTTTGTTCGTGGGTTCCGGCGGCGTTTAGTGATCATCGGCACTCTGGATGTTCACGGGAAACAGCGGCAGCACCTT
>NZ_JOBX01000067.1:0-45339 GCF_000720645.1 Streptomyces sp. NRRL S-378
CACCCGGCCAGCCCTGGGCCGGGGGTATGGGCTGCTGCGGGGGCGCAGAAGGACGCTGCCCCGGCTGCCCCCAGCCCCCGCCACCCACTCCTTGGTGCATCCGCTGCCACTCCGTCTCGTTCCTGCCACTGATGCGAGAACGTTATATGACCGCGGGGGCCCGGCCGTCCACCAGGCCACCGGGCGGGAGTGTCAGGCGTCGGTCTCGTCCGCCAGCGCGCGCAGCGCCAGCCGGTAGGAACCGATCCCGAAGCCCGCCACGGTCCCGGTCGCCACGGCCGCGATGACCGAGGTGTGCCGGAACTCCTCGCGGGCGTACGGGTTCGAGATGTGCACCTCGATGAGCGGCGCCGTGCGCTGCGCGGCCGCGTCCCGCATGCCGTAGGAGTAGTGGGTGAAGGCCCCGGGGTTGATGACCACGGGGATCTTCCCGTCCGCCGCCTCGTGCAGCCAGCGGATCATCTCGCCCTCGTCGTTGGTCTCGCGGACCTCGACGTCGAAGCCGAGCTCCTCCCCCAGCGAGCGGCAGCTGTCCACCAGCCCGGCGTACGAGGTGGCCCCGTACACGTCGGGCTCGCGCGAGCCGAGCCGGCCCAGGTTCGGGCCGTTCAGCACGAGTACGCGGCGGCTCACGCCGACACCTCGCCGTAGGCGGCGATCAGGTGCGCCGGGTCGGGGGCCTCCAGGACGGTCGGCTTGGCCAGTCCGTCGAGGACGATGAAGCGCAGCAGGTTGCCCCGGGACTTCTTGTCGACCTGCATGGTCTGGAGCAGCTTGGGCCACTGGTCGCCGCGGTAGGTCAGCGGCAGGCCGACGGAGGCGAGGACCGCCTTGTGCCGGTCGGCGGTGGCGTCGTCGAGGCGGCCGGCGAGCCGGCCGAGTTCGGCGGCGAAGACCATGCCGACCGACACGGCCGCGCCGTGCCGCCACTTGTAGCGCTCGTTCTTCTCGATGGCGTGCGCGAGGGTGTGGCCGTAGTTGAGGATCTCCCGCAGCCCCGATTCCTTGAGGTCGCTGGAGACGACGTCGGCCTTGACCTGGATGGAGCGCACGATCAGCTCGGCGGTGTGCGGGCCGTCGGGCGTGCGGGCGGCCTGCGGGTCCTCCTCGATCAGGTCGAGGATCACCGGGTCGGAGATGAAGCCGGCCTTGATGATCTCGGCAAGGCCACTGACGTAGTCGTTGACCGGCAGCGACTCCAGCGCCGCCAGGTCGCAGAGCACGCCGGCCGGCGGGTGGAAGGCGCCGACGAGGTTCTTGCCCTCGGCGGTGTTGATGCCGGTCTTGCCGCCGACCGCCGCGTCCACCATCGCGAGGACGGTGGTGGGTACGGCGACCCAGCGCACGCCGCGCAGCCAGCTGGCGGCGACGAAGCCGGCCAGGTCGGTGGTGGCGCCCCCGCCGACGCCGACGATGACGTCGGTGCGGGTGAAGCCGGACTGGCCGAGCGCCTTCCAGCAGTACGCGGCGACCTCGACCGTCTTGGCCTCTTCGGCGTTCGGCACCTGGATGGCGATCGCCTCGTAGCCCTGGTCGGCGAGGTCGTCACGCAGCGCCTCACCGGTCGAGGCGAGGGCCTCGGGGTGGATCACGGCGACCCGCTGGGCCTTCGTACCGATCAGGGAGCCGAGCTCGCCGAGCAGCTGCCGCCCGACCAGCACGTCGTACGGGTCATGGCCGGCGCTTCCGCCGACGTGGATCCGCGTCACCTGGTCTGTCATACGTCCTTCAACTCCAGAGCGTCGAGGACCGCCTGGGCGACCTCTTCGGGGGTGCGGTCGTCGGTGGCCACGACGACGCGTGCGACTTCGGTGTAGAGGGGGCGCCGGGCCTCCATCAGCTCGCGCCACTGGCGGCGCGGGTTGACGGCGAGCAGCGGGCGCGCGGCACCGAGGCCCACGCGCCGTACGGCTTCTTCGACGTCCATCGAGAGATAGGCGACGGGCAGGCCGGTCAGCAGCGTGCGGGTGCCCTCGTCGAGGACGGCGCCGCCGCCGAGGGCGAGGACTCCGGTGTGCTCGGCGACGGCGGCCGCGACGGCCTGCCGCTCCAGCTCACGGAAGTACGGCTCGCCCTCGTCGACGAAGATCTCGGAGACGGGCCGGCCCTGGGCCGTGACGATGTCGGTGTCGGTGTCCCGGTAGGGGACGCCGAGCCGCTCGGCGAGCAGCGCCCCCACCGTGGACTTGCCCGACCCCATCGGCCCGACGAGGACGACGAGCGGTCCGGCCGTCACCGGATCTGCAGGTTGTCGAGGTAGGACCGGACGTTGCGGCGGGTCTCGGGGACCGAGTCGCCGCCGAACTTCTCGACGACGGCGTCGGCCAGCACGAGGGCGACCATCGCCTCGGCGACGATGCCGGCTGCCGGGACGGCACACACGTCGGAGCGCTGGTGGTGGGCCACCGCCGCCTCGCCGGTGGCCACGTCGACGGTGGCGAGGGCGCGCGGAACGGTCGCGATGGGCTTCATCGCGGCGCGGACGCGCAGCAGTTCGCCGGTGGTCAGGCCGCCCTCGGTGCCGCCGGAGCGGCCGGAGGTGCGCTTGATGCCCTCGGGGGTGGAGACGATCTCGTCGTGCGCCTTCGAGCCGGGCACGCGGGCGAGCTCGAAGCCGTCGCCGACCTCGACGCCCTTGATGGCCTGGATGCCCATGAGGGCGGCGGCGAGGCGGGCGTCGAGGCGGCGGTCCCAGTGGACGTGCGAGCCGAGGCCGACCGGGACGCCGTAGGCGAGGACCTCGACGACGCCGCCGAGGGTGTCGCCGTCCTTGTGGGCCTGGTCGATCTCCGCGACCATCGCCTTCGAGGCGTCCGCGTCGAGGCAGCGCACCGGGTCGGCGTCGAGCTTCTCGACGTCGGCGGGGGTCGGGTAGACGCCGTAGGGCGCCTTGGCCGAGGCCAGTTCCACCACGTGGGAGACGATCTCGATGCCCGCGACCTCCTTGATGAAGGAGCGTGCGACGGCGCCGAGGGCGACGCGGGCGGCGGTCTCACGGGCGCTGGCGCGCTCCAGGATCGGCCGGGCCTCGTCGAAGCCGTACTTCTGCATGCCCGCGAGGTCGGCGTGACCGGGGCGGGGGCGGGTCAGCGGCGCGTTGCGGCCGGTGTCCTTGAGCAGTGAGGGGTCGACCGGGTCGGCCGACATGACGGTCTCCCACTTGGGCCACTCGGTGTTGCCGATCATGACCGCGACGGGGCCGCCCTGGGACAGTCCGTGGCGGACGCCGCCGAGGAAGGTGATCTCGTCCTGCTCGAACTTCATGCGGGCACCGCGGCCATAGCCGAGTCGGCGCCGGGCCAGGTGATCGGCCACCAGCTCGGTGGTGACCGGGACGCCGGCGGGAAGGCCCTCCAGCGTCGCGACCAGTGCCGGTCCGTGCGACTCTCCTGCGGTCAGCCAACGCAACCTGCTCAACGATGCTCCTCATGCTCGCGCCTGGTACTGCGACGGCGCGATCGGGTGCGCGGCCCGGACCCGCCTCACCCGAATCCTCCCACGTCCGGAGTGGTTTCACGGGCCCCGGTCCAGCTATCGGACGCCCCGCTGGTCAGCGGACCCTGCTGCGGCGCCCGCGGAGCCAGCTCGCAGCCGTCCACACGCCGACGGAACCGATGAGTCCCCAGACGACGGCCTTGGCCCAGACCGGCAGGTCACCGAAGGTGACCCTGATCATGGCGAACAGCGCGAAGGGGACGTCCCACTTCGACGCGAGTACCTGTTCCGTGTCCGTCCCGTCCATCCATCCCCCTGTAAAGGTGCAGGTGAACAGGGTAAGCCGTGACATTACCGGCGAGTAGTCGGGATTCTGCCAAGATCGCCCGAGACAGAGGCCGCCCGGGCGGCGTGGAGCGTCAGTGGCCCACGGAGAGGGCCGCGAGGCCCGCCCGCCGCATCACGTCGAGCGGCGCCGGGGAGCGGCGGGTCATCTGCTCGACCTGGAGGACCGCTTGGTGCACCAGCAGGTCCAGGCCGCCGAGGAGCGTGCCCCCGCGCCCGGACCAGGCGGCGGCCAGGGCCGTGGGCCACGGGTCGTAGAGGACGTCGAAGAGGGTGCCCGGGGCGTCCGGGACCGCCGCGGCCAGTTCGTCGGTGGCTCCGGCCGGGGTGGTCGCGATGACCAGGGGCGCCTCGAGGGCCGCGGCCGCCCGCGACCAGTCGGCCGTGCGGACGGCCACGCCGAGCCGCTCGCCCCACTGCCGCATCTCGTCGGCGCGGGCCTGCGAGCGGACGTACGCCGTGACCTCGCCGGTGCAGATCCGCGAGAGCGCGGCGAGCGCCGAGGAGGCGGTGGCCCCGGCGCCGAGGATGGCCGCCGAGGACACCTTCTCGACCCCGCGCTCGTGCAGCGCGGCGACGATGCCCGGGATGTCGGTGTTGTCACCCAGGAGCCGGCCGTCCTCGGTGAGCACGACCGTGTTGACCGCCTCGACCGAGGCCGCCGTGTCGCTGACGCCGTCCAGCAGCGGGATGACCGCCCGCTTGAGCGGCATGGTCAGCGACAGCCCGGCCCACTCGGGGCCGAGCCCGGACACGAACCCCGGGAGCGCGGCCTCGTCGATCTCGAAGCGGTCGTACGACCAGTCGACGAGGCCCAGCTCCCGGTACGCGGCACGGTGCAGTACCGGTGAGAGCGAGTGCTCGATGGGTGAACCCAGCACCGCGGCCCGTATCCGTGTCATGTCCTGCTACCCGCCGTTCTTCTGCTTCTGCCGTTCCTGGAACTCGGCGACGAGCTTGAGGTGCTCGTCGTAGGTCTTGGTGAAGGTCGTCGTGTTGCCGTCGACCGACACGAAGAACATCCAGCCGCCGTGATCCGGGTTGAGCGTAGCGGTCAGCGCGTCCATGCCCGGGTTCCCGATCGGGCCGACCGGCAGACCCTTGATGAAGTGGGTGTTGTACGGGTTGTTGAACGCCTGGGCTTCCTTGAGGTTGAAGTTGATCTCGCTCTGGTTCTTGGCGTAGTTGTACGTCGAGTCGAACTCGATCTTCTGGTTCGTGACGTCGTTGGTCTTCTTCATGCGGTTGTAGACGACCTCGGACATCTTGCGGAAGTCGTCGTGGTTCTTGCCCTCGGCGTTGACGAGGCTGGCGACCGTGACGACCTGCAGCGGGTTCTCCAGCCCCAGCTCCTTGGCCTTGGCCTCGATGCCCAGCTCCGCGTACTTGTCGGCGGCGTTCTTGACCATCTGCCTGAGCAGCGACTCGGGGGTGCTGTCCTTGCTGAGGTCGTAGCGCGTGGGGAACAGGAAGCCCTCGAGCGGGTCCATGAGCTTGGGGTTGTTGCCGGCCCATGCGGGCAGCCCCAGGTTCTTGGCGTCGCGCAGGGCGATCTCCTTGGTGGTGCCGTCGGGCTTGCCCAGCTTCTTGTCGATCGCCTCGTACACCTTGGAGTTGCGCATGCCCTCGGTGACGGTGATCACGTTCAGCTTGGTGGGGTCGATCATCAGCGCGACGGCGGCCGCACCCGACATCTTCTTGTTCATCGGGTAGACGCCGGGCTGGATGGACTTGCCCTTGGGGTTGGCGTTCGCCGCGTCGACGAACGCCTGGGCGCTTGCGACGACGCCGGCTTCCTTCAGGATGCGGCCCATCTGCCCCAGGCCCGCGCCCTTGGGGATCTCGACGTCGACCACCTCGCCGGCGCCCTCGCCCGCGAAGTCCTCGGCGGGCGCGAACCTCGCCTTGATGTAGGTGTAGCCGTAGTAGCCGCCACCGCCGACCACGCCGAGGATGACCACGGCCGCGATCAGGCAGGCCGCGCCGCTGCGCTTCTTGGGCTTGCCGCCCTTCGTACGGCCGCCGCGACGGCCCGCGGGCCCGTCGTCGTCACCGTCGTCGTCACCGTCCAGGCCGCCGACGAGGTCGCCCTCGGGCTCCTCCTCCTGCTCGGCCGGTTCCGGCTCCAGGTGGCGCCGGCCCGGGGGCTGCGGCGGCGGGTAGGCCTCGTCGGTGCCGTAGAGGTCCGGGGTCTCCCCCGGGTAGCCGGCCGACGGGTGCTGGGCGTAGTCCGCGCCCGCGTACGGGTCGGTCTGCACCGCGGCCGTGTACTGGCCCTGGCCGGTGTCCCAGCCCTGGCTGTCGTAGACCGGCTGCTGGGACTGGGGCTGCGGCTGCTGCGCGTACTGCGGCTGCTGGGCCTGCTGGGGGTGCGGAGCCTGCTGCGGGGCGTACCCCTGCTGCGGCGGGGCGTACTGCTGCTGCTGCGCGTACTGCTGCTGCTGTGGGTACTCGGGGTACTGCTGGTACTCCTGGTACTGAGGCTGCTGGGGGTACGGCTGCTGGTACTGGGGCTCCTGCTGGTACTCCTGCTGCGGCGCACCGGCGTACGGCACCTGGCCCTGCTGGGTCTGGTGCCCGGTCCACCCCTGGTCCCCGTACAGGGGATCCTCAGGGTGCCAGGGTTCGGGGCCACGGCCCCGGCCATAGTCAGTCATCGGTCCCCTAGAGCCGCGAGACGGAGGCCACGGACTCCGTCATCCGTGGCAACCGGTTCCGCCTCTTTGACGGTGATCGACGGCTGTTCGAATGCCGCCTCATCGCGCGGAACGTTACCGTATCGCGATCAGACAACCACTTCGACGCACTCACCAGGCGGATTACCCGATACCCGTTCGGTCTCAAGAGCGTTCTGGAGGATCACCACAGCGGCGGCCTGATCGATGACCGACCGGCCCTTCTTCGCGTTCCTGCCGGAGGCCCTCAGCCCCTGGGCGGCGGTGACCGTGGTCATCCGCTCGTCCACCAGACGGACCGTCACCGGCTTGATGCCCTTGGCCAGTGCGTTCGCGAAGGCGCGCACCTTGGCCGCGGCCGGCCCCTCCCGCCCGCTGAGCGAGCGGGGCAGGCCGACCACGACTTCGAGGGGCTCGTACTCCTCGACGAGCTGCCGCAGCCGCCGGTGGGCGAAGGGGATGTCCCGGCCCGGAACCGTTTCCACCGGTGTGGCCAACACCCCATCGGGGTCGCAGGACGCGACCCCGATCCGGGCGTCCCCGACGTCGATGGCCAGTCGGCGGCCGCGGCGCAGAGTCATCGTCAGACCGTCTCGACGACGAGGCGCTCGACGGCGCTGATGGCCTCCGGAACGGCTGCCGGGTTCTGGCCGCCGCCCTGGGCGACGTCCGGCTTGCCGCCACCGCCGCCGCCGAGGGTCTTGGCGGCCGTACGGACCAGGTCGCCGGCCTTGAGACCCCGCTCGCGGGCCGCCTCGTTGGTGGCGATGACGGTCAGCGGGCGGTCGTTCGCCACGGTGAACAGGGCCACGACGGCCGGGCGGTCGCCCGGGATGCGCCCGCGCACGTCGAGGACCAGCTTGCGCAGGTCGTCGGCGCCGACGCCGTCCGTCACCTGGCCGACGACCAGGGCGACGCCCTTGATGTCCTGGGCGTTCTGGGCCAGCCCGGCGGCGGCCTGGAGGACCTTCTCCGCGCGGAACTTCTCGATCTCCTTCTCGGCGTCCTTCAGCTTGCCGAGCATGGTGGAGATCTTCTCCGGCAGCTCCTCCGGACGGCCCTTGACCAGCTCCTGGAGCTGGGCGACGACCGTGTGCTCCTTGGCGAGGAAGTTGTACGCGTCCACGCCGACGAGGGCCTCGACACGGCGCACGCCGGAGCCGATGGAGGACTCGCCGAGCAGCTTCACCAGACCCAGCTGGGCGGTGTTGCCGACGTGCGTGCCGCCGCACAGCTCCTTGGAGAAGTCGCCGATGGTCACGACGCGGACCCGCTCGCCGTACTTCTCGCCGAACTCGGCGATGGCGCCCTGCTTCTTCGCCTCGTCGATGCTCATGATCTCGGCGGTCACTTCGAGCTCGCGCGAGAGCACGTCGTTGATCTTCTGCTCGACGTCGGTGAGGACCGAGCCGGGAACGGCGTTCGGCGAGCCGAAGTCGAAGCGGAAGCGACCGGGGCTGTTCTCCGAACCGGCCTGGGCGGCGGTCGGGCCGAGCGCGTCGCGCAGCGCCTGGTGGGTCAGGTGCGTGGCGGAGTGGGCGCGGGCGATGGCCCGGCGGCGCTTGACGTCGATGGCGGCGTACGCGGAGGCGCCCACCGTCACCTCGCCGACCTGGACGGATCCCTTGTGCACGGAGACGCCGGGAACCGGCTGCTGGACGTCGCGGACCTCGATGACGGCGCCGGTGTCGAGCTTGATCCGGCCCTGGTCGGCGAGCTGGCCGCCGCCCTCGGCGTAGAAGGGGGTGCGGTCGAGGACGACCTCGACCTCGTCGCCCTCGGAGGCGGCGGGCGCGGAGACGCCGTTGACCAGGAGGCCGACGATGGTGGACTCGCCCTGGTTGGTGGCGTAACCGGTGAACTCGGTGGCGCCGGCCGCGTCGGCGATCTCGCGGTAGGCGGCGACGTCGGCGTGGCCGGTCTTCTTGGCCTTGGCGTCGGCCTTGGCGCGGTCGCGCTGCTCCTGCATCAGGCGGCGGAAGCCCGGCTCGTCCACGGAGAGGCCCTGTTCGGCGGCCATCTCCAGGGTGAGGTCGATCGGGAAGCCCCAGGTGTCGTGGAGCAGGAACGCCTTGTCGCCGGAGAGGACCGTGCCGCCGGCGGCCTTGGTCTCGGTCACGGCGGTGTCGAGGATGTTCGTGCCGCCCTTGAGGGCCTTGAGGAAGGCGGCCTCTTCGGCGAGGGCGACCGTCTCGATGCGCTTGCGGTCGGTGACGAGCTCGGGGTACTGCTGGCCCATCGTGTCGATCACGACGTCGACGAGGTCCTGCACGACGGGGCCCGTGGCGCCCATGAGGCGCATGTTGCGGATGGCGCGGCGCATGATGCGGCGCAGCACGTAGCCGCGGCCCTCGTTGCCGGGGGTGACGCCGTCACCGATGAGCATGACGGAGGTGCGCATGTGGTCGGCGACCACGCGCATCGAGACGTCGGTGCCCTGGGCGGCGCCGTAGCGCACGCCGGTCAGCTCGGTGGCCTTGTCCATGACCACGCGCAGGGTGTCGGTCTCGTACATGTTCTGCACGCCCTGCAGGATCATGGCGAGGCGCTCGAGGCCGAGACCGGTGTCGATGTTCTTCGACGGCAGGTCGCCGAGGATCGGGAAGTCCTCCTTGCCGTCGCCGGCGCCCCGCTCGTACTGCATGAAGACCAGGTTCCAGATCTCCACGTAGCGCTCGTCGTTGACGGCGGGGCCGCCCTCGACGCCGAACTCCGGACCGCGGTCGTAGTTGATCTCGGAGCACGGGCCGCAGGGTCCCGGGACGCCCATGGACCAGAAGTTGTCCTTCTTGCCCAGGCGCTGGATGCGCTCGGCGGGCACGCCGATCTTCTCGCGCCAGATCTGCTCGGCCTCGTCGTCGTCGAGGTAGACCGTGATCCAGAGCTTCTCGGGCTCCAGGCCGTAGCCGCCGTCCGCCACGGAGCTGGTGAGCAGCTCCCAGGCGTACTTGATGGCGCCTTCCTTGAAGTAATCGCCGAAGGAGAAGTTGCCGCACATCTGGAAGAACGTGCCGTGGCGGGTGGTCTTGCCGACCTCTTCGATGTCCGGCGTACGGACGCACTTCTGCACGCTGGTGGCCCGGGGGGCCGGGGGCTTGGTCTCACCGAGGAAGTACGGCTTGAAGGGGACCATGCCCGCGTTGACCAGCAGCAGAGTCGGGTCGTCCGCGATGAGCGACGCCGAAGGGACAACGGCGTGACCGCGCTCCTCGAAGAAGCTCAGCCAGCGGCGGCGGATTTCAGCCGACTCCATCAGTGGTCCTCATTCCGGTTGTACGAAAGCTTTGGTCGGTGATTGTTCTGGTCGTTCTGGATGGCCTGCAGCCGCCGCGGCCCGGGGAGGGCGGTGACGTTGTCCGGCCGGTCGGGGTCCTGGTGGAGCCCCAGTGCATCGTTCAGCTCGTCCTCGCGCTGCGTCATTCCCGCTCGGACGTCGAGGGCGAAGTCCTTGAGGCGGTGACCCGCCTCCACGGCCTTGTCCGCCGCCTGGGCTGCGAGACTCTCCGGGGTCAGCTTCTTGAGCTGCCGGTTGACCTTGGTGGTGGCCCACACGCCGGCGGCTGCGCCGGCGGTGAACCAGAAGGCTCGGCGGAACATCGGCGGTCTCAGCCCTTCTGCTTACGGCGCCGGGCGGCCGGCACCGTTCGGCCAACGATCACAGTACGGCGCGTTCCCTTCGGCGGCGCGCCGCCCGGGGCGGCGTCCCCCTTGCCCAGTGCCTTGCGGACGCCGTAGCCGAAGGCGGCGACCTTCACGAGCGGGCCGCCGAAGGCGGTGGCCACGGTGGAGGACAGGGCGGAGGCGTTCGAGGTGACCTCCTGGACGTCGCTCGCGATCGCGTCGACCCGGTCGAGCTGGGTGCGCGCGGAGCGGACGGTGCTGGAGGCGTCGGCCAGGAGCGGTACGGCCTGGTCGGTGACCTCGGACACCAGCCTGGTGGTCGCCCTGAGCACCTGCGCCAGCCGCACCAGGGCGACGGCGAGGAAGGAGATCAGGATGGCCCAGAAGACGGCCACGATGATCCCGGCCACCTCTACACCGGACACGTCACACCGCTCTCTGTCTCTACCCGGATCGCCGGCAGTGGCGATTCCTACGAACGACCCTCCGACCCTATCGCGCCGGGGATACCCGGCCGTACCCGAATTCGGGGCCGGGGGCACCTGTCTTGGACGCAACGCATCCGGGCCAGTACGCTCCGTGTCCCATGCGACACAGACCCCTTCGTCATACCGGCCGGGGCAATCTTCCCTCGGAGCTGAGCGGGTTCATCGGGCGGGGTGCCGAACTCGCCGCGCTGGGGCGCCTCCTGGAGGACTCGCGGCTGGTGACCGTGACCGGTGTGGGCGGGGTCGGCAAGTCCCGGCTGGTGCTCGCGGCGGCCGGGGCGGCCTCCGGAGTGGCGCGGGAAGCCGCGGAGCCGGAAGCGCAGGGAGCGCACGGGGCACGAGAGGCGCATGCGCCGGGGCGGGAACGCCACCACGACGGCGTCCGGCTGGCCGAGCTGGCCGGCGTACGGGATCCGGGGCTGCTGGAGCTGACGCTCTCCGAGGCGCTCGGGCTGACCGACCACACCACCCGGCCGCCGCGGACGGTGCTGGCCGAGCACCTGGCCGACAAGCACCTGCTGCTGGTCCTGGACGGCTTCGAGCATCTGGTGGAGGAGACCGCCGCCCTGGTGCGGGAGCTGCTGCTGCGCTGCCCCGGCCTGCGGGTGCTCGCGGCCGGCCGGCGCCCCCTGGAGCTGGAGGGGGAGCGCGTCTTCCCGCTCGCCCCACCGGCCTCGGAGGAGGCGCTGGAGCTGCTGGCGGCCCGCGCGTCCGCCGCCGACCCGGCCTTCGCGGTGACCGGGGCCAATCGGGCCGAGCTCGTGGAGCTGTGCGCGCGCCTGGACAGGATCCCGCTGGCCCTGGAGCTGGCGGCGGGCCGGCTGCGGACGCTGTCCCCGGCCCAGGTGCTCGCCCGGCTGGAGGACCTCTTCGGGCTGTTGACGGGCGGAGCGCGCGGGGGGCTCCCCCGGCACCGGGCGCTGCGTACGGCCATCGGCTGGAGCCATGAGCTGTGCACGCCGGCGGAGCGGTTGTTGTGGGCGCGGCTGTCGGTGTTCGCTGGGCAGTTCGACCTGGACGCCGCCGAGTACGTGTGCGCCGGTCCGGACATGCCGGTGGAGGGCGTGCTGGACCTGGTGGGCGAGCTCGTCGCCCAGTCCCTGCTGGTCCGGGAGGAGACGGCGGCGGGGGCCCGCTTCCGGATGCTGGAGACCGTACGGCTGTACGGGGCGGGCTGGCTGGAGTCGCTGGGCGACGCGGTGCGGCTGCGGCGGCGGCACCGGGACTGGTACATGGGGCTGGCGACCTGGTGCGAGCTGGACTGGTTCAGCCCGCGCCAGTACGAGGTGGCCGCGCTGGTGGAGGTGGAGCTGCCGAACCTGCGGCTGGCCCTGGAGTGCTGCCTGGACGAGCCGGACGAACTGCACCTGGGCCAGTACCTGGCGGGCACCCTGTGGTTCTTCTGGGCGGGCTGCGGGCGCCTGACCGAGGGCCGGCACTGGCTGGAGCGGACCCTGGACGCTCCGGGCGGGGCGACGACGGACTACGAGAGCTCGCGACTGAAGGCCCTGTGGGTGCTGGGTTACGTCGCGGCCCTGCAGGGGGACGCCACGGCCTCGATGTGCGCCCTGCACGAGTGCCGGGACGCGGCGGCGTGCAGCGGGAACCGGGTGGCGGCGGCGTACGCGGTGCACCGGCTGGGCTGTCTGGCCCTGGTCTCGGACGACATGGCCCGGGCCCGGGAGTTGCTGGGCGAGGCGCTGGAGCAGTACCGGGCGGCCGGGGAGCTGAACAGCAACGTGCTGATGTGCCAGGTGGAGCTGGGGATGGCGCTGGCGTTCCTCGGCGACCTGCCGGGGGCGCTCGCGCTGTGCGGGGAGGTCCGGGAGATCTGCGAGGAACGCGGGGAGCTCTGGACGAAGGCGTACGCCCTGTACGTGCTGGCGTACGCGGCCCTGGAGGCGGGCGGCACGCGGGAGGCGAGGCGGCTGCTGACCGAGTGCGTGGAGGTGAACCACGCCTTCAACGACCTGGTCGGGCTGGTGCTGGCGCTGGAGCTGCTCGCGCTGGTGACGGTCGCGGAGGGCGATCCGGCCGAGGCCGCGGTGCTCCAGGGCGCCGCGGAGCCGCTGTGGGGCGGGGTGGGGCTGCAGCTGTTCGGCTCGGGGTACTTCAACGCCCCGCGGCTGTTGTGCCGGGAGCGGGCGGGCGAGCTGCTGGGCGCGGAGCGCTACGCGGCGTTCGAGGCCGAGGGGCGGGAGCTGAGCCGGGAGTCGCTGGTGGTGCGGGCGCTGCGCGGGGCGGCGTGGGTGCCGCGGCGGGCCGGCGCACCGGGCGGGATGCCTGGTCCCCGTCTCTCCCGCAGTACGGCGCCGGTGGACCAGCCGTAGGGCGCAGGAAGCGGAAAACCCGCCGCCCCCGGAGGGGACGGCGGGTTTCCACCAGCCTGTGAGGGCTACGCCTGCCGGAAGATCAGCGGGCGTAGTACTCGACGACGAGCTGCTCGTCGCAGATGACCGGGATTTCCTTGCGGTTCGGGTCGCGGTCCAGGCGGAAGGCCAGGGCCTTCAGGTTGACCTGCAGGTAGCGCGGGGTCTCGCCCTCGCCTGCGTAGCCACCCTCACGGGCGACCTGGAACGGAACCTTCTCGCGGCTGCGCTCGCGCACGGTGATGACGTCGTCCGGACGGACACGGAACGACGGCTTGTCGACCTTGGCGCCGTTGACCTCGATGTGGCCGTGGACGACCATCTGGCGGGCCTGGTAGATCGTGCGGGCGATGCCCGAACGCAGGACCAGGGCGTCGAGACGACGCTCGAGCTCGACGACCAGCGCCTCGCCCGTCTTGCCCTCGGCCTTCTTGGCGCGGTCGTACGCGCGGGCCATCTGGCGCTCGGAGATGTCGTACTGAGCGCGCAGACGCTGCTTCTCCAGCAGACGGACCTTGTAGTCCGAGTTCTGCTTGCGGCCACGGCCGTGCTCGCCCGGCGGGTAGGGGCGGGCCTCGAAGTACTTGACGGCCTTCGGCGTCAGGGCGATGCCGAGGGCACGAGACTTCTTGACCTTGGGTCGCTTCTGGTTCACGGGGAACCTACCTCCATGTAAGTTAGGTGAGGCTTACCTTAGCGAGGAGGACGTAATGTCTCGACCACATGGGATCCCCCTGCCCAGTGCGCAACGCAGTTCGAATTCCAACGAAACGGAATCCGCTTGCGCCGACGATAAGCAAGGTCAGCCGCGTCCCAGGGAAGGCGTTCGGCAGCTCACCGGAGCCGAACGCGTACGAACCCTCGTAGAGTCCAACGCCTCAGTATCCCTCACTCTGATCGGTGCTCGTGACGGTCACGGTTCCGAGGAGTTCGGGACGGGGATGCCGGTCGCTCGGACCGTCACCCCGGACGGGGACGTGATTCTCCTTGTTTCCGGGGAATCCGCGGCTGCCAGGGCAGCCGCTCACGCCCAGGACGACGACCTCACCGCCGTGATCGAGATCACGGATGTGGCGCCGGTGTCCGTCCCACATCGTATCCGAGGCCGCGCATGGCTGGCCGGGTGGCTGACGCCGGTACGCGGGGACGACCGCGCGGCCTGCGCCGCACTGCTCGCCGAGCGCCACCCGGTGGGCGAGCTGCTGGGCCTGGGCGAGTCCCTCGACGCCCCGCACACGGGGCGCCCGGCCTGGATGATGCTGCGCCTGGAGGTCGGCGAGATCACGGTGGACGACCTGTGGGGCGCCGAGCAGGTGGACCCCGATGACCTGGCATCGGCGGAGCCGGACCCGGTGTCCCCGCACGAGGCGGAACTGCTCCAGCACCTGCACTCCTCCCACGGCGACCGGATCGGCGAGCTGTGCGGCCTGCTCGGCGACCGCGGGGCGCGGGGCATGACCGCCGTCCCGCTCGCTCTGGACCGCGTCGGCCTGCGCGTCCGCTTCACCGGCGGCGCCGCCGGCGGCTCCTTCGACGCCCGCTTCGACTTCCCCGATCCGGTGACGGACATCTGCGGCCTGCGGCGTGCCATGCGCGCCCTCTTCTCGGCCGCCGCTCTCTGACGCACCGGCCCCGGTCCCCCTCGCGCAGCGCCGTCAGGTCCCGGCGCAGCACGTCGTCCCGGGTGTCGCGGCCGTTGCGCCCGCCGAACCTTGGCTCCCGCGCCACCGCCCCGGCGCGGCCCCGCCGGACCCGCCCGCGCCAGGCAGCGCTCACGGCGTGCTCGAGGGAGCGCCAGATCTGCTGGGCCCGGGCCAGGTCGGCGGGCGGCCTCGAAGGTGCGGAAGAACCCGGTGGCGATCCCGGGGACCACGGCCATGCCGTAGAACTCGTGGCGCGGCTGGCCGCTGCCGGCCGCGGCCGCGGCCGGCCGTGGCCCTGCGGGGTCAGCCAGAACGCGTACCGCACGCCCCGGTCCAGCGGCTCGCTCAGGCGCTGCGCGGGCCGGGTGTCGGGGGCGCCCGACAGCAGTGCCGTGAGGAAGTCCGCGGGGGCGCGGCCGGGGACCTCGACCCAGGCGCCGTGGACGAGCGCGGTGTCCTGGGTCCGCCTGACGGCCAGCAGGCAGCGGATGGATGAAGCAGCCGACCCCGTCCCCCCGGAGCAGGGCGCGCGCGCCGGGCCGGTGGAGGGCCCCTCGGGAACGCCGAGGGCGGCGTCGGGCAGGTTGAAGCCGAAGTCGATGCGACGCTCGTCGGCGAGCGTGTCTCCGCAGCAGGCCAGGTGGGGAGCACGCGGGCAGCTTGGACACCCCGGTCGGGAGGCCTCAGCCGCCGTCGGTGCCGCGCAGTCGCTCGCGGACCTTCTCCACCACGTCCGCGTAGCGGGCTTCGGCTCCGTAGCGGGTCGGTTCGTAGTACCGCTTCCCGTGGATCTCGTCCGGGGCGTACTGCTGGGCCGCGATGGCACCCGGCACGTCGTGCGGGTACACGTATCCCACCGCGTGCCCCAGCTTCGCCGCGCCCTTGTAGTGCCCGTCCCGCAGATGCGTCGGGACGGAGCCGGCCAGGCCCGCCCGTACGTCGGCGAGCGCCGCGCCGATCGCGGTCGTGGCGGTGTTCGACTTCGGGGCGAGGGCCAGGGCGATCGTGGCGTGCGAGAGGGTCAGCGCGGCCTCCGGGAAGCCGATCATCGCCACCGCCTGGGCCGCGGCGACCGCGACCGGCAGGGCCGTGGGGTCCGCCAGGCCGATGTCCTCGCTCGCGGAGATCATCAGGCGGCGCGCGATGAACCGGGGGTCCTCGCCGGCCTCGATCATCCGCGCCAGGTAGTGCAGAGCGGCGTCCACGTCCGAGCCGCGGATCGACTTGATCAGCGCGCTCGCCACGTCGTAGTGCTGGTCGCCGTCGCGGTCGTAGCGGACCGCCGCCCGGTCGACCGCCTCCTCCAGCGTCCGGAGGGTGATCTCGTCCTCGCCCTGGGCGATGGCCGAACCGGCCCCCGCCTCCAGCGCCGTCAGCGCACGCCGGGCGTCACCGCCGGCGATCCTCAGCAGGTGGGCCTCGGCGTCCTGCGGGAGGGTCACCGCCCCGGCCAGGCCCCGCTCCTCCGTGAGGGCGCGCCGCAGGAGCGCGCTCAGGTCGTCGTCGGTCAGCGGTTCCAGCGTCAGCAGCAGCGATCGCGACAGCAGCGGGGAGATGATCGAGAAGTACGGGTTCTCCGTGGTGGCCGCGATCAGCGTGACCCAGCGGTTCTCGACGGCCGGCAGCAGGGAGTCCTGCTGTGCCTTGCTGAAGCGGTGGATCTCGTCGAGGAAGAGGACGGTCTCCTTGCCGTAGCCCCCGGCCGCGCGCTTGGCGCCCTCGATGACGGCCCGTACCTCCTTGACGCCCGCCGTGATCGCGGAGAGCTCCACGAAGCGCTTCTGGGTGGCCTGGCTGACCACGTAGGCGAGGGTCGTCTTCCCGATGCCGGGCGGGCCCCAGAGGATCACCGAGGAGGCGCCGGCCGGGCCGCCGCTCCCTTCCCCGACCAGCCGCCGCAGCGGTGATCCGGGCTTCAGCAGGTGCTGCTGGCCGACGACCTCGTCCAGGGTGCGCGGGCGCATCCGCACGGCGAGCGGCGAGCTCGCGGGGTCCTTCTCCTGGCGCTCTTCGGCGGCGGCGGTGAACAGGTCTGGTTCCACATGGGAAGCCTAAGCGAGTCCACCGACAAGGCCGCCCGCCGCCGGTCCGCGGGACCGCGGGTCAGGAGGTCCAGAAGTCCCACCAGCGGGTCAGGATCAGCATCCCGATGATCCCGATGTGCAGCACCGGCAGCACCCAGGTGAACTCCTCGAAGAAGCTCCTGAGCCAGCCCGGCGCGGGCAGCAGCCCGGCACGGACGTTGTGGGAGGTGACGTACCAGAACATCAGGATCGTGGCGACCCAGGCCAGGGAGCACCACAGGCACAGCGCGTTGATGTTGTAGAGCGACTGATAGGTCAGCCAGGCGCAGAAGACGACGCCGAAGAGGGTGCCGGCGTTGAAGGTGAGCCAGTACCAGCGGCGGAAGCGGGCTCCGGCCAGGATGCTCATGCCGACGCAGATCACGATGCCGTAGGCGACGAGGCCGAGCATGGGGTTCGGGAAGCCGAAGACGGCCGCCTGGTCGCTCTTCATGATGTTGCCGCAGGAGACGACCGGGTTGAGGCTGCAGCCCGGCGTGAAGTTCGGGTCCTCCAGCAGCTTGAACTTGTCGATCGTGATCACCCAGGCGGCGAGGAGGCCCGCGGCCCCCGTGATCACCAGCAGCAGGGCCAGCGCCCGGCTCGCCCCGAAGGTCGTCCCCCCGGCGGTGTCCGCGTCCGTGCTCCGTGTCGTCATACCGCCCGCTCCACATCTGCGAGGTGATCAAGGCCCGGGCCATTGTGCCGTACGAGCCTGTGAACGGACGGGGCCGGGGAAGGATCCCCGGCCCCGCCCGCCACGCTGCCCGCTCAGGCCAGGCGCGCCTTGACCGTGTCGATCAGCTCGCCGACGGGCACGGCCGTCTGGTCGCCGGACTCCATGTCCTTGAGCTGGACGACGCCCTCGGCGAGGTCGCGGTCGCCCGCGACGACCGCGAAGCGGGCGCCGCTGCGGTTCGCGTCCTTCATGGCGCCCTTGAGGCCCTTGCCGCCGTACGACATGTCCGCCGCCACGCCCGCCTTGCGCAGCTGCGTCACCAGGCCGAACACGGTCGCCTTGGCCTCGCCCAGTGCCACGGCGAACACCGAGGTCGACGCCGGGATGTCCAGCTCGACGCCCTCGGCCTGGAGCGCGAGGACCGTGCGGTCCACGCCGAGCGCCCAGCCCACCGACGGCAGGGCCGGTCCGCCGATCATCTCGGACAGGCCGTCGTAGCGGCCGCCGCCGCCGACCGCCGACTGCGAGCCCAGACCGTCGTGGACGAACTCGAAGGTGGTGCGGGTGTAGTAGTCGAGCCCGCGCACCAGCTTCTCGTCGTCCTCGAAGGCGACGCCGGCCGCCGTCACCAGCGCCCGTACGTCCTCGTGGTACGCCTTGCACGCGTCGCACAGGTAGTCGCGCAGCACCGGCGCGCCGACGAGCTGCTTCTGGACGTCGGCCCGCTTGTCGTCGAGGACGCGCAGCGGGTTGATCTCCGCCCGGCGGACGGTCTCCTCGTCGAGGTCGAGGCCCCGCAGGAAGGCCTGCAGCGCCTCCCGGTACACCGGGCGGCACTCCTTGTCACCCAGCGAGTTCAGCAGGATCCGGAAGTTGCGCAGGCCGAGCGAGCGGTAGGCCTGGTCGGCCAGGATGATCAGCTCGGCGTCCAGCGCCGGGTCCTCGGCGCCGATCGCCTCGGCGCCGACCTGCGAGAAGTGGCGGTAGCGGCCCGCCTGCGGCTTCTCGTAGCGGTAGTAGGAGCCGGAGTACCAGAGCTTGACCGGCAGGTTGCCCTTCTTGTGCAGGCTCGCCTCCAGGGCGGCGCGCAGCACGGAGGCGGTGCCCTCGGGGCGCAGGGCCAGCTGGTCGCCGCCCTTGGTCTCGAAGGCGTACATCTCCTTGGAGACGATGTCGGTGGACTCGCCGACGCCGCGGGCGAAGAGGCCCACGTCCTCGAAGCCGGGGGTCTCGATGTAGCCGTAGCCGGAGTTGCGCAGCGGGGCCGCGATGGCCTCGCGTACCGCCAGGTACTTCACGGAGACCGGCGGGATCAGGTCGTACGTGCCCTTGGGGGCCTGGAAAGTAGCCACGAAGCTTTCGTCACATTCCTCGTCGTGGAGCGGCGGTGCCGTCTCCGAGCCCGGCGGCGACCTCCCGAAGGTACGGGTTGGTCGCGCGCTCGCGGCCGATGGTGGTCTGGGGACCGTGGCCGGACAGCACCACGGTCGAGTCGTCGAGCGGCAGGCACACGCGGGCCAGCGAATCGAGCATCTCGGCGTGGGAGCCGCCCGGCAGGTCGGTTCGTCCGATGGAGCCGGCGAAGAGCAGGTCGCCCGAGAAGAAGACCGGCGGGATGTCGGCCAGCTCGGGCATCCGGAAGGTCACCGACCCCTTGGTATGGCCCGGCGCGTGCGCCACGGAGAAGTCCATTCCGGCCAATTTCAGGGCGGCTCCGTCGGCCAGCTCGCGGACGTCGTCCGGCTCGCCCACGGTCAGCTCGCCCATGAGGGGCATCCCGATGGAGCGGCCGAGGGCCTTCTCCGGGTCGCTCATCATGTAGCGGTCCTCGGGGTGGATCCAGGCCGGTACGTCGTGTGCTCCGCACACCGGGACCACCGAGGCCACATGATCGATGTGGCCGTGGGTCAGGACGACCGCGACGGGCTTGAGCCGGTGCTTCTTCAGCGTCTCCTCGACACCCTGGGCGGCCTGGTGGCCCGGGTCGACGATGACGCACTCCTCGCCGGCGGCGGGGGCGACCACGTAGCAGTTGGTACCCCAAGCACCTGCGGGGAACCCGGCAATCAGCACGTTCGTCCTCAATCGTCGTCGGCGGGAGGTTGCAGGTCGTCAATCCTGCTGCTCAGAGCCTACCGGCGCCGCTCATTACACAGCGAACCCATATACGGTACGGCCTATCCCAGCCCGGACAGCAGTATCAGACACGTACAAGGAGACGACCCGGTGGTCACGAGCGATCAGCGGCGGCGACAGCTCGCCAGGGAGAAGTACGAGCGCCAGCAGAAGCGCCGCGCCGAGGCCCGGAAGAAGAGCCGTCAGCGGGCGGCGGTGATCGGCGCGGCGGTGGCCGTGGTGATCGCGACGCTGGTCGGCCTGATCGTGGGCGGCGTCTTCGACTCGGACAAGGACCCCAAGGACACGGCGGCCGACCCGTCGGCCTCGGCGACGCCGCCGGAGCCGAAGCAGTCGCCCTCGCCGGAGATGGCGATCGACCAGAAGGGCAAGTACACCTTCGCGCTGAAGACCAGTGCCGGTGACATCACCTTCGCGATGGACGCGGCGAAGACCCCGCAGACCGTGAACTCGTTCAAGTCGCTCGCCGACAAGGGCTACTTCGACAACACCAAGTGCCACCGGCTGACGGCCGGCGGGATCTTCGTGCTCCAGTGCGGCGACCCGGAGGGCACCGGCCGCGGCGGCCCGGGCTACACCATCCCGGACGAGAACCTGGACTCCCTGGGCAAGCCCAACGAGCAGGGCCAGGTCGTCTACCCGGCCGGCACCGTGGCGATGGCCAACACCGGCCAGCCCGGCTCGGGCGGCAGCCAGTTCTTCCTGGTCTACAAGGACAGCCCGCTGACGCCGACGTACACGCCGTTCGGCAAGATCGACGCGGCGGGCCTGAAGGTGCTGGAGGAGATCGCCAAGGCCGGCACGGTCGACGGCGGCCAGGACGGTGCGCCGAAGACCGAGGTGAAGATCGAGAAGGGCTCGGTCACCCAGAACTGACGGGTGCTGCGACCCCGGGGCCGGCCGGCCCGCTCCCGTGCGCCGATATTCCGTCGTGCGGGATGCGGACAGCCGGCCCGGCGGTCGCCTATGTTGGCGTTGTGCAGGGCGGGCGCTGCCCGCCCCAGGAAACTGTGGACGATGCCCAGGGGGTGAACCCCCCTCGCAGGCATCAGGTGGAGGAGGCGCTGTGAGCAGCGACCCGTGGGGCCGAGTCGACGAGACGGGCACCGTGTACGTGCGTACTTCCGATGGCGAGCAGGTCGTCGGATCGTGGCAGGCCGGCACCCCCGAGGAGGCCCTGGCCTACTTCGAGCGCAAGTACGAGGGCCTGGTGGTCGAGATCGGCCTCCTCGAAAAGCGGGTGCGGACCACTGATCTGTCCGCCAAGGACGCCCAGACGGCGATCGACCACCTGCGCACGCAGGTCGACGAGCACCACGCCGTGGGCGACCTGGACGCCCTGCGCGTGCGGCTGGACAAGCTGGTCGCGACCGTGGAGTCCCGGCGCGAGGAGCGCAAGGCCGCCAAGGCCAAGCAGGCCGACGAGGCCCGGGCGGCCAAGGACGCGCTGGTCACCGAGGCCGAGCAGCTGGCGCAGAGCGACCAGTGGCGCAGCGCCGGTGAGCGGCTGCGCGCCCTGGTGGACATCTGGAAGGGCCTGCCGCGCCTGGACCGCAAGTCGGACGACGAGCTGTGGCACCGGTTCTCGCACGCCCGGTCCGCCTTCTCCAAGCGCCGCAAGGCGCACTTCGCCTCGCTGGACGCGCAGCGCGAGGACGCCCGCAAGGCCAAGGAGAAGCTGGTCTCGGAGGCCGAGTCGCTGTCGAAGTCGACCGACTGGGGTCCGACGGCCGCCCGCTACCGCGAGCTGATGGCGGACTGGAAGGCGGCGGGCCGGGCGCAGCGCGAGGCCGAGGACGACCTGTGGAACCGCTTCCGCGGCGCGCAGGACGTGTTCTTCGCGGCCCGCAGCGAGGTGTTCGCGGAGCGTGACGCCGAGCAGGTCGAGAACCTGAAGCTCAAGGAGGAGCTGGCCGAGGAGGCCGAGAAGCTCGTCCCCGTGACGGACCTGAAGGCGGCCCGGGCCGCGTTCCGCTCCCTCAACGAGCGCTGGGAGGGCATCGGCCACGTGCCGCGCGACGCCCGGCCGAAGGTCGAGGGCCGGATGCACGCCGTGGAGCGGGCCATCCAGGAGGCCGAGGAGGGCGAGTGGCGCCGTACGAACCCGGAGGCGCGGGCCCGTGCGGCCGGTCTGACCGGGCAGCTCCAGGCCGCGGTCGACAAGCTGCGTGAGCAGATCGACGCGGCGCGCGCGGCGGGCAACAACGCCAAGGCCGACAAGCTGGCGCGGGAGCTGGAGGGCCGCCAGGCCCTGCTGGACCAGGCGCTGAAGGGCCTGGAGGAGTTCGGCGGCTGATCCGGCCGCCCCACGGCGAGGGCCCCGGTACGGATCTTCCGTACCGGGGCCCTCGTCGTGTCCGCCCGCTACGGCCGGCGGGCCGAGGTGACGCGGTAGACGTCGTAGACGCCCTCCACGCCCCGGACCGCCTTCAGGACGTGCCCCAGGTGCTTGGGGTCGCCCATCTCGAAGGTGAAGCGCGAGGTGGCCACCCGGTCGCGGGAAGTCTGGACGGCCGCCGACAGGATGTTGACGTGCTGGTCGGACAGGACGCGGGTGACGTCCGACAGCAGCCGGGACCGGTCCAGCGCCTCGACCTGGATGGCGACGAGGAAGACCGAGGACTGGGTGGGCGCCCACTCGACCTCCAGCATCCGCTCGGGCTGCTGGGAGAGGGAGTCGACGTTGACGCAGTCCGCGCGGTGAACCGATACGCCACTGCCGCGCGTGACGAACCCGATGATCGGGTCGCCCGGTACCGGGGTGCAGCAGCGGGCCAGCTTGACCCACACGTCGTCGACGCCCTTGACGACGACGCCGGGGTCGGCGTTGCTGCGCCGCTTGCTGCGGGCCCGCGCGGGCGGGATCGATTCCTCGATGTCCTCGTTGGCCGCCTCCTCGCCGCCGAGGGCAGCCACCAGCTTCTGCACGACGCCCTGCGCGGCCACGTGGCCCTCGCCGATCGCCGCGTAGAGGGAGGAGATGTCCGGGTAGCGCATCTCGTGCGCGAGGGTCACGAGCGAGTCGCCGGTCAGGATGCGCTGGATCGGCAGGTTCTGCTTGCGCATGGCCCGGGCGATGGCGTCCTTGCCGTGCTCGATTGCCTCGTCGCGGCGTTCCTTGGAGAACCAGGCGCGGATCTTGTTCCGGGCGCGCGGGGACTTGACGAAGCCCAGCCAGTCGCGGGACGGCCCGGCCCCCTCGGCCTTCGAGGTGAAGACCTCGACCAGGTCGCCGTTGTCGAGGGTCGACTCCAGCGGGACCAGCCGGCCGTTGACCCGGGCCCCTATCGTCCGGTGGCCGACCTCGGTGTGGACGGCGTAGGCGAAGTCCACGGGGGTGGCGCCGGCGGGCAGCGCTATGACGTCGCCCTTGGGGGTGAAGACGAAGACCTCGTTGCGGGAGAGGTCGAAGCGCAGCGAGTCCAGGAACTCGCCCGGGTCCTCGGTCTCCTTCTGCCAGTCCAGCAGCTGGCGCAGCCAGGCCATGTCGTTGACCGTGTCCTGGCCGGCGCTGCCCTTGGCGGCCTGCGGGACGTCGGTGCGGACCTTGGAGGTGCCCGCCACGGTCTGCTGCTTGTACTTCCAGTGCGCGGCGATGCCGTACTCGGCGCGGCGGTGCATGTCGAAGGTGCGGATCTGCAGTTCGACGGGCTTGCCGCTGGGCCCGATGACCGTCGTGTGGAGCGACTGGTACATGTTGAACTTGGGCATCGCGATGTAGTCCTTGAACCGGCCCGGGACCGGGTTCCAGCGCGCGTGCACGGTGCCGAGGGCCGCGTAGCAGTCCCGGACGGTGTCGACGAGGACGCGGATGCCCACCAGGTCGTAGATCTCCGCGAAGTCACGGCCGCGGACGATCATCTTCTGGTAGACGCTGTAGTAGTGCTTGGGGCGGCCCGTCACGGTGGCCTTGATCCGGGCGGCTCTGAGGTCCACCTGGACCTCGTCCGTGACGACGGCGAGGTACTCGTCGCGCTTGGGCGCCCGCTCGGCGACCAGGCGCACGATCTCGTCGTACATCTTGGGGTAGAGGATCGCGAAGGAGAGGTCCTCGAGCTCCCACTTGATCGTGTTCATGCCCAGCCGGTGCGCCAGCGGGGCGTAGATCTCCAGGGTCTCGCGGGCCTTCTTCTCCTGCTTCTCCCGCTTGAGGTAGCGCATCGTGCGCATGTTGTGCAGCCGGTCGGCGAGCTTGATGACCAGGACGCGCGGGTCCTTCGCCATCGCCACGACCATCTTGCGGACGGTCTCGGCCTGCGCGGCCTCGCCGAACTTCACCCGGTCGAGCTTGGTGACGCCGTCGACGAGCAGCGCCACGGCGTCGCCGAAGTCGCGGCGCAGGTCCTCCAGGCCGTACTCGGTGTCCTCGACGGTGTCGTGCAGCAGGCCGGCCATGAGGGTGGCCGGGTCCATGCCGAGCTCGGCGAGGATGGTGGTGACCGCGAGCGGGTGGGTGATGTACGGGTCGCCGCTCTTGCGCTTCTGGCCGCGGTGCCAGCGCTCGGCCACCTGGTAGGCCTGCTCGAGCTGGCGCAGCGTCGACGTCTCGATCTTCGGGTCGTTGCTGCGGACGATGCGGAGCAGGGGCTCCAGCACCGGGTTGTACGGGTTCGAGCGCTGCACGCCGAGCCGGGCCAGGCGGGCGCGCACCCGGTTGGAGGACGCGGCCGACTTCGCCGGCGCGGGCTTGACCGGCGCCGGCTTGGCCGGGGCGGGCTTGACCGGCGGGGCCGGCGGGGGCGTGGCGGCGGCCGCCGGGGCCCGCTCGGCCTGCGGGTCGGGCTGCGCGGCGGAGATTGGCTGGACCTCGTCTGGCAAGAGCGCTCCTCACGGGGGTCCCCCAGACGGAGTCCGGGAGAGGATCCGGTGCACGTGTCCGGTCCGGATAACCCATCGTAGCGAGGGTTCGGTCACCCCGTTCGCCGAGCCTGTCGCAACGGCCCGGGGACACGAACGGCGGGCACCCGGAGGATTCCGGATGCCCGCCGCCCGGTGCGCCGGTGGGCGCGGTCAGACCACGATCAGCGCGTCCAGCGGAGCCCCCGCCAGGGACCCGGCCAGCTTGGCCCGGCCCGGGAGGAACGACAGCTCCATCAGGACGGCCACGCCGGCGACCTCGGCCCCGGCCCGCCGGATCAGCGAGAGGGAGGCCTCCGCCGTACCGCCGGTGGCCAGCACGTCGTCGATGACCATGACCCGGTCACCGGCCGACAGGTCCTCGGCGTGGACCTCGATCTCCGCCGTGCCGTACTCCAGCTCGTAGGACTGCGCGAGGGTCGCGCCCGGCAGCTTGCCGGCCTTGCGGACCGGCACGAAGCCGATCCCGGCCTGCACCGCCACCGGGGCGGCGAGGATGAACCCGCGCGCCTCCAGTCCGACGATCTTCGTGGCGCCGTACTGCCCGGCCAGCTCGACGAGCGCGCCGGTCAGCGCGCCGAACGCGTCGGGGTCCGCCAGCAGCGGGGTGATGTCCTTGAACATCACGCCCGGCTTCGGGTAGTCCGCCACGTCCTTGATCCGGCTGAGCAGGAGGGACCGTACGTCCTCGGGCAGCTGTGCGGTCAACGTCGCCGTCCCGGCTGCCGGCCCTGCGACACGACCTGCGGCTCGTCGTCGGAGCCGTGGACGTCGTCCGCGGACTCGCCCTTGGCCGCCGCGGACGCGCGCTTGGCGAGCACCCGCTTCTTCAGCGCCTTCATCGCCGGCTCGCGCTCCTTGAGGTCCACGACCAGCGGGGTCGCGATGAAGATCGAGGAGTACGCACCGGCCGCGAGGCCGACGAAGAGCGACAGCGAGATGTCGTTCAGCATGCCGGCGCCCAGGAAGCCGCCACCGATGAACAGCAGGGCCGCGACCGGGAGCAGCGCCACGACCGTGGTGTTGATCGAGCGGACCAGCGTGCCGTTGATGCTGCGGTTGGCGATCTCGCTGAAGGTGTAGCGGGTCTGCTTGGTGATGTCCTTCGAGCCCTCCTTCAGACCGTCGAAGACGACGACGGTGTCATAGAGGGAGTAACCGAGGATGGTCAGCAGACCGATGACGGTGCCCGGGGTGACCTCGAAGCCGACGAGCGCGTACACGCCGACGGTGATCGTGAGGTCGTGGATCAGGGCGATCAGCGCGGCGACGGCCATGCGCCATTCGAAGGCGATGGCGAGGTAGATCACCACGAGGACCATGAAGACGCCGAGGCCGGTCCAGGCCTTGTTCGCGATCTGCTCGCCCCAGCTGGGGCCGACCAGGTCGGCGTTGATGTCGGCCTCGGTGACCTTGAGGTCGGTGGCCAGCACCTTCTTCACGTCGGTCGCGGCGTCGGTGTCCAGACCGGAGATCTGGATGCGCATGCCGCCGGTGCCGAGCTCCTGGACGATCGCGTCGTGGCCGGATGCCTCCTCCGCGGCCTCCGTGACCTTGGCGACCGACAGGGCCGTCTTCGGGGTCGTGAAGACGGCACCGCCCTTGAACTCGATGCCCATGTTGAGGCCCTGGACGGCCAGGGCGACGATCGCCGTGATGGTGATCAGGATGGAAACGCCGTACCAGAGAAAGCGCTTGCCGACGAAGTCGTAGCCGACCTCACCGCGGTACAGCTTGGCGCCGAGATCTCCCAGCTTCGACATCTCTCACGCCTCCTTTGCTTCGACGGGGGCGGGTGCGGCGGTACGCCGGGAGCTGCGCAGCGGGGGCTTGGCGCCCAGCCGCTTCGGGTCGAGCCCGGACCACGGGTGACCGCTGGCGAAGAACTTCGTGCGCGCCAGCAGCGTCATGACGGGCTTGGTGAAGAGGAACACCACGACCACGTCGAGCAGGGTGGTCAGACCCAGCGTGAAGGCGAAGCCCTGCACCTTGCCGACGGTGACGATGAACAGCACCGCGGCGGCGAGGAACGACACGAAGTCGGAGACCAGGATCGTGCGGCGGGCACGCGGCCAGGCGCGCTCGACGGCCGGACGCAGCGTGCGGCCCTCGCGGATCTCGTCACGGATGCGCTCGAAGTACACGATGAACGAGTCGGCGGTGATACCGATGGCGACGATCGCACCGCAGACGGCCGGCAGGTTCAGCGCGAAGCCGATGCCCTTGCCGAGCAGCGCCATGATCGTGTAGGTCAGGATCGCGGAGACCAGGAGGCTGACGATCGCGATGAAGGCCAGACCGCGGTAGTAGACCAGCAGGTAGACGACCACGAGGAGGAGGCCGATCGCACCGGCGATCAGGCCGGCGCGCAGCTGCTCGCCGCCGAGCGCGGCGGTGACGGTGGTGACGCTGTCCTCCTGGAAGGACAGCGGCAGGGCGCCGTACGACAGCATGTTGCCCAGGTCCTGCGCGGACTGCTGGTTGAAGCCACCGGAGATCTGTGCGTTGCCGCCGGTGATCGCGGTGCTGACGGACGGGTCCGAGATGACGTCGCCGTCGAGGACGATCGCGAACTGGTTCTGCGGCATCTGCTTGGCCGCCAGCTCGCCGGTGACCTTCGCGAAGGCGTCGGCGCCGTGGTCGTTGAAGTTCATCGTGACGATCCACTGACCCGACTGCGGGTCGATCTCGCCCTTGGCGCTCTTCACGTCCTTGCCCTCGACCGCGGCGGGGCCCAGGATCCACTTGCCCCACTGGTCGCCGCGCTGGCCGCAGGCGAGCGTCGGGTCGGTGGGCTTGACGCCCTTGCCTACGGCTGCCCGCTGCTCCTCGTTGGTGCAGTCGAGTGCGGCGAACTTGGCCTGGAGGTCCGCGGCGGCCGGGTCGGGCGCGGGGCCGCTCGCCGACGGCGACGGGGCCGCCTTGTCGTCTGCCTTCTTCGACTCGCTCGCCGACGGCGTGGGAGTGGGCGCGTTCGGGGCCTTGAGGCCCTCGCTGAGCGCGCGGCCCTGGGAAGTGGCGCTGGACGACGGGGTGGCGGACGGGCTGGTCTTGTTCCCGTCCTGGGCCTTCGGAGCGCCGGAGCCGCTCGCGGAGGGGTTCGGGCTCGGGCTGCCCTCGGGAGCGGCGGGGGCGCCGTCCGCGAACGCGATGACCGGGCGGAAGTAGAGCTGGGCGGTGGTGCCGACCTGCTCGCGCGCCTGCTTCTCGTTCATCCCCTTGGGGATGTTCACGATGATGTGGTCGCGGCCCTGCGTCTGGACCTCGGCCTCGGAGACGCCGAGTCCGTTGACACGGCGCTCGATGATGCCGACCGCCGTGTTCATGTTGGTCTCGTTGACGGCGTTCTCTTTGCCGGGCTCGCTCTTCGCCTTGAGCGTGATGCTCGTGCCGCCGGCGAGGTCGATGCCCAACCGGGGAGTCGTCTGCTTGGAGATGAACATCCCCGCGGTGAGCGCCACCATCGCGATCAGGATGATCGCCAGGGCGCGCCCCGGCCTCCCCTGAGCCCCCGTGGGCCGCCGGCCCTTCTTCGGTGCTGCCACCTTGTCGTTTCTCCCTGTCCAACCGTCCCGCGCCGGGTCAGCGCGCGGACGGCCACGAAATGTGTGGTGGGGACCCCTGCCCCCCGCAGAAGTGTCACTGACGGGGACCGCGCCGACCGCCGGTCGGGCGCCCGCACGGTCCCCGGCCGCGCGCTACTTCGCGCCGGCCTCGCCGTCGTTCTTGCCGTCCTCGGGCTTGTCGTCGCCCTTGGGCTCGTCCTTCTTGCCCAGGTCCAGCTTCGGCGCCTCGGCCTCGTCCCGGGTGAGGGAGGAGGCGTCGTCCGGGACGACGGGCGTGTCCGTCGTCGCGTCGTCGATGCCGTGGACGATGCGGTTGTACTCCGCGTCCTCCAGTACGGCGCCGATGGCGTTCTTCGCATAGATCGCGTGGACGCCGGGAGCCACCTCGAGGGTGACCGTGTCGTCACCGATCTCCTTCACCGTGGCGTACATGCCGCCGATGGTGCGGACCCCGGTGCCGGGCGTCATCTGGTCGCGCATCTGCGCGGCCTGCTGCTGCTTCTTCTTCGCGGAGCGGGTCATCAGGAACATCGCCCCGATGAGCACGATGAACGGGAGGAGTGTCACGAGATTCACGGGACGGAAATCCTTCGCACGACCGCACGCGGACGGCGGCCTTTTCTACGGGGGTGGGCACACCGACCCGAAGGGTCGGCATCGGCGGAGTCTAGGCGAGTCCGCACCGATGGAACAACGCCCAGCATGGCACCGGCGTTCCCGACCGGGCGAACCTCCGCGCCGTCAGGCCCCGAACAGGCCCTGTTGCCCGGTTGATCCACCGGCGCCGTGCTGCGGTGCGACAAGCCCCAGGTGAGCCCATGCGGCGGGGGTCGCGACCCGTCCCCGGGGGGTGCGCGCGAGCAGGCCCTCGCGGACCAGGAACGGTTCCGCGACCTCCTCCACGGTCTCCCGCTCCTCCCCCACCGCCACGGCGAGGGTCGACAGCCCCACCGGGCCGCCGCCGAAGAGCTTCAGGAGTGCCTCCAGAACGGCTCGATCCAGTCGGTCGAGGCCGCGGGCGTCCACCTCGTACACCTGGAGGGCGGTGGCGGCCACCTCCCGGTTGATCACCCCGTCCGCCCGGACCTGGGCGTAGTCGCGCACGCGGCGCAGCAGACGGTTGGCGATGCGCGGGGTGCCGCGGGAACGCCCGGCGATCTCGGCCGCGCCGGCAGTGTCGATCTCGACATCGAGGAGGCGGGCGGAGCGGTGGACCACGCGTTCCAGCTCTTCGGGGGCGTAGAACTCCATGTGGCCGGTGAAGCCGAAACGGTCGCGCAGCGGCGGGGGCAGCAGTCCGGCCCGGGTGGTGGCACCCACGAGGGTGAAGGGCGGCAGCTCCAGCGGGATCGCGGTGGCTCCGGGGCCCTTGCCGACGATCACGTCGACGCGGAAGTCCTCCATGGCCATGTAGAGCATCTCCTCGGCGGGCCGGGACATGCGGTGGATCTCGTCGAGGAAGAGGACCTCGCCCTCCTGGAGGGAGGAGAGGATCGCGGCGAGGTCGCCGGCGTGCTGGATGGCGGGGCCGGAGGTGATCCGGATGGGTGCCCCCATCTCGGCGGCGATGATCATGGAGAGGGTGGTCTTGCCCAGTCCGGGCGCGCCCGACAGCAGGACGTGGTCGGCGGTGGCCCCGCGCTGCTTGGCCGCCTTCAGCACCAGGTCCAGCTGCTGGCGGACCTTCTCCTGGCCGACGAACTCGCCGAGGTCCTTGGGGCGCAGGGCCGCCTCGACGGCGGTGTCCTCACCGTCGGCTGCCGCCGCTACCAACCGGTCCGGCTCGGTGGTGTCGGTCTCGTCGTCCCAGTTCACGGTGTCAGTCTGCCTTCTGCGTCGGTGCGGTGGTCTGTGCGGGGGCTGTGGCTGCGCGTGGGCCGGGGCTGCGCGTGGGCAGGTGCGCGCCGGTTCCGGCCCGCGCGGCGTCCGAGCGCACCGGTGCGAAGCGCCCGGACCGGATCCGGGCGGAGCCCGGGGAACGGCGGAAGGGCGGGAGCTGCTCCGCGCAGGGGCGCAACGTCAGCGGGCGCGGTTCAGGGACTGCAGGGCCGCGCGCAGCAGCTGGGGCACCGGGGCCGAGCCGCCGGCGGCGATGGCCGCCTCCGCCTGCGGGGTCACCGCCACCACGGCCTCCTCCGCCTCCCGCGAGGCATAGCCGAGGCCGATCAGCGCGGCCGTGAGCTGCTCGGTCCAGGGGGCCGGCCCCGACGCCACCGCGCGCTGGGCACCCACCACCGGGGCGGGGGCGCCCAGCTTGCCCTTGAGCTCCAGCAACAGCTTCTGCGCGCCCTTGGGCCCGATGCCCGGCACCGCCGTCAGCGCCTTCGCGTCGCCCGAGGCGAAGGCCACCCGCAGGGCGTCCGGGGTGTGCACGCCGAGCATGGCCTGCGCCACCCGGGGTCCGACCCCGCTGGCGGTCTGGAGCAGCTCGAAGACCTGGCGTTCGTCGTCGTCGGCGAATCCGTACAGGGTCAGCGAGTCCTCCCGGACGACCAGGGAGGTCGCCAGCCGGGCCTGCTCCCCGACGCGCAGGCCGGCGATGGTGTTGGGCGTGCAGTGCACGGCCATGCCCACTCCGCCGACCTCGATCACGGCGAGGTTGGGGGTGAGCGCGGCGACCGCGCCGTTGACGAAGGCGATCATCGGGTACGGCCTTTCGAGGCGTGCTGGGCGACCGCCTGCTGGAGGCGGTTCTGGGCGGGGGCCCGCCAGATGTGGCAGATGGCGAGGGCGAGGGCGTCGGCGGCGTCGGCGGGCCTGGGCGGCTCGGCCAGCCGCAGCAGCCGGGTGACCATCGCGCCGACCTGGGCCTTGTCGGCCCGGCCGCTGCCGGTGACGGCGGCCTTGACCTCGCTGGGGGTGTGCAGCGCGACCGGTATCCCGCGGCGTGCGGCGCACAGCATGGCGACGGCGCTCGCCTGGGCGGTGCCCATCACGGTGCTGACGTTGTGCTGACTGAAGACCCGCTCCACGGCGACGATGTCGGGCCGGTGCGTGTCGAGCCACTCCTCGATCCCCTGCTCCACGGCGACGAGCCGGTGGCCCAGCTCCGCGTCCGCGGGCGTCCGTACGACCCCCACCCCGAGCATGGTGAGGGGACGGCCCGCGACGCCTTCCACGACACCGACGCCGCATCGCGTCAGCCCCGGGTCAACGCCCAGTACGCGCACTCGCCCTCCCCTCCTCACGGCACGGCCCGTGCCGCCTCCGCGGGCCCGGCGGGCCGCGGGGCGCCGACGGTGGTCGCCGACGCCGTCAGGCTAACCGCTGCCACCGACAACGACGGCGGGGCGGGGGGGGGGGGGCCCCCCGCCCCCCCGCCCCCCCCGGCCCGGGGGGGCTGGAGTCCGCCGAGTCGTAGTCGATGCCGGCTTCCTGGAGCGCGGTGCGGACCGCGACCAGGTCGGTGGCCTCGCTGATGATCTCGAAGGTGTCGCCGTTGTCGTTGACCTCTTCGGCACCGGCCTCCAGGACCGCGCCGAGGACGTCATCCTCGCTCAGCTCGGCCTTGGGCAGGACGATGACGCCCTTGCGGTTGAACAGGTACGAGACCGAGCCCGGGTCGGCCATCGAACCGCCGTTGCGGGTCATGGCGACGCGGACGTCGGAGGCGGCGCGGTTGCGGTTGTCGGTGAGGCACTCGATGAGCACCGCGACGCCGTTCGGGCCGTAGCCCTCGTACATGATCGTCTCGTAGTCGGCGCCGCCGGCCTCGAGGCCGCCGCCGCGCTTGACCGCGGAGTCGATGTTCTTGTTCGGTACCGACTGCTTCTTGGCCTTCTGGACCGCGTCGAAGAGCGTCGGGTTGCCGTCGATGTCGGCGCCGCCCATGCGCGCCGCGACCTCGATGTTCTTGATCAGCTTCGCGAAGAGCTTGCCGCGCTTGGCATCGATCACGGCCTTCTTGTGCTTCGTCGTAGCCCATTTAGAGTGGCCGGACATCCGCCTGTCTCCTTCGCGTCACCAACAGTGTTCGTCTTCGATCCTACCGGGAGCTCGTCACAGCCCGGCGCGCACCATCTCGACGAAGTACGCGTGGACGCGGTCGTCGCCGGTCAGTTCGGGGTGGAACGAAGTCGCCAGGACGTTGCCCTGGCGCACGGCGACCGTGTGGCCGTCGTAGGTGGCGAGCACCTCGGCGGCGCCGCCGACGGACTCGACCCACGGGGCGCGGATGAAGACGCCCTCGACCGGGCCGCCCTCGATGCCCGCGAAGTCGATCTTCGCCTCGAAGGACTCGTTCTGACGGCCGAAGGCGTTGCGGCGCACGATCATGTCGATGCCGCCCAGGGTCTCCTGGTCGTCCCGGCCGTCGAGGAGCTTGTCCGCCAGCATGATCATGCCGGCGCAGGTTCCGTACACGGGCATGCCGGCGGCCACCCGCTCGCGCAGCGGCTCCAGCATGCCGAAGAGCACGGCGAGCTTCGACATCGTCGTGGACTCGCCGCCGGGGATCACCAGGGCGTCGACCTCGGAGAGCTCCTCGGGGCGCCGGACCGGCCTGGCCACGGCGTCCGCCGCGGCCAGGGCGATCAGGTGCTCCCGTACGTCGCCCTGGAGGGCCAGGACACCGATCACGGGGGTGTTCGTCATGTCGGGACTACCAGCCGCGGTTGGCGTAGCGCTCGGCCTCGGGGAGGGTGTCGCAGTTGATGCCGACCATGGCCTCGCCCAGGTTGCGGGAGGCGTCCGCGATGATCTTCGGGTCGTCGAAGAAGGTGGTGGCCTTCACGATGGCGGCGGCGCGCTTGGCCGGGTCGCCCGACTTGAAGATGCCGGAGCCGACGAAGACACCCTCGGCGCCGAGCTGGCGCATCAGGGCGGCGTCGGCCGGGGTGGCGACACCACCGGCGGAGAACAGCACGACGGGGAGCTTGCCGAGCTCGGCGACCTCCTTGACGAGCTCGTACGGGGCGCGCAGCTCCTTGGCGGCGGCGTACAGCTCGTTGTTGTCGAAGCCGCGCAGCTTGGCGATCTCGTTCTTGATCTGGCGCAGGTGGCGGACGGCCTCGACGACGTTGCCGGTGCCGGCCTCGCCCTTCGAGCGGATCATGGCCGCGCCCTCGGCGATGCGGCGCAGGGCCTCGCCCAGGTTGGTGGCGCCGCAGACGAAGGGGGTGGTGAACGCCCACTTGTCGGAGTGGTTGACCTCGTCGGCCGGGGTCAGGACCTCGGACTCGTCGATGTAGTCGACGCCGAGGGACTGCAGGACCTGGGCCTCGACGAAGTGACCGATGCGGGACTTGGCCATCACGGGGATGGACACGGCCTCGATGATCTCTTCGATCATGTTCGGGTCGGACATGCGCGCGACGCCGCCGTCCTTGCGGATGTCGGCCGGGACCCGCTCCAGGGCCATGACGGCCACGGCGCCCGCGTCCTCGGCGATCTTCGCCTGCTCGGCGTTGACCACGTCCATGATCACGCCGCCCTTGAGCTGCTCGGCCATGCCGCGCTTGACGCGCGAGGTGCCGATCGCCGACTCGGCGGACTGGGGGGAGGTGGGAAGCGTGCTCACGGATTGACCTCACTCGAAAGGAAGACGGGGTACTGCGCGTACTACTCGGCTGAGGAAACCCCAGAGGATCAGTCCACTACAAGGGCCAATATGGAGCCAGTGGCTCTTTCATTTGTCCCTCGTGGCCCTAGCAGCCGCCTCCCGGGGGTCAGGTCGGCCGGTCCGCGAGGTCCGCCGGAGGCTCGTCGTCCATTTCGAAGGCCAGCGGGAACGGCGCGTGTCCGGCCAGTCTGAACCAGCGGACCTTGCGGTGGCGGCGCAGCGCGCGGGCGGCCCGTACGGCGTCGTTGTGGAAGCGGCGGGCCATCGGCACCCGGCGGACGGCCGCCGCCAGCTCCTCGGTGGCCTGCGCCCCACCGGGAGCGGCCTTCAGCACCTCGACCTGGTCGGCGTCGGCGAACACCGCCCGCAGCGCTTGGCTCAGCTCGCTCTCGGCGACCTCACGGTGGTCCTCCTCGGCCTGCCGGGCGGCGTGCGCGGCCTCGTACAGAACCAGTGAGGAGGCGGGGTCGAGCGCCCCGGAGGTGGCCACCTCCAGCACCACGGAGGCGCGCCGGACGAGCTGTGCGTCGAGCGCGGCCCGCGCGGCGTCCATCCGCGAGTGCAGCCGGTCCAGCCGGCCTGCGGTCCAGCTGAGGTAGACGCCGATGACAGCGAGGGCCAGGGCGATCCAGACAAGGGTTTCGATCACGCTGCGCGACCCTACCGCTCCGGGGGCACCCGGCTCCCATCGGGCCTGGCCGGGCCGCTCCGGGGCCCGTAGGGTGCATGATCACCGACGACCCGGGGGGACGAGACGCATGGCTCCGTACCGCAGACCACTCGCCTGCGCGCTGATCGCACTCGCGGTCGCCCTCGTGGGGACCGTCCTGGCCGCGTTCCGCTGGGGCGGCCCGGACGGCGGCCTCGTCGTGCTGAACGAAGTGGGCCGGCACTTCGTCGCACTCGGCTGGCTGTCGCTGACCGCCCTGTGCGGGGCCGTCCTGCTGGGTGTGCGCAGGCCCATGACGCGGGTCACGGTCGGCGTGCCGGTGCTCGCCCTCGGCGCCCCGGTCATGTGCCTCGTCACCCTCCTGGCCATGCTGGACGGTGGGCAGGAGCAGGCCGAGAGCCAGCCGGCCCCCGGCAGGGACGACCGGCGGCTGGTCGTCGAGACGGGCTCGGCCATGATCGACCCGCTGTGGTTCGTGTACGTCCACCAGGGCACCTGGCCCCGCGAGCGCCGCTGGGCCGTCGGGTACTTCAACGGTGACGCGACCGACAACGAGCTCCACGAGGCCGTCTGGACGGGCCCGGACCGGATCCGGCTGACCACCTCGGGCGGCGTGGTCCACGAGGTGACCGTGGCACCCGGCGGACGGCCGGACCGGACCGTCAGCGCGGGCGGGTAGCCCGTCGGCGCCCGCCCCCCGGCGGCGAGGCCGCGCAGGTCGGTACGGCCTCGCAGGACGGTGCGGCCGCTCAGGAGTCCGGGGACTCGCGGGAGAAGCCCAGGCGGGTGCGCAGCGGGACGCGTTCGTCCGCGCCCACCGCCGCCGCGCCGTCCGTCACCGTCTCGTAGACGGCCAGGATGTCCGCGCCCACCGTGGACCAGTCGAAGCGCCGGACGTGCGCCGAGCCACGCTCGCTGAGCTCGGCCCGGCGGTCCGGGTCGCGCAGGAGGGCGATCGCGCCGGCCGCCAGGGCGTCCGCGTTCTCGTTGGCGAAGAGGTCGCCGGCCCCGCCCTGGTCCAGGACCTGCGCGAAGGCGTCCAGGTCGGACGCCAGCACCGCGGCGCCCGCCGACAGGGCCTCGACCAGGATGATGCCGAAGCTCTCGCCGCCGGTGTTCGGGGCCACGTACACGTCGACGCTGCGCAGCAGCCGTGCCTTGTCCTCGTCCGAGACCATCCCGAGGAACTCCACGCGCGCGCGCAGGTCGGCGGGGAGCGAGGCCACCGCCTCCTCCTCGTCACCGCGGCCCGCGACCAGCAGGCGTACGTCCGGGCAGGCCTCCACGATCTTCGGGAAGGCCGCCATCAGCACCGGCAGGCCCTTGCGGGGTTCGTCGATGCGGCCGATGAAGCCGAGCGTCCCGCCGCCCCATTCCGCCTTGGGCTCGGCCTTCGCGAAGAAGTCCACGTCCACGCCGTTCGGGATCACGACCGCGTCCCCGCCGAGGTGCTCCACCAGCGTGCGCCGCGCGTACTCGCTCACCGCGATCCGCGCGCTGATCTTCTCCAGCGCGGGCTGCAGGATCGGGTACGCGGCGATCATCGCCCGGGAGCGCGGGTTCGAGGTGTGGAAGGTGGCCACGATCGGCCCCTGCGCCGCCCAGCAGGAGAGCAGTCCCAGCGAGGGGGAGGCCGGCTCGTGGATGTGGATCACGTCGAAGGTGCCGTCGTGCAGCCAGCGCCGTACCCGGGCCGCCGACAGGAAGCCGAAGTTCAGCCGGGCCACGGACCCGTTGTACGGGACCGGCACGGCCCGCCCCGCGGAGACCACGTACGGCGGGAGCGGGGTCTCGTCGTCGGCCGGGGCCAGCACCGACACCTCGTGGCCGAGGCCGATCAGGTGCTCGGCCAGGTCCCGGATGTGGAACTGGACGCCGCCCGGCACGTCCCACGAGTACGGGCACACGATGCCGATCTTCACTGCGTGCGCTCCTCCAGGTCTTCCAGCCAGAGCCACTGCAGCATGTGCCAGTCCTCCGGGTGCTCGGCGATGCCCCACGCGAAGGCGTCCGCCACCGCCTGGGTCATGGCGGTGGTCTTCTCGGCCCGGGTCCCGGTCTTCGGGACCTCCACCTCGGGGTGGATCCGGCCGTACATCTTCGGTGTGTCGCCGTAGTGCAGGGTGGCGGGGAGCAGCACGGCTCCCGTCTGCTGGGCCAGCAGCGCCGGGCCGGCCGGCATGCGCGCCGTCGAACCGAAGAAGTCGACCTCGACGCCGGAGGCCGACAGGTCCCGGTCGGCGACCAGGCAGACCAGGCCGCCGGAGCGCAGCCGCCGGGCGAGGGTGCCGAAGGCGGCGCCGCCGCTGTGCGGCAGGACCTCCATGCCCAGGCTCTCGCGGTAGGCCACGAAGCGGTCGTAGAGGGTCTCGGGCTTGAGGCGCTCGGCGACCGTGGTGAAGGGCACGCCGATGTGGCCGATGGCCCAGGCTCCGGCGAGGTCCCAGTTGGCGAGGTGCGGCAGGGCGACGACGACCCCGCGGCCGGAGGCGAGGGCCTCGCGCAGGAGGTGCTCGTCCTTGAACTCGACGTCGGTGCCGAACCGCGCCGGGTCCATGGTCGGCAGCCGGAAGGACTCCATCCAGTAGCGCATGTACGAGCGCATGCCGGCCTTGGACAGCTCGCGCAGCTGCTCCGGACCGGCGTCCGGCACCACCCGGGCCAGGTTCGACTCCAGCCGCAGCACGCTCTTGCCGCGGCGCTTCCACGCGAAGTCCGCGATCCGCCGGCCGAGGGCCACGGCGGCCGGCTCGGGCAGCTTCTTGACCCCGGCCCAGCCCAGGCCGTACAGCCCGTCGACCAGTTTGTCCTTTGCGGCGCCCATCAGGCGGCGCCCCCCTCGGCGGCGGCCGCGGCGTCGGCCTCGGCGGCCTCGCGGCGTACGGTGACCACGCGCTGGATCAGCGTGACGAGCGAACCGGCCGCGACCGCCCACAGGGCGATCGGCAGGAGGACACCGAGCCAGGACGGCGCCCCGAAGGTCTGCAGTCCGGACAGACCGGCCGCGACCAGCGAGATCACCAGGCGCTCGGCGCGTTCGACGAGCCCGTTGACGGCCACCGGCAGGCCGATCGACTCGCCCCGTGCCTTGGTGTACGACACCACCTGGCCGCTGGCCAGGCAGAAGATCGCCACCGCGCACAGCGCGTTGTCATGGCCGGAGCCGGCGTACCAGAGGGCGAGGCCGCCGAAGATCGCCGCGTCGGCCACCCGGTCGAGGGTGGAGTCCAGGAAGGCGCCCCACCTGCTGGAGATCCCGGCCTGGCGGGCCATGTTCCCGTCGACGAGGTCGGAGAAGACGAAGAGGGTGATCGTGATGGTGCCCCAGAAGAACTCCCCGCGGGGGAAGAAGATCAGCGCGCCCGCCACCACTCCGGCCGTGCCGATCAGGGTGACCGCGTCCGGGCTCACCCCCCGCCGGAGCAGAAATGCGGCGAATGGCGTGAGAACACGCGTGAAGAATGCACGCGCGTACTTGTTCAGCATGGCCTTCCCGGAGGGTCGCTGGGCCGCACGGCCACCACGGCCACCGGCTGGCCCATCGTAGCCAGCACGCCGCCGCCTCAACGCCGCGCACCCACCGGTTCTCGCTCCGTAAGGCGTACTTCGTGCCGCGGACCGTCGGCGATGCGCCACGGGTACGCCCCCTGTACGCCCCCGGTACGTCCGCGGTACGACGTATGGACGCCGCGTGACAGCGGTGCAAAGCTCGTAGAACCGCGCATTCCTCATGCGCGGGGACAAGGAACCCACCCTCCTCACCGTCACCACCGGGAGGCACGAGCACCATGGGAGCCACATCACACCAAGCCGGAGCCGCCGGCAGGGCACTGACGGCCGACCGCCCGTCCTCCATACGGAACGTCGTGCTGGTCGGCCACAGCGGATCCGGCAAGACCACACTGGTCGAAGCCCTCGCCCTGACCGCCGGAGCGGTCAACCGGGCCGGACGGGTCGAGGACGGCGCCACGGTCTCCGACTACGACGAGATCGAACACCGTCGCCAACGCTCCATCCAGCTCTCCCTCGTCCCCGTCGAATGGGACGGGATCAAGATCAATGTCTTGGACACCCCCGGATACGCCGACTTCGTCGGGGAACTCAGGGCCGGTCTGCGCGCGGCGGACGCGGCCCTTTTCGTCGTCTCGGCCTCGGACGGGATCGACGGCGCCACCCGCATGGTCTGGGACGAGTGCGAGGCCGTCGGCATGCCCCGCGCCATCGTCGTGACCCACCTGGAGGCAGCCCGCGCCGACTACACGCAGATGACCGCGGTCTGCGGCGAGATCTTCGGCGCGGACGACCCCGACGCGGTCATCCCCCTCTACCTCCCCCTGCACGGCCCCGTCGGCCCGGACGGGCACGCCCCCGTCACCGGTCTGCTCGGCCTGCTCTCGCAACGCGTGTACGAGTACGCCTCCGGTGAGCGCGTGGAGCGCGACCCGGACCCGGCCGAGCTCGCCCTCATCACCGAGGCCCGTTCGCGCCTGATCGAGGGGATCATCGCCGAGAGCGAGGACGAGACCCTCATGGACCGCTATCTCGGCGGCGAGGACATCGACCTCAAGACCCTGGTCGACGACCTGGAGCGGGCGGTGGCCCGCGGCACCTTCCACCCCGTCCTGATGGCCGCTCCCGCCGCCGACGGCGCCCGCCAGGGCCTCGGCACCGTGGAACTCCTCGAACTGATCACGGGCGGCTTCCCGACGCCCCTGGAGCGCCCCGCCGTCGCCGTCACCCGTCCCGACGGGACCGCCCGCCCCGACGTCACGTGCGATCCCGCCGGTCCCCTGGTCGCCGAGGTCGTCAAGACCTCCTCCGACCCCTACGTCGGCCGCGTCTCCCTCGTACGCGTCTTCTCCGGCACCCTGAACCCCGAGGAGACCGTCCACGTCAGCGGGCACGGCCTGACCGACCGGGGGCACGAGGACCACGACGTGGACGAGCGGATCGGCACCCTCACCGCTCCGTTCGGCAAACAGCAGCGCGTCCTCGGCCGGTGCATCGCCGGCGACCTGGCCTGCGTGGCCAAGCTCAGCCGGGCCGAGACCGGCGACACCCTCTCCGCCAAGGACGACCCGCTCCTGATGGCGCCCTGGACCATGCCCGACCCGCTGCTCCCGCTCGCCATCGAGGCCCACAGCAAGGCCGACGAGGACAAGCTCTCGCAGGGCCTGGCCCGGCTCGTCGCCGAGGACCCCACCATGCGGCTGGAGCAGAACCCGCACACCCACCAGGTCGTCCTGTGGAGCCTCGGCGAGGCCCACCAGGACGTCGCCCTGGAGCGGCTGCGCACCCGCTTCGGCGTCCAGGTGGATCCCGTCCCGCACAAGGTGAGCCTGCGCGAAACCTTCAGCGGCAAGGCGGCCGGGCGCGGCCGGCACGTCAAACAGTCCGGCGGACACGGCCAGTTCGCCATCTGTGAGATCGAAGTGGAACCGCTCCCGCCGGGCAGCGGCATCGAGTTCGTCGACAAGGTCGTCGGCGGCGCGGTGCCCCGCCAGTTCATCCCGTCCGTGGAGAAGGGCGTCCGCAGCCAGGCCGCCCGCGGGGTCGCGGCCGGCTACCCGCTGGTCGACGTACGCATCACCCTCCTCGACGGCAAGGCGCACTCGGTGGACTCCTCCGACGCCGCCTTCCAGACCGCCGGCGCGCTCGCCCTGCGCGAGGCCGCCGCCGAGGCCCGGATCGACCTGCTCGAACCGGTCGCCGAGCTCGACGTCCTGATCCCCGACGAGTACGTCGGGCCCGTCATGAGCGATCTCGCGGGCCGCCGCGGCCGCGTCGTCGGCACCGACCAGGCCGGGTCCGGGCGCACCCGGGTCCGCGCCGAGATCCCCGAGATCGAGATCGGCCGCTACGCCGTCGAGCTGCGCTCGGTCTCGCACGGCACCGGCCGCTTCGCCCGCGCCTACGCCCGGCACGAGCCCATGCCGCCGCAGATCGCGGAAAGGGTGCGTGAACAGGCCGAGAAGGGAACTTAGTTGAGGTAGCACCGGGGAGTGCCGCCCATCCAACCGGCTTGCGGTGGGCGGCATTTCCCTGTCCCATGACCGTGGGGCGAGATCCGCCGATAGGCTCGTCGGCGCACCAAAACAGCAGGAACGCACAGCGATGGGGTGGGGGCAGCGGTGGCGGACGACGGATTCGACTTCAGGCCCGGAGCGCAGATTCCTCTGCAGAACGGCGGGGGGCAGACGGCGGCGACGAACGCCCTCGCCTCGGCCGCGTACCGCGACGGCGGCAAGGACACCCGGCTCGACGCGATACTCGGGGCCAACAGCGAGAACCACCCGGCCACGGTGAAGCCCCCGAAGCTCTCGCTCTTCGAGCCCAGCCTCGGCGAGGCCTTCTGCCGGGCCGTCGAGGCCCGCACCCTGGGGTCCGGCCGCAAGCCGCTCATCCAGTCCTTCGGCGCCGACCCGCAGACGGTCGTGGAGCACTGCCTGGCCGCGTCCCGCATCCGCAAGGAACGCGACCGCAAACTCCGGGTGATCATGCTGGTCTGCGGTGTGCTGTTCCTGCCCGGGCTGCTGCTGTGGCTGGGTCTCTTCCAGCTCCGCAAGTCCCTGGCGAGCAAGGAGGGCAAGCACTCCTGGCTGGGCACCACGCTCCTGGTGGGCGTGGGCATCGTGGTGGCCGTCCTGATGTTCAGGCTGCCGCTCACCGGCTTCCTCGGCCTCTACGTACGCGGCATGATCATCGCGCCCGCGCTGGGCTGGCTGCTCGCCCGCCGCACCTGCGAGTCCACCGCCCGCGACCTGCGCGAACGCTGGGACGGGCTGCTGTCCGGCGGCGGCGTCGCCGCCAAGATCCCGGAGGCCGTGCCCGGCAACCCCGACGAGAAGGCCCGCGAGGACCTGCGCCACCAGCTCGCCAAGCTCACCGCGGAGGACCGCAGCAACCAGGTCTTCTACGCGGGCCCCAAGGGCATCCTCGGGATGGGCACCCGCTGGGGCAACTGGCAGATGGCCGAGGAGCTCGCCCCGAAGGACGAGGGCAAGGAGATCCACCCCTTCCGGGCCTGGGACGTCATCCGCGCGATCGACGCCCAGCTGCGCAAGCTGGAACGGGGCCCGCTGCACACCGGCGGCTTCCCTCCGGCCGCCATCCAGCACTGGATCGTCACACCGGTCGGCGAGGGCGCCGCCGAGGTGGCCCGCCCCACCGGGGAGAACGTCGACGCCTTCCTCGTCAAGCCGCACGAGGTCACCCGGATCTGCAACGAGCAGCAGTTCAACTCGGGCAACCGGCACTACCTGGGCATCCAGTACCCGCTCTGGGACGGCCAGCTGATCATCAACATGCTGGTCACGGTCACCGTGCTCTACAAGACCCTGCGCGTGGACGTCACCGCGCACGCCCTGGGTCCCGTGCACGGCCTGTTCACCACCAAGTCCAAGGCGCCGGTGGTGGAGGTGCCCAAGAGCATCCGCTTCTGGGAGACCGTGGAGAAGCCGCTGGCGCTGGTCGACGCCCAGGAGGTGGTGCGCCTGGCCGTGCGGGCGCCGCTGACCTGGTACCCGCCGATCCTCGACTTCTTCGGCGGCAAGCTGGTGCTGCCCGAGCCCTTCGGCCTGCGCCACGTCTGGGCGAGCTCGATGTGGCGCCACCGGTTCATGGCCGACGACGCCCTGCGCACGGTGGCTCCGGTCCTGAGGTCGATCCACACGGCGACCTTCAAGGTCCTGGAGGAGAACGGCGTGGACACCGAGCGCTTCACCAACCGCTCCTCGATCATGAGCGGGCTCATCCAGGAGCCGGCGCCGCGCAAGGCGGACGTGTACGACGCGTAGCGTCGGCCGGCTGCCGGCTGCTGGCTAGGGTGGAGGGACGAGGAGACGGCCCGAGGAGGCAACCGTGACCGAGCGCAAACCGCCGGGCGTGGACTTCGAGTCCTTCGTTGACCGGCAGATCAGGCAGGCCACCGCACGCGGCGATTTCGAGGAGCTGCCCGGCTTCGGCAAGCCGATGGCCTCGCTCGACGCACCGTACGACGAGCTGTGGTGGATCCGGGACAAGATGCACCGGGAGGGCTTCGCCGCCCTCCCGCCGGCGCTCGCGCTGCGCAAGGAGGCCGAGGACGCCCGCGAGGCGGCTGCGGCGGCGCACACGGAGCGCGAGGCGCGGGCCCTGCTCACCGAGGTGAACGAGAAGATCCGGGCGGCGCTGCGCATGCCCCCGCCGGGCCCTCCGCTCAACCTGAAGGAATTCGACGTCGAGGCCGAGCTGCGGGCCCGGCGCGAGCGGCACGCTTCGTAGGGGGCGTCCGGCACGGCGGGGGCCGGAGCCCCCGGGGTCAGCCCTGGGGCCAGGCGTCGGCGAGCATCTGGCGCGTGTCCGCCAGGAGTTGGGGCAGCACCTTGGTGTGACCGACCACCGGCATGAAGTTCGTGTCACCGCCCCAGCGGGGCACGATGTGCTGGTGCAGGTGCGCGGCGATGCCCGCGCCGGCCGCCGCGCCCTGGTTCATGCCGATGTTGAAACCGTGGGCACCCGAGGCCTTCCGGAGCGCCACCATCGCCCGCTTGGTGAGGTCGGCCAGCTCGGCCGTCTCCGGGGCGTCGAGCTCGGTGTAGTCGGCGACGTGCCGGTACGGGACCACCATCAGGTGGCCGCCGTTGTAGGGGTAGAGGTTCAGCACGGCGTAGACGTGCTTGCCCCGCGCCACGACCAGGCCGTCCTGGTCGGACATCTCCGGAATCCCGCAGAAGGGGCAGCCGTCCCCGGCCTCGGGGCCGGTCGGCTTGTTCTCCCCTTGGATGTAGGCCATCCGGTGGGGCGTCCACAGCCGCTGGAACGCGTCCTGCGTGCCGACCCCGATCTGCTGCTCCGGCTCAGTCGTCATGGCATGCAGCATATGACCTTGCCCGCGCGGACGAGGAAGGCCCCCGGAAAGTGATCACTTTCCGGGGGCCCCTCGACACGGATCAGACCTGGACGCGGTCGGCGACGACCTTCGCCAGCTTGGCCAGCGCCTCGTCCTTCGGGATGCCGTTCTCCTGCGAACCGTCGCGGTAGCGGAAGGAGACGGTGCCCGCGGCCATGTCCTCGTCACCGACGATGATCATGAAGGGGACCTTGAGCTTCTGGTGGTTGCGGATCTTCTTCTGCATGCGGTCGGAGGAGGCGTCCACCTCCACCCGCAGGCCCTGCTTCTTCGCCGCGGCGGCGAACTCCTGCAGGTACTCGACGTGCCCGTCGCCGATCGGGATGCCGACGGCCTGGACCGGGGCCAGCCACGGCGGCATGGCACCCGCGTAGTGCTCCAGCAGCACGGCGAAGAACCGCTCGATCGAGCCGAACAGGGCGCGGTGGATCATGACCGGCCGCTGGCGGGAGCCGTCCGGGGCGGTGTACTCCAGGTTGAAGCGCTCCGGCAGGTTGAAGTCCAGCTGCACGGTCGACATCTGCCAGGTGCGGCCGATGGCGTCGCGCGCCTGCACGGAGATCTTCGGACCGTAGAAGGCGGCGCCGCCCGGGTCGGGGGTCAGCGGGAGGCCCTGCTTCTCGGCGACCTGCTGGAGGACCGCGGTGGCCTCCTCCCAGACCTCGTCCGAGCCGACGAACTTCTCCGGGTCCTTGGTGGAGAGCTCCAGGTAGAAGTCGGTCAGACCGTAGTCGCGCAGGAGGTTCAGCACGAAGGTGAGCGTGCGGTCGAGCTCCTCCGCCATCTGCTCACGGGTGCAGTAGATGTGCGCGTCGTCCTGGGTGAAACCGCGGGCACGGGTGAGACCGTGCACGACGCCGGACTTCTCGTACCGGTACACGGTGCCGAACTCGAACAGGCGCAGCGGCAGTTCGCGGTAGGAGCGGCCGCGCGCGTCGAAGATCAGGTTGTGCATCGGGCAGTTCATGGGCTTGAGGTAGTAGTCGGTACCACCGTCGAGCTGCATGGGGGGGTACATGCCCTCCGCGTACCAGTCGAGGTGGCCGCTCTTCTCGAAGAGGGCGCCCTTGGTGGCGTGCGGCGAGTAGACGAACTCGTAGCCCTCCTCCTCGTGCCGGCGGCGCGAGTAGTCCTCCATCACCCGGCGGATGATGCCGCCGCGCGGGTGGAAGACGGCGAGGCCGGAGCCGATCTCGTCCGGGATGGAGAAGAGGTCGAGCTCGTTGCCGAGCTTGCGGTGGTCGCGCTTCTCGGCCTCGGCGAGGAAGTCGAGGTGGGCCTTCAGCTCCTCCTTCGACGGCCACGCAGTGCCGTAGATGCGCTGGAGCATCGGGTTCTTCTCGCTGCCGCGCCAGTACGCGGCGGCGTTGCGCATGAGCTTGAACGCCGGGATGTTGCGGGTGGTGGGCAGGTGGGGACCGCGGCAGAGGTCCTTCCAGCACAGCTCGCCGGTCTTGGCGTCCAGGTTGTCGTAGATGGTCAGCTCGCCGCCGCCCACCTCGACGTTCGCGCCGTCGTCGGTGGACGCGGAACCCTTGATGCCGATGAGCTCCAGCTTGTAGGGCTCGTCCGCGAGCTCCTCGCGGGCCGCCTCGTCGGTGACGACCCGGCGGGAGAAGCGCTGACCGCGCTTCTGGATCTCCTGCATCTTCTTCTCGACGGCCTTCAGGTCCTCCGGGGTGAAGGGCCGGGCCACGTCGAAGTCGTAGTAGAAGCCGTCACGGACCGGCGGGCCGATGCCGAGCTTGGCCTCGGGGAACAGCTCCTGCACGGCCTGCGCCATGACGTGCGCGGTCGAGTGGCGCAGGATGTTGAGGCCGTCCTCGGAGGAGATCTCCACCGGCTCGACGGTCTCGCCGTCCTGCACCTCGTAGGCGAGGTCCTTGAGCTCGCCCGCGACGCGGGCGGCGACGATGGTGCGCTCGCCGGCGAAGAGCTCCGCCGCCGTAGTGCCCGTGGCCACCACGCGCTCGTCCCGCTCGGAATCGCGTTGGATGATCACACGGACGTCTGACACCGGTCACTCCTGACTCAGGGGATGCGCGAGCGAACACTGCGCGCGTGAATCGTACCGAGCCGAATGGCTGCGCCGCTAAACGGTTACTCCCGGGGCCCCGCCCCTTCCCCTTGGACAGCCGCAGGCGGCGCGGGCAGCGGGGTCCCCGGCACCGCCCGTACGGACAGCCGGGGCGGTGCCCCCGGAGGGGCACCGCCCCGCACCGAAGCCACCGCCGCGCCCACGCCGGAGCCGGGCCGCGCATCCGAAGCCCCCGCCCCGGTACGTGCCGGCCGCGCCTCCAAGCCCCCCGCCGCGCCACCGAGCCCCGGCCCCCGCCCCGGTC
>NZ_JOBX01000068.1:0-30756 GCF_000720645.1 Streptomyces sp. NRRL S-378
TCTCCCTTCCTTCGACGAGGAAGCTTGCCATGACAACGCAGCTAGACGGCCTGTGTTCAGGACGGATCCCGACCTTGACTTCTCTATTGGGAAGCCGCCAGGGCCCGGGGGCGGTCTCAGTCGGTCTCAGTCGGTCTGCCCGAGCACTTCGGCGAGGTCGTAGCCCACGACCTCTTCCAGCTGGGCGTAGGTACAGCTCGCGGGTGTCCGGTCGGGCCGCCAGCGCCGGAACTGGGCGGTGTGCCGGAAGCGGTCGCCCTCCATGTGGTCGTAGCCGACCTCGACGACGCGTTCGGGGCGCAGCGGCACCCAGGAGAGGTCCTTCTTGCCGGTCCAGCGGCTCTGCGAGCCGGGGAGCCGGGCGCTCTCGTGGGCGGACTCCTCGGCCCAGGCCGCCCACGGGTGCCCGGTCGGATCGGCCATCCGCAGCGGCTCGAGCTCCTCCACCAGCTCGGCCCGGCGCTTCATGGGGAAGGCGGCGCAGACGCCCACGTGCTGGAGCGTGCCCCGGTCGTCGTGGAGGCCGAGCAGGAGCGATCCGACAATCGGACCGCTCTTGTGGAAACGGAAACCCGCGACGACGACGTCGGCGGTACGTTCGTGCTTGATCTTGTACATGAGGCGGGCATCGGGCCGGTAGGGGAGATCGAGCGGTTTGGCGATCACCCCGTCGAGCCCGGCGCCCTCGAAACGCTCGAACCACTCCTGCGCGAGCGCGGGGTCGGTGGTCGCGGGTGCGAGGTGGACGGGGGGCCGAGCGGTGGACAGGGACGTGACCAGGGCGGCACGGCGGTCGGTGAGCGGGGTGTCGAGGAGGGCCTCGTCGCCGAGGGCGAGCAGATCGAAGACGACGAAGCTGGCGGGGGTGGTCTCGGCCAGGAGGCTGACACGGGACTGCGCGGGATGGATCCGCTCGGTCAGCCGGTCGAAGTCCAGACGCCCGTCATGGACGATCACGATCTCGCCGTCCACGACGCAACGGCCGGGCAGGTTCGCCCTCAGGGCCTCCACCAGCTCAGGAAAGTACCTGGTCAAGGACTTACCCGTGCGGCTGCCGATCTCGACCTCGTCGCCGTCGCGATGCACGACCGCCCGGAAGCCGTCCCACTTGGCCTCGTACTGCATGCCGGGCGGGATCTTCGCCACTGACTTGGCGAGCATCGGTTTGACCGGCGGCATCACTGGCAGATCCATGCCATCGATTCTGCGGTGGTACGTCCGGACCCGCCCGGTATGCGCCGACGCTCCGGCGCGCCTACGGTGGCGCACATGGGTGCTGCTGGCAATGCGATCGAGCTGGAGGCGGCCGGGCGGACGGTACGGCTGTCCAGCCCGGACAAGGTGTACTTCCCGGAGCGCGGCCTCACCAAGCGGCACGTCGCCGAGTACTACCTGGCCGTCGCGGACGGCATCCTCCGCGCCCTCCGCGACCGGCCGACCACCCTGGAGCGCTATCCCGACGGGGTGGAGGGGGAGTCCTTCTTCCAGAAACGGGCCCCCAAGAACCTCCCCGACTGGATCCCCACCGCCCACATCGCCTTCCCGAGCGGCCGTTCGGCCGACGAGATCTGCCCGACCGAGCCCGCCGCCGTCCTGTGGGCGGCCAACCTGGGCTGCCTCACATTCCACCCCTGGCCGGTGCGCCGTGCGGACACCGACCGGCCCGACGAACTGCGCATCGACCTGGACCCGCAGCCGGGCACCGACTACCACCACGCGGTGGCCGCCGCCCATCAACTGCGCGCCCTCCTGGAGGAGCTGGGCCTGCGCGGCTGGCCCAAGACCTCCGGCGGCCGCGGACTGCACGTCTTCGTCCCGATCGAGCCGCGCTGGACCTTCACCGAGGTCCGCCGCTGCGCCATCGCCCTCGGACGGGAACTGGAGCGCCGCATGCCGGGCAAGGTCACGACGGCCTGGTGGAAGGAGGAACGCGGCGAGCGGATCTTCGTCGACTACAACCAGACGGCGCGGGACCGCACGATCGCCTCCGCCTACTCGGTCCGCCCCCGCCCGCACGCGCCGGTCTCGGCGCCGCTGCGCTGGGACGAGGTGGACGACGCCGAGCCGCAGGACTTCGACATCCTGACCATGCCGGCCCGCTTCGCCGAACTGGGCGATGTGCACGCGGACATGGAGGACCACGCCTTCACCCTGGACGCCGTACTGGACCTCGCCTCGCGCGACGAACACGAACACGGCCTGGGCGACATGCCGTACCCCCCGGACTACCCGAAAATGCCGGGCGAACCGAAACGAGTCCAACCCAGCCGAGCCAAACCCACCGACTGAGCCCCCGCCACGGCCGCGGACGGGGGCCGTTGTCAGTGCGGGGTGCGATGCTCCGGGAGGGGCTGCATACGTCATGTTGATCAGGCGTATAGCGGACGTCCATCCGCGCTGAGCAGTATCTCCGGCATGTCTATGAACACCTCTACCGCAACCACCAACACCGCCGCCTGGTACGAACTCGCCCTGTGCGCCCAGACCGGGCCGGGCTTCTTCTTCCCGGAGCCGGGCTCCTCATTGCGCGATGCGAAGCGGCTGTGCGGGGCGTGCGAGGGGCGGGTGGCGTGCCTGGAATACGCCCTGGCCAATGACGAGCGCTTCGGGGTCTGGGGCGGCCTCTCGGAGGCGGAGCGCCTCGCGCTCCGCCGCAGCTGATTCAGGTCCGAGTAGCCTTCCCGCTGGCACGTACCAAGCCCACCCGCCGCGCGAGGTCGAACCCATCGCCACCACACTCCTCGCGCCGCGGCGTGTGGGGCACGACCCGCACGGGGTAATGCCCCCCGACGGGCGACACGACCCCACCGAAACGAGGGTCGCCCGCGAACCAGATCCGGTCCGGGTGGTCGTTCTCCAACTGCGCGAGCGCGATCGGGAACGGCAGGATGCGCAGCGTGGCCGTGAAGTCATCCCGAAACGGGATGGCGATGGTCGCCGGGCTGCCGGTCGCGCGGCGCGGATACCGGCATGGCCAATCCCGCCAGGGATAGGCCTGCAGTACGGCTGCGACCCGACGCCGTCTGATGAAGGCGATGATGACCCACGGTAGGTAGGGCACGACGAGCACAGTGATCAGCGCAAAGACCGTGCCTGCATGGGGGATTCGGCCGATGCAGGCGAGAGCGATCAGTGGGGGGCCGCCCAGGCTGAGTACCCATTTGAGACGGCGGATTGCCAAACGCCTGTAGCCGACTTCCGTGGGTGGGTGGTCCCATGCCACCTTGGCGAGTGCGAGGCTCATTGGAGCACCTCCAAGATGCGTGATGTCCCGGCTGCTGGCGGCGCACTCACGTCGGGGTCGGCGAAGAGGGTGGTGTGGACGACCGCCTCAAGGATGTCCGTGTAGGCATCAGCGTGCTGCGTTGACGCGCTGGTCAGATCAAGGATGAGTAGGTGGAGTCCATCCGGATGCACGGTCGCCACTCTGGCTTGAAACAGCCGATCCTCCACGTCGGGTACGGAAATGGTCCCCGCAACCAGGCAACAGGGGAGTCGGGACGGTAGATCGATGAACCGACGGATGGAGCTGATCCAGAGCGACGAGCGAGCGATGGCCAGCGCCGTACGGGCCACAGCGAGCCGGGGATTGGATTGCTCGACGGGCCGGATGGTCAGGGCGAACAAGGATGTAGCGACGCCGGCCGGCTCTTCGGGGTGAAGGCCGATCGCGGTGTGTACGACATCGTGATCGGTGAGCTCTTCAAGGCCGTCGATGAGCCGGGACAGTTCTCTCCGCGAGTCGGAGCTGCCCAGGGCTTCGGCGAACGCGTCCAACGTTGTCCTGTCACTTGGACGGATGTCGTGGAAGCCCGCAGGCAGGCGGAACCAGATCGGCGGGACGGGGCTCTGCTGTGTCATGGCCGCAGCACCGACCAGACGTGATGCGACCTCTTGACGGCTGAGGGTGCGTCGTCGAGCACTCCTCGGGCGCCGTCTACGGTGGTGGAACTGTGTTCGACAGTCTCGTTGTCCGAGGTGTAATCGATGACGGCGGTCAAGGCCCCCGTACCAGCCACCGCCACCCCCACTCGGTCACGGGTCTCTTGGGCCGATGACCGCATGGCCCACCCCGTGAGGGGGCTCTCCACCTGCCGTAGGTCGTCGGCCGAGGACCACGCCGCCTGGCGGAAGGCCGTGGTGCCCGGGGCCAGGGCTGTCAGGGCGCTCGCTTCCGGGGCGGCTGCCATGGCCGCGCGGGCGGCTGCCGTGCCGGCCTTGGCGCCGGAGGCGATCGCGGCCACGCCGGGGACGGAGCCCGCGGTGTCTCCCAGGAGGGTGACGCTGCTCTTCCAGAAGTCCGCGTCGAACTGGCCCTTGGTGAAGCCATCCGTCAGCGACTTGCGGAACTTCGGGTCCGAGGTGTGCATGGCCAGCGCGGCCAAGGACAGGCCGCTGCCCACCAGCATGATCGCCAGGCCCGCCGGTGGGAAGAACAGGGCCGTGGCGGCGCCGATCGCGCCCAGGATCGCCGATGCGTTCGAGAGGGCGTCCGCCGGGTCTTCGGTGATCTTCTGCCAGATCGAGGCCAGGAGGCCCGGTTCCTTCGGGGCCAGTTTGTCCGTCGCGGCGTTCAGCGTGGCGGCCACCCGGCGGGCCGCTGCCGCGTGGTCGGCGGCGAGTTCGCGGGCCAGGCGGCGGGCGTCGGCCAGATCCTCCTCCGTCTTCGCCGCAGCCGCCCGGGCCTCGTAGCGGGCGGCCAGCTCGCGGTGCGCGACCAGGGTGTCATGCCATCCCGTGAGGCGGCGGGCGGCCTCCGTCAGGGAGGTGTGGGCCGACGCCAGGTAGCGGGGGAGGTCCCGCGAGAGGGAGGCGCGGAAGGCGGTCGCCGCCTCGCCCTGCCAGGACGAGCTGTGGGAGACGAGGTCCGTCACCACGCGGGAGGCCTCGCCGAGGGACTTCGCCGACGCGCCGAGCTTCTTGGTCAGGGCCAGGACCGCGCCGGGGTTTCCCGGGGCCGGGTCGAAGCCCAGTGCCGCGTGCTCAGCCATGGGTGGCCGCCGCCCGGAGGAAGGCCGCGCGGACGGCCTGCTCCAGCTCCGCGTACTCCGCGGCGCTGCGGTCCACGCCCTCCCGTACGGCCTTGACCCGCTTGGTCAGCTCCCGCGTGCCGTAGGCCCAGCGTTCCTGGAAGCCGTCGCACGCCGCATCGAGATCCGCCGTGCCCAGCTGGTCGGGCCGTACGTGGTCCAGCGCCCGCCGGGCCTCCCGCAGGGAGCCCAGCGAGGAGTCCAGGGCGCGGGTCAAACGGGTCAGCTGGTCGATGTCCACCTGCAGTGACGTCATGACGGGAAACCCTGGCAGAGCACGGCCCTGCCAGGGCAATCGGCGTCACTCGCCCGAGCGGGCGGAAACCGGTCAGCCCTTGCGGGACGCCATGCGGGCCGCGCGGGCGGCCAGCTTCTCGTCGAACTTCTTGGCCTCGGTGTCCAGGCCGTGCATGAACAGGCCGAGCTCGTCCTGGGCCTTCTGCCCCTCCGGGCCGAGGTCGGCGATGTCCATGACCTTGAGGAAGCGGAGTACCGGGGCCAGCACGTCGTCGTGGTGGATCCGCAGGTTGTAGACCCCGCCGATGGCCATCTGCGCGGCCATGCGCTCGAAGCCGGGCATGCCGTGTCCGGGCATCCGGAAGTTGACGACGACGTCGCGCACCGCCTGCATGGTCAGGTCCGGGGCGAGCTCGAAGGCCGCGCCCAGCAGGTTGCGGTAGAAGATCATGTGCAGGTTCTCGTCCTGCGCGATGCGCGCGAGCATGCGGTCGCAGACCGGGTCACCGGACTGGTGGCCGGTGTTGCGGTGCGAGATGCGGGTGGCGAGCTCCTGGAAGGCCACGTACGCCACCGAGTGCAGCATGGAGTGGCGGTTGTCGGACTCGAAGCCCTCCGACATGTGCTGCATGCGGAACGCTTCCAGCTTGTCCGGGTCCACGGCGCGCGAGGCCAGCAGGTAGTCGCGCATCACGATGCCGTGGCGGCCCTCCTCGGCCGTCCAGCGGTGCACCCAGGTGCCCCAGGCGCCGTTGCGGCCGAAGAGCGTCGCGATCTCGTGGTGGTAGCTGGGGAGGTTGTCCTCGGTCAGCAGGTTCACGACGAGCGCGATCTTGCCGATGTCGGTGACCTTGGACTGCTGCGGGTCCCAGGCCTCGCCGTCCTCGAAGAAGCCCGGGAAGTTCCGGCCGTCGCTCCACGGAACGTACTCGTGGGGCATCCAGTCCTTGGTGACCGCCAAGTGGCGGTTGAGCTCCTTCTCGACCACTTCTTCCAGCGCGTACAGCAGCTTGGCGTCGGTCCACGCCTCCGAGCTGCCGAGGTGGGGAGAGGTGATCGTCACGGGTACTCCTGGGTGCAAAGCGAATTACCTACGGTTCCGTAGCCTACGGAGTCGTAGGTTAAGCGCGACATCAAGACCAGCCAAGCCCCGCGCGTGTCTATGTCCGGTTACATCCGGTTATCTGTGCAGTTTGGGAGGGGCTTGAGGGGGAAACGAAAGCGCAAATTCATGCCAGCAGGTGGTCCGCGGCGCCTGCCTTGACGGCCGAGATCAGCGCGCGGAGGGCGTCGACGGAGTCGGACACGTAGGCGGCGGACCCCGTCGTTCCGATGTGTGCCCGCCCGTCGGTGCCGCGGCCGAGGCGGAAGCAGTTGGCGCCCTCGCTGCAGAACGGCTCCGACCAGGCGATGTCCGTGCGGGTCGGGCGGGCCGCGGGGGCCGTACGTTCCGTGTGGTTCGCGCGGCTCATGGCGGCGGCCGCGGCGGCTCTGGGGCTGATCATGTCGTTCTCCGGTCTCCTCGGTCTTCGCGCCGGACCCGCTCACAGGTCCCGCGCGACGGTGCGGATGAAATCGCGGGAGGCGGCCGCCGGCAGGGCCAGGGCGCGCAGCCGCGCCAGCAGTCCCCGGTAGCGCGCCAGCTTCGGGGCCGCGTCGACCAGCAGCGAGCCGTGCGAGCTGTCCAGCTGCACGGTGTCCAGCCGCCTCAGGGCCGCCGCGGCGTACGTGAAGGACTGGCCGGACCCCGGGAAGCCGCCGGCGCTGAACGGGATGACGCGGACCGACGTACGCTCCCGCTCGGACAGTGCGAGCAGGTGCTCCAGCTGCTGTCTGGCCACCCTCGGGCCGCCGAACCGCATCCGCAGCGCCGCCTCGTGCACCACCGCCTCGTACAGCGGCGGCCACTCCCGCGCGAACACCTGCTGGCGGCCCATCCGCAGCGCGAGCCTGGCCTGGAGATCGGGCTCCGGCAGCGGCGGGTCGGCGGCGGCGAAGACGGCCCGCGCGTGCGCCTCGGTCTGGAGCAGTCCGGGTATGTGCGTGGCCACCGCGGTGTGCAGGCCGACCGAGTGGTGCTCCAGCTCGCAGATGTCGAGCAGCTCGGGCGGCACGGCCCCCCGGTGCCGCTCCCACCACTCCTTGTGCCGCTCCCGCGCCATCGCCGCGAGCAGGCCCACCAGGGCCGGGTCCCGGCAGTCGTAGTGGTGCGCGAGGGTGCGGACCCGCTCGGCGCTGATGCCGATCCGGCCGGATTCGATGTTGGGGATCCGGGTGCGGTCGACGCCGAGCAGGGCCGCGGCCCGCTGGACCGACATGCCCGACTCCTCACGGAGCCTGCGCAGCTCGGCGCCGAGGCGCCGCTGCCTGGCGGTCGGTGTGCTTCTGGGTGGCACGGTTCCCCTCTCCCGCTGCACCGAGTCCCGCTACGTTCGGTAGCGCAGTATTACACAGAGTGACTCTCGTGCCTCGTGTGACGCACCCTCGTGGGGGGAGGGAACCGCGAGCGCAGTGCCCCTCAGGCGGTCATCCGTGCCACAGGGCCTCCCGGACCTCCTCGGCCGTGGTCGGCCGCAGCTCGCCGTCCAGCAGCAGCCAGCGCGTGACGCCGATCGACTCCAGGAACGGCACGTCGTGGCTGGCCACCACGAGCGCGCCCTGGTACGACTCCAGCGCGTCGGTCAACTGCCGCACGCTCGCCAGGTCGAGGTTGTTCGTCGGTTCGTCCAGCATCAGGAGCTGCGGGGCGGGCTCCGCCAGGAGCAGTGCCGCCAGCGCCGCCCGGAACCGCTCGCCGCCCGACAGGGTGCCGGCCGCCCGGTCCGCCCTGCCGCCCCGGAAGAGGAAGTGCGCCAGCCGGGCCCGGATCAGGTTGTTGCCGGCCTGCGGGGCGAACCGGGCCACGTTCTCCACGACCGAGCGGTCCTCGTCCAGCACGTCCAGTCGCTGCGGCAGGAACCGTGTGGCCACATGGGTCTCGGCGGTCCCGGACTCCGGTGCGAGCTGTCCCGCGATCGTGCGCAGCAGCGTGGTCTTGCCCGAGCCGTTGCGCCCCACCAGGGCGATCCGCTCCGGGCCGCGGAGCTCCCACTCGCCCGGCACGCGGGCGCCGTGGGGCAGGTGCAGATCGCTGAGGGTCAGGACGCGCCGCCCGGGCGGGACCACGGTGGCGGGCAGTTGGATGCGGATCTCGGCGTCGTCGCGGACCGCCTCCACCGCCTGGTCCAGCCGCTCCTTGGCCTGGGCCAGCTTTTCGGTGTGCATGATGCGGTGCTTGCCCGCCGATTCCTGGGCCGCGCGTTTGCGCGCGCCCATCACGATCTTCGGCTCGCGCTTGTTCTCGAACATCTTCTGGCCGTACCGCTTGCGCCGGGCCAATTTGACCTGTGCGTCGGCCAGTTCCCGCTTCTGCCGCTGTACGTCCGCCTCCGCGACCCGGACCATCCGTTCGGCCGCGTCCTGTTCGGCCGCGAGCAGGGTCTCGTAGTCGGTGAAGTTGCCTCCGTACCAGCGGACTTCGCCGTCGCGCAGGTCGGCGATCTGGTCGACCCGTTCCAGCAGCTCCCGGTCGTGGCTGACCAGGAGCATCACCCCGGACCAGGACTCGACGGCTGCGTACAGACGGCCCCGGGCGCGCAGGTCCAGGTTGTTGGTGGGCTCGTCCAGCAGCAGGACGTCGGGCCGGGCCAGCAGCAGTGAGGCCAGCCGCAGCAGGACGGACTCCCCGCCGGAGAGCTCGCCGACGGTACGGTCCAGGCCGATCCGGCCGAGACCGAGCTGGTCGAGCGTGGCCAGGGCCCGCTCCTCCACGTCCCAGTCGTCGCCGACGGCCGTGAAGTTCGCCTCGGTGGCCTCGTCCGCCTCGATGGCGTGGAGGGCGGCGCGCGCGGTGTGGATGCCGAGCGCCTCGTCCACGCGCAGCGCGGTGTCGAGGGTGACCGTCTGGGGGAGGTGGCCGACCGAGCCGGCGACGGACGACTGGCCCTCGGACGGGGTCAGTTCACCGGCGATCAGTTTCAACAGGGTCGACTTGCCGCTCCCGTTGAGTCCGATCAGGCCGGTGCGGCCGGGGCCGACGGCCAGGTTGAACCCGTCGAACACGGGGGTTCCGTCGGGCCAGTCGAAGGACAGGGCGGAGCAGGTGATGAATGCAGGGGCGTGACTCATGGAGGCCTCCAGGTTGCGTGAGTGGTGCGTGCAACGCGGGGAGACAGCCGACGCTCGGATGATGATCGCGCTCGTCACGGCGGCCGTGATGACGGGATCACGGTGATGGCGGGATCACGGGGCCATGGCGGTGACGGGGTCACGGTGATGGCGGGATCGCGGCGGTGACGGTCGCGGTGGTCGGTGTCTCGGACCTCAGAAGAGCAACGTCCTGCTCCGTTCGACGGCAATGGGGCGTCTACGAAGCTACGGGCGGCGAGCGACCGTCCGCAAACGATTTACGGCCGTGGTGGTCGCCGTGGTGATCGCCGCGGGCACCACCTCGGGATCGCCGTGCAGTTCAGCAGGTGTCGCGCATCAGCTCGGCCAGGCTGTGGTCCATGTCGAGGTAGAGGTGCTCCAGACCGGGCGGGACCACGGCCGCGGCCCGTTCCAGGAAGCGGTGCAGGTCGGCCGTCATCATCAGCACGATCGCGACCCCCTCCACCGCGTGGAACTCGATCGTGGTCCGGTCCCCGTCGTACGGCCGCACGCGCACGTCGCCGCATCCGGACGGGCGGTCCAGCCCGGACTCCAGCAGCTCGCGCGAGAAGGTCCACGAGACCTCGACGCCCTCCAGCGTGGCCGGGGCGGGAAAGGCCATGCGCACGGCGAAGGGGTCCGCCCGGTCGTAACAGAGGGTGACGGGAACGGTCTCGACCTTCGGCGCGGTTGCGACCAGACGGGCCTGCGCGGCCTGCTCGATGACAGTGATCAAGGCTCACTCCCTTGCGGCGGATCTGCTGCCGGACTGTGGGGGTGGAGCCCGGCAACCCGATAGACGCCGGAATCGGCAAATCCGTGCATGGGGGTTCGAGTGAGCTGTGTCACCGACTGGCCGGAACCTTTCTGTGTGATCGCACAGAGTGACCGGGCCGGCGGAAGCGTGCGAAGGCGGACCGGTACGCCGAGCGGGGGCGGGGAGCGCCCCAGAAGGGCCGGTTGTCGCTCACCCGACCGGCGGAACGCACCGTCGGACGCCCTCTGGACGGCGGTTCCGGGGTGCGTTAGCTTCCGGCGCCATGAGACCTCTGGATGGTGGAATTGGCATGTGCGCGGCAATCCTGGCGGTCGGGGTGCTCGCCGGCCCCGCACACGCCGAAGAGCAGGGCCGGGCAACGGACTTACGGGCGTCCGGCTGGGCCCTCAAGGAGACCGGCACGACGGCCCGCTTCCGCGGACTCGCCGCGGTCAGCCGGACCACGGCCTGGGTCGCCGGCTCCAGGGGGACCGTGCTGCGCACCCTCGACGGCGGCCGCAGCTGGCAGGACGTCTCGCCGCCGGGCGCTGCCGCGGAGGAACTGGAACTGCGCGACATCGAAGCCTTCGACGCCCGGCGAGCGGTGGCCCTGTCCATCGGCGAGGGCGAGGCCTCCAGGGTGCTGCGTACCGAGGACGGCGGCGCCACCTGGACCGAGGCCTTCCGCAACCCCGACCCGCGCGCCTTCTACGACTGCCTGACGTTCTTCGACGCCCGGCACGGGCTGGCCATGAGCGATCCGGTGGACGGGAAGTTCCGCATCCTCGCCACGGACGACGGCGGCCGCCACTGGCGCGTACTGCCCGGCGAGGGCATGCCCGAGGCGCTGCCGGGCGAGGCGGGCTTCGCCGCCAGCGGCCAGTGCCTGGTCAGCGCCGGCCCGCGCGACGTCTGGCTGGCCACCGGGGGCGGGGCGAGCGCACGGGTCCTGCACTCCGCGGACCGCGGCCGGACCTGGCGGGTGGCCGAATCCACCGTGCCGGCGGGTGATCCCGCGCGAGGCGTCTTCGCCCTCGCCTTCCGGGACCGTACGCGGGGCCTCGCCGTGGGCGGCGACTACCGCGCCGGCCAGGCCTCCCCGCAGGCCGCCGCGGTGTCCTCCGACGGGGGGCGCAGCTGGAGCGGGGCGACCACCCCGCCGCCGGCCTACCGGTCCGGAGCGGCCTGGTACCCGTACAGCGGCGGGACGGCCCTCGCGGTCGGGCCCACGGGCACGGACGTGACCACGGACGGTGGCCGCAACTGGCGGCCGCTGGACGCGGGTTCCTTCGACACGGTCGACTGCGCGCCCGACACCGGATGCTGGGCCGCGGGGGAGAAGGGCCGGGTCGCCCGGCTGGAACGCCGCTGACCCGGGGCCTGCCGCCCGCCGTCCGGCGGCAGGCCGCACCCGGCGGTCCGCCGCCCGCCGTCCCCGGCCCCGGCCGGGGGACGGCCTAGCCGAGCGGGTTCTCCCGGACCGTCGCCAGGTCCGCCGAGGTCTTCGTGGCGATGAACTCGGTGATGCGGTAGGCGCAGACGCCCGCGACCGTGAAGGGGTCCTCGGCCGCGATCCTCTCGATCTCGGCCCGGGACACCCCTCCGGCCAGGATGACGCCCCCTTCGCGCGGGACCTTGCGCCCCGACGCGAGGAAGACCCCGGAGGCGTAGTACCCGTCCAGCCAGGCGATGTGGGCGTCCATCTGCTCCTCGACTGCTTCGAGGGGCGCGGTGTAGGAGAGCTCCATGACAAACATGATCGTCAGGTTACTCTCGGTCCACCATGACGAGTGTGAAGACCCCCGCCGACGAGGCCGAGGCCCGGGCGATACAGGACGAACTGCGCCATCGCGTCGTACTCGGCGAGTCCGGGCCGCCGCCCGGCCGCGGGCTCGTGACCGGAGTGGACGTCGCCTACGACGACACGCGCGACCTGGTCGCCGCCGCGGCCGTGGTGCTCGACGCCGCCACCCTGGAGGTCGTCGAGGAGGCCACCGCCGTCGGGCACGTCAGCTTCCCCTACGTGCCGGGGCTGCTCGCCTTCCGCGAGCTGCCGACCGTCCTGGCCGCCCTCGACGCCCTGACCGCCGGGCCCGGTCTCGTCGTCTGTGACGGCTACGGCCTCGCCCACCCCCGCGGCTTCGGCCTCGCCTGCCACCTCGGGGTGGTCACGGGGCTCCCCTCCATCGGTGTCGCGAAGAACCCGTTCACCTTCACCCATGACGAGCCGGGCGCCCGGCGCGGCGACGCCTCCGCGCTGTTCGCCGCCGACGGGACCGAGGTCGGGCGGGCTCTGCGGACGCAGGACGCCACCAAGCCGGTGTTCGTCTCGGTCGGGCACAAGGTGTCGCTCGACAACGCCTGCGCGCACGTCCTGGCGCTGAGCCCGCGCTTCCGGATCCCGGAGACCACCCGCCGCGCCGACTCTCTGTGCCGCAGGGCGCTGCGGGAGGCCTCCTGAGCCGGCCCGCCGTCAGCGGGCGTCGGCCACCCGGAAGGTGATCCCCGCCTTCTGCAGACGGTGGATCAAGGCGTCGCCCATCGCCACGGCGGTCGTCACCTGCCCGGCGGTCTCCGGCAGCGCGTCGTGGGCCAGGCAGAGCGCCGACTCCGCCAGCATCTTCGCGGTCTCCCCGTACCCCGGATCGCCGCCGGACACCTCGGTGAACACGCGCCGGCCGCCGCCCTCGCCCACGAACCGCACGGTGAACCAGCTACGGGCCCGCCGCTCCGCGTCCGGCCCGCGGCCGGGCTCCCAGCGGTCCATCAGCCACCGCCGGGCGGGCGGCACCTGTGCCAGCGCCGCCGTCGCGCCCACCGCCGCCGCACCGCCCAGCGCGACGGGCAGGTGCCGGACGGAGGCGTAGTGCCGGTAGCGGAAGTCCGGGCCGTAGCGCTCCAGCGCGGCCGCGGACCGGGCGACGATCCGCGGGTCCAGCGAGGGCAGCGGCAGCGCCCAGGTGCCGGTCTCGCGACTGAACCGCGGCGCGCCCAGCGGCCCGCGCGCCCGGCGCCCCAGCGGCCGGGGCTCGTGCAGCCGGCGGGCGTGCGCGGCCGCCAGGGTCTGGGGTCCGCGCCCCAGCGCGGTCAGTGCGGAGGCCAGGGTCCCGCCGGAGAAGAACGCGTTGGACCGCATGAACCCGTCGACCGTCAGCGGGACCCCCTCCGGCAGCTGCCGGACCGTGAAGTACGCGCCGAGGTCGGCCGGGATCGAGTCGAAACCGCACGCGTGGACGAGCCGGGCCCCGGTCTCGCGGGCCCGCGCGTCGTGCTCCACGTACATCCGGTCCACGAACTCCGGTTCGCCGGTCAGGTCCACGTAGTCCGTGCCCGCCTCGGTGCAGGCGGCCACGAGCTCGGCCCCGTACCAGACGTACGGCCCCACGGTCGTGGCCAGCACCCGGGTGGACATGGCCAGTTCGCGCACGGCGGTGGCGTCCTGGGCGTCCGCGCGCAGCAGCGGCAGCGCCGCGCACGCGGGATCGACCGCGGCCAGCCGCTCGCGCAGCCGCTCCAGCTTCGCGAGGTCCCGGCCGGCGAGCGCCCACCGGCAGCCGGCGGGTGCGTGCACGGCGAGGTACTCGGCGGTCAGTGCCCCCACGAACCCGGTGGCGCCGAAGAGCACGACGTCGTAGGCCCGTTCCGGCTGGTCCTGCGGGACCCCTGCGTTCATGAGAGCTCCTCCAGTGGGTGTCGGGTGCCCGAGGCTAGCGCGGCGGTCCGGCGTCCGCGCGAGCGGGCGCCGGGAGGGTGTGGCGAGAACCGTTCCCGCGGCGGGAGCGGGCCGCCGGGACGACGGCGCCCCGGGAACGGCCGTGCGGCCGCGCCCGGGGCGCCGTGGGTTCACCTGCCGGTGGATCAGCCCTGCTGGTAGAGGCCGAAGAGGTCGATGATGAGGTCGATGTCGTCCCAGCCGCGGTTCCAGACGTCGATGATGCCGTTGCTGCCGGTGCTCGCCTGGATCAGGTTCGGGACGGTGGCGCCCTTCGTCCAGTTCAGGTTGGAGGAGTTCGGCGGCGTCGGCCACTGCGCCGTGCGGTTGATGTAGTCGTCCATCGAGTTCGGGTCCGGGGTGGCCGTGAGGTACCCGTCGCCCTCGGTGTTGGTGACCGTGGCGTTGAGCACGAAGCCCGTGATGCTCGGGTCGTCGTAGGACAGCGGCATGTAGATGTAGTCCTGGCCCCACAGCTTCCCGTAGACCGGGTCGTTGGGGTCACGCGTGTCGCCCAGGCGCTCCGGCGTGATCGGCCGGAAGGCGCTCTTGCTGTCGGTGCTGTAGTAGCCGACCACGTCGACGATGACGTCGACGCCCGCCCAGGCGCCGTTGAAGACGCTGATCTTGCCGTCCTGGCCGACGGGGACGATGACCGAGTTGGCGATCGTCTGGCCCGCGGTGAAGTTCAGGTTCGACGCGGTCGGGGTGGCGCCGCCGCCCGGGAAGACCGACAGGTGGCCGGCCTCCTTCGGGTTGGTGACCGTCACGTTCAGCGCCACGGCGCTGATGCCCTGGGGCACGCCGCGCAGGCCGCTGATCTGGGTGGAGAAGGTCTTCCGGCCGCCGAGCTGGCCCCTCGCCGCACCGAGGCCCTCACGGGTGTCGACGAAGCGGGACGGGGCGACCGGCGTGTAACCGCTGGAGGCGGTCGTGGAGAAGTAGCCGGTGACGTCGGCGATCAGGTCCACGGGCATGCCGCCGCGGTTGGCGATCTCGACGTAGCCGTTCTTGCCGACCGGCACGATGACCAGGTTCGGGACGGTCTGACGGGCCTTGTAGTTGACGTTCGACGTGGTCGGACGCTCGGTGCCCTCGGGGAAGGCGGTGATGTGGCCGTCGGAGGAGGTGTTGGTGACCGTGATGTTGAGGACCACGGCGGTGACGCCGGCGGGGATCGAGCCGTTGCCGCCGATCTTCACGCGGGTCGAGCTGTAGGGCTTGACCATGCCCATCGGCGCGCCGGTCCCGTTGCGGGTGTCCAGCAGGCGGGTCGGGGCGTACGGGGTGAAGTCCGAGCCCTCGGTGACGAAGTTGACCTCGTTGACGGCCGAGAGGCTGTTCGCGGCGTCCGTCACGGTCACCTTGACCGTGTAGGAGCCGACCTCGGCGTAGGTGTGGCTCGTGGTCCGGAAGTCGGAGCCGTAGGCGTCGAAGACGTCCTGCTTCCCGTCGCCCCACTCGATGGTGACCTTCAGGGCGGTGTCCACGCTCGTGATGGTGGTGTCCACCTCGGTGGCGTGGGCCGTGGTGCCGTAAGCGGCGACGCCGACGGCGAGGTCCGCGTTGGCGTTGACGGACTGCACCTGCGGGGCGGCGGCCGCGCCGGTCTTTGCGGACGGCAGGGCCTTGCGGACCGTGCGGTCCGCGGGGCTGGTGAAGGCGTGGCCCTTGGCCTTGGCGTCCTTGCCGAGATCCAGGTCCGGCTTGGTGGTGCCGCGTGCGTCCGGCTTGGCCGGATCGGCCTGGGCCACGCCCGGGACGAGACCCACGCCCGCTGCGATGGCGGCAACGGAGATTACAAGACGGCGACGACGCACCGGTCCCCCACATGTGACTGATTGAACACTTGATCAGCTCGAAAGCGTGTTCAGAGTACAGACTCCCGGGGTGACCCATCAGGGGGGTGGGCCCCTGGATTCCGTCGTTTCGGGGACCCGGATGCGCCCATGCCGGCCGATCCCGCCGGAGCCCGGCCCGGGGGCTTGTGCTCAGTGGAACACGTTCCTAGCATCACCGGTGTTACATCAGTTGTGTCACACAGCCGCACACCAGGCACACCAGGCATACCAAGCACACCGCAGACGCTGGGGGCTCGATGGCAGTGACAGGGAACGGGACCGGGGCGGCGCGCGGCGACGGCCCGCTCGCCGGCGTGCGCGTCGTCGAGCTGGCCGGCATCGGCCCGGGGCCGTTCGCCGCCATGCTCCTCGCCGACCTGGGGGCGGACGTCGTGCGGGTGGACCGGCCCGGCGGTGGCGGGCTCGCGGTCGATCCGGCCCACGACATCACCAACCGCGGCAAGCGCTCCGTCCTTCTCGACCTCAAGTCCGCCGACGGACCCGCCCGGGTCCTGGACCTCGTCGAGCGGGCCGACGTCCTCATCGAGGGCTTCCGCCCCGGCGTCGCCGAACGGCTCGGCGTCGGCCCGGCCGACTGTCACGCCCGCAACCCGCGCCTCGTCTACGGACGGATGACCGGCTGGGGCCAAGAGGGCCCGCTCGCACACACCGCGGGCCACGACATCGCCTACATCGCCGTCACCGGCGCCCTCGGCATGATCGGCAACCCCGGCGAGCCCCCGGCGGTCCCGGCCAACCTGGTCGGGGACTACGCGGGCGGCTCGCTCTACCTGGTGATCGGCGTCCTCGCCGCCCTGCAGCACGCCCGGGCCACCGGCACCGGCCAGGTCGTCGACGCGGCCATCGTCGACGGCACCGCCCACCTCACCGCCATGATCCACGGCATGATGGCGGCGGGCGGCTGGCAGGACCGGCGCGGCGCCAACCTCCTCGACGGCGGCTGCCCGTTCTACGGCACCTACGAGACCTCCGACGGCGGGTACATGGCCGTCGGCGCGCTGGAGCAGCAGTTCTACGACACCTTCACCGAACTCCTCGGCATCGCCGACCGGGCTCCGGCCCGCAAGGACATCGCCCGCTGGGGCGAACTGCGCGAGGCCGTCGCCGCCCGCTTCCGTACCCGTACGCGCGAGGAGTGGACGGCGGTCTTCGAGGGGAGCGACGCCTGCGTGGCGCCCGTGCTCTCGCTGCGCGAGGCCCCCGGCCACCCCCACCTCGCCGCCCGGGGGACCTTCACCGACGTCGGCGGGACCGTGCAGCCCGCCCCCGCGCCGCGGTTCTCGGCGACCCCGGCCGCCGTCACCGGCGGACCGGCCCTGCCGGGTGCGCACACCCAGTCGGTGGCCGCCGACTGGGACGTACCGGCCCTGCTGCCGAAAGAGGCCTGATGGAACTGTCGATGATGCTGGACTACGCGGGCGACCCGCGGCGGGCCGCCGACGGGGCGGCCGCGCTGGAGTCCGCCGGCCTCGACGCCGTCTGGGTGGCCGAGGCCTGGGGCTTCGACTCCCCGACGATCATGGGTTACCTCGCCGCCCGCACCGAGCGGCTGAGGATCGGCTCGGCGATCATGAACGTCTACTCCCGCACCCCCGGCCTCATCGCGCAGACGGCCGCCGGACTGGACGCCCTCTCCGGCGGCCGGGCGCTGCTCGGCCTCGGCGCCTCCGGACCGCAGGTCGTCGAGGGCTGGCACGGGAAGCCGTACGACAGGCCCCTCGGCCGGACCCGGGAGACGGTCGAGCTGTGCCGGCGCATCTGGCGCCGGGAGACGATCGACCACCACGGCATCACCGACATGCCGCTGCCCCCGGAGAAGGGCGGCCGGCACGGCAAGCCGCTGAAGATCCTGACCCGGCCGGTACGCGACACCATTCCCGTCTACATCGCCTCGCTCGGCCCGGCGAACGTGCGGCTGACCGCCGAGATCGCGGACGGCTGGCTGCCCACGCTGTTCATCCCGGAGAAGGCCGCTGCCGTGTGGGGCGGCCCGCTTGCCGAGGGGGCGGCCAAGCGCCCGCCCGAGCTCGGTCCGCTCCACACCGTCGCGGGCGGCCTGCTCGCGATCGGCGAGGACGCGGCCGCCGTACGGGAACGCGCCCGGCCGCAGATCGCCCTGTACGTGGGCGGCATGGGCGCGGTCGGCAAGAACTTCTACAACGACCTCGCCGTCGCCTACGGCTACGGGGACGCGGCCCGCCGGATCCAGGAGCTCTACCTCGCCGGCCGCACGCGCGACGCGGCGGCCGCCGTCCCGGACGAGTTCTGCGAGCTGATGACCCTGTGCGGGCCCGAGGGGTACGTGCGCGAGCGTGTCGAGGCCTTCCGGGAGGCGGGGGTCACCATGCTCAACGTCACCCCCGTCGGCCCCGAGCCGGCCCGGCTGATCGAAACCGTCAAGAACTGGCTTTGAGGAGCCCTTCCGATGAAGCGCCTGATCTTCGACGCCGACCACGAGGCGTTCCGCGAGACCGTACGCACCTTCCTCGCCAAGGAGGTGCTGCCGCACTACGAGCAGTGGGAGAAGGACGGCATCGTCAGCCGCGAGGCCTGGCGGGCCGCCGGCCGCCAGGGCCTCCTCGGGCTCGCCGTCCCGGAGGAGTACGGGGGCGGCGGGAACACCGACTTCCGCTACGCCGCCGTGATCGCCGAGGAGTTCACCCGGGCGGGTGCGCCCGGACTCGCCATCGGCCTGCACAACGACATCGTCGGGCCGTACCTGACCTCGCTCGCCACCGAGGAGCAGAAGCGCCGCTGGCTGCCCGGCTTCTGTTCCGGCGAGACGGTCACCGCCATAGCGATGACCGAGCCGGGCGCGGGCTCCGACCTCCAGGGGATCCGGACCACGGCCGAGGACCGCGGAGACCACTGGGTGCTGAACGGCTCCAAGACCTTCATCTCCAACGGCATCCTCGCCGACCTGGTGATCGTGGTGGCGAGGACGACTCCCGAGGGCGGGGCGCACGGCCTGTCGCTGCTGGTCGTCGAGCGCGGCGCGGAGGGCTTCGAGCGCGGCCGCAACCTCGACAAGATCGGCCAGAAGGCGCAGGACACCGCCGAGCTGTTCTTCCACGACGTGCGCGTCCCGAAGGAGAACCTGCTCGGCGAACTGAACGGCGCCTTCGTCCACCTGATGACCAATCTCGCTCAGGAGCGGATGGGCATCGCCATGGCCGGGATCGCCGCCGCCGAGCACCTGCTGGAGATCACCACGCAGTACGTGAAGGAGCGCGAGGCCTTCGGGCGTCCGCTGTCCAAGCTCCAGCACATCCGGTTCGAGATCGCGGAGATGGCCACCGAGGTCGCCGTCACCCGGACCTTCCTCGACCGGTGCATCACCGACCACTCGAACGGCGAGCTGGACCACGTGCACGCCTCGATGGCCAAGTGGTGGGCGACCGAACTGCAGAAGCGCGTGGCGGACCGCTGCCTGCAACTCCACGGCGGCTACGGCTACATGACCGAGTACCGGGTGGCGCGGGCTTTCACCGACGGCCGGATCCAGACGATCTACGGCGGCACGACCGAGATCATGAAGGAGATCATCGGCCGCTCCCTCCTCAGCTGACCCCCCATCCCGCCCACAGCCCCGCCGAGGACCTTCCCAGGACCTTCCAGCACACCGAAAGGCTTGACCAGTGAGCACCGAAGCTTACGTATACGACGCGATCCGCACCCCGCGCGGCCGCGGCAAGGCCAATGGCTCCCTGCACGGCACCAAGCCGATCGACCTCGTCGTCGGACTCATCGACGCCCTGCGCGAGCGCAACCCCGGCCTCGACCCCGCCACCATCGACGACATCGTGCTCGGCGTCGTCGGCCCGGTCGGCGACCAGGGCTCCGACATCGCCCGTATCGCGGCCATCGCGGCCGGGCTCCCGGACACGGTGGCCGGCGTACAGGAGAACCGGTTCTGCGCCTCCGGCCTGGAGGCCGTCAACCTGGCCGCCGCGAAGGTCCGTTCGGGCTGGGAGGACCTGGTCCTGGCCGGCGGCGTGGAGTCCATGTCCCGCGTCCCGATGGCCTCGGACGGCGGCGCCTGGTTCGCCGACCCGATGACCAACTGGGACACCGGCTTCGTCCCGCAGGGCATCGGCGCCGACCTGATCGCCACCATCGAGGGCTTCTCCCGGCGCGACGTCGACGAGTACGCGGCCCTCTCCCAGGAGCGCGCCGCCGCCGCGATCAAGGACGGCCGCTTCGCGAAGTCCGTCGTCCCGGTCACCGACCGCAACGGCCTGGTCGTCCTGGACCACGACGAGTTCGTCCGCCCGGGGACCACCGCCGACACCCTCGCCAAGCTGAAGCCGTCCTTCGCGGACATCGGCGAGCTCGGCGGTTTCGATGCCGTCGCCCTGCAGAAGTACCACTGGATCGAGAAGATCGACCACGTCCACCACGCGGGCAACTCCTCCGGCATCGTCGACGGCGCCTCGCTCGTCGCGATCGGCTCCCGCGAGGCGGGGGAGCGCAACGGTCTCGCCCCGCGCGCCCGGATCGTCTCGGCGGCCGTCTCCGGCTCCGAGCCCACCATCATGCTCACCGGCCCCGCCCCGGCCACCCGCAAAGCCCTCGCCAAGGCCGGCCTCACCATCGACGACATCGACCTGGTCGAGATCAACGAGGCCTTCGCCGGCGTCGTCCTGCGCTTCGTCAAGGACATGGGCCTGTCCCTCGACAAGGTCAACGTCAACGGTGGCGCCATCGCGCTGGGCCACCCGCTCGGCGCCACCGGCGCGATGATCCTCGGCACGATCGTCGACGAGCTGGAGCGCCAGGACAAGCGCTACGGGCTCGTCACCCTCTGCGTCGGCGGCGGCATGGGCGTCGCCACCATCGTCGAACGCCTCTGAACCGTCCTGTATCCCCCGACCCCTCCGACACGGAAGTAGCGAACATGAGCGAGTCCACCACGATCCGCTGGGAACAGGACGAGACCGGCGTCGTCACCCTGGTCCTCGACGACCCGGGCCAGTCCGCCAACACGATGAACCAGGCCTTCAAGGACTCCATCGCGGCCGTCGCCGACCGCGCCGAGGCCGAGAAGGACTCCATCCGCGGCATCATCTACACCTCCGCCAAGAAGACCTTCTTCGCGGGCGGCGACCTCAAGGACATGATCCGGCTGCGCCCCGAGCACGCGCAGCTCGCCTTCGACACCGGCACCGAGATCAAGCGGTCCCTGCGCCGCATCGAGACCCTCGGCAAGCCGGTCGTCGCCGCCATCAACGGCGCCGCCCTGGGCGGCGGTTACGAGATCGCCCTCGCCTCGCACCACCGCGTCGCCCTCGACGTGCCCGGCTCCAAGATCGGCCTGCCCGAGGTCACCCTCGGCCTCCTCCCGGCGGGCGGCGGTGTCACCCGCACCGTACGCCTGATGGGCATCGCCGACGCCCTGCTCAAGGTGCTGCTCCAGGGCACCCAGTACACCCCGCAGCGCGCCCTGGACAACGGCCTGGTGCACGAACTGGCCGCCACGCCCGAGGAGATGCTGGCCAAGGCCCGCGCCTTCATCGACGCCCACCCCGAATCGCAGCAGCCCTGGGACGCGCCCGGCTACAAGATCCCCGGCGGCACCCCGTCCAGCCCGCGGTTCGCCGCGAACCTCCCGGCCTTCCCGGCCAACCTGAAGAAGCAGCTGAACGGTGCCCCGTACCCGGCGCCCCGCAACATCCTGGCCTGCGCCGTCGAGGGCTCCCAGGTGGACTTCGAGACCGCGCTGACCATCGAGGCCCGCTACTTCACCGAGCTGGTCACCGGACAGACCGCCAAGAACATGATCCAGGCGTTCTTCTTCGACCTCCAGGCCGTCAACGCCGGCCGCAGCCGCCCGCAGGGCGTCGAGCCGCGGCAGGTCCGCAAGGTCGCCGTCCTCGGCGCCGGCATGATGGGCGCCGGCATCGCCTACTCCTGCGCCCGCGCGGGCATCGAGGTGGTCCTCAAGGACGTCACCGCCGAGGCCGCCGCGAAGGGCAAGGCGTACTCCGAGAAGCTGCTCGACAAGGCGCTGGCCCGCGGCCGGACCACCGAGGAGGGGCGCGCGGAGCTGCTCGCCCGGATCACCCCGACCGCCGACGCGGCCGACCTCGCGGGCTGCGACGCCGTCATCGAGGCCGTCTTCGAGGACACCGCCCTCAAGCACAAGGTGTTCCAGGAGATCCAGGACGTCATCGCGCCCGACGCGCTGCTGTGCTCCAACACCTCGACCCTGCCCATCACCGGGCTCGCCGAGGGCGTGAAGCGGCCCGCCGACTTCATCGGACTGCACTTCTTCTCGCCCGTCGACAAGATGCCGCTCGTCGAGATCATCAAGGGGGCGCAGACCGGCGACGAGGCCATCGCCCGCGCCTTCGACCTGGTGCGCCAGATCAACAAGACCCCGATCGTGGTCAACGACTCGCGGGGTTTCTTCACCTCGCGCGTCATCGGCCAGTTCATCAACGAGGGCGTGGCGATGGTCGGGGAGGGCGTCGAGCCCGCCTCGATCGAACAGGCCGCCGCCCAGGCCGGCTACCCGGCCAAGGTCCTCTCCCTGATGGACGAGCTCACCCTGACCCTGCCGCGCAAGATCCGCAACGAGAGCCGCAAGGCCTTCGAGGCGGAGGGCCGGACGTGGACCGAGCACCCCGCCGACACCGTCATCGACCGGATGGTCGACGAGTTCGGCCGCCCCGGCCGCAGCGGTGGCGCCGGCTTCTACGAGTACGACGAGTCCGGCAGGCGCGCCGGCATCTGGCCGGGCCTGCGCGAGCACTTCGCCAAGCCGGGCCACGAGGTGCCCTTCGAGGACATGAAGGAGCGGATGCTCTTCTCCGAGGCCCTGGACACCGTCCGCTGCCTCGACGAGGGCGTCCTCACCTCGGTCGCCGACGCCAACATCGGCTCCATCATGGGCATCGGCTTCCCGGCCTGGACCGGCGGCGTGATCCAGTACATCAACGGCTACGAGGGCGGGCTCACCGGCTTCGTGGCCCGCGCCCGCGAACTCGCGGAGAAGTACGGCGAGCGGTTCACCCCGCCGGCCTCCCTCGTGGAGAAGGCCGAGCGCGGCGAGACCTACGCGGACTGATCCGGGTACGGACGCCCCCGGGCCCGCACGCCGGGCCCGGGGCGTCTGCGGGCCCGGGGCGCCCTGCGGTCAGCGCTCGGACGCGGCCAGGTGGGCGAACGGGCCGTGCTGCCGGGAGCCGTCCGGGGCGGACCAGTCGGCCAGCACCCGTCCCGTCGCGCCGTCACCCTCGGGAGCGGGCCCCGGACGGAGCACCCGGCACAGGGTCAGGGTCGACACCGGGCCCTCCTGCGCCATCGGGCCCACGGTGACGAGGCTCGCCTCGTCGGTGTCCGTCACGGTCCCGGGGCCGGTCAGGCCCTGCGGCACCCCGGACCCTTCGCTGCGGACCTCGACCGCCGGGTCGGGGGTGTCGCTCACGTTCTGGTCCTGGGCGGTCGTGAGGCCCGCCAGCAGGGCGAGCAACTGCTCGACCAGGACCACGTCGTGGGTCCCGTCGTAGATCCAGCGGCGGCCCAGCACACCGTGCTCGGAGGTGCCGATCAGGCCTTCGGCGGCGGACGCCAGCGGTACCCCTCGGTAGGTCATCGGGACCTGGTAGGTGACGGGGGAGTCCCCCGAGGTGTCGGTGACCACCATGAACTCGATGCCCACCTCGCCCTCGGGGTCGTCGAGCCGGAACCCGCCGGCCTTGGCGAGCACGGGCGCGTCCCCGCCCCGGTACCAGGGCCTCGACGGCAACCAGGCGGCGATCAGTTCGAGCTTGCCGGGCGACATGGTGGTGCGGTGAATGACTGCCATGATCCATAAACTACCCGGGCGGCGCGACCGGCGACCGGCGACCGGCGACCGCGCCCGGTCACCGGGGAGCGGCCGCGGGGTGTTCCCGGACGGCGATCCTGGCCGGTTTCGTGAGCATCATGCCGCTGCGCACGGCGGCGAGACGGTCCACCGGCAGCCCGTGCATGCGGGCAGACCCGAACGGCTGTCAGGGAGGGCTGTCACGCACGGCTGTCGCGCCCGGCTGTCAGGGGCGCCTGTCAGGGACGCCCGTCACGGACGCCGTCGGGCCGGTCCGGCGCCGGGCCCGGAGCCCTCACCCGGGCTCCGAGACGAAGGCCGCCCGCAGCTCCTCCCGCAGCGACCGCTGGAAGGCCGTCACCAGCGCCTGCACCACCATCGGCTGCATGTGCGCCGACAGCGCCTTCATCGACTCCACCCGCTCCGGGTCGCTCTCACCCTGCGTGAACGGTCCCCACACCTCGTCCCGGAACAGCGCCGTCAGCTCGTGCGCCGCCGACCGGGTGTGCTCCACCAGCACCTTGCGCGCCGCCAGGATCGTCTCGTGCGCGATCGGCACGTCGAGCAGCGCGACCCCCAGCCGCAGCAGTCCCACGTCCACCCGGTACCCGTCCCCCGAGGGGGCGAGCACGTTCATCGCCGTCAGCCGCCGCACGTCGGTGTCCGACAGGCTCCGGCCGGCCCGCCTCTCCAGTTCCTCCCGGGAGACCTCCTGGGCCGCGTCCGGCGCCCAACTGGCCACCATGGCCCGGTGGATGGCGAGATCGTGCGGGCTCAGGTCGTCGGGCAGCGCGTCCAGGTAGCGCTCGATGGCGGACAGGGTCATGCCCTGGTGCTGGAGCTCCTCGATCAGGGCCAGCCGCGACAGGTGCTCGGGCCCGTAGTGCCCCACCCGACGCGGACCGATCACGGGAGGGGGCAAAAGCCCGCGGGTGCTGTAGAACCGTACCGTGCGCACGGTGACGCCCGCCCGGGCCGCCAGCTCGTCGACGGTGAGCATCGGCTCGGGTGCCTGGTCGGCCATCGTCTGCGCCTCGCTCTCTGCTCCACAGCTTGGGTTCAACAGTATTGCTGTCGCACCAACGATGTGAAACGGCCAGGAGCTGCCCATGACCACGAACCTGCGACTGCCCGGACGACCCGAAGAGATCACCTTCTCCGCCCTGCTGGCCCGCAACGCCGCCGAGCACGGGCAGCTCCCCGCCCTCTCCTGGCGCGCCGGGCCCGACGCGGCCGGGTGGACGACGCTTTCCTGGAGCGAGGTCCGCCACAAGGTCGCCGTCCTCGCCGCCGGCTACGCGGCCCTCGGCGTCGAGCGGGGCGAGCACGTCCTGCTGATGATGGGCAACCGCCCCGAGCACTGGCTCAGCGACCTCGCCCTCTTCCACCTGGGCGCCGTGCCCGTCACCGTGTACGGGACCTCCGCGCCCGAGCAGATCGCGCACATCGCCCGCCACAGCCGGGCCCGGGTCGCCGTCGTCGAGGGCGCCCGCGAACTCGTCCGGTGGGAACCCCTGCTGGCCGCCGCCGACGTCCCCCTGGAGCGCCTCGTCGTCGCCGAGGCCGCCGAGGCCGGCCGGCACGGCACGTACGCGTCCCTCTACGCGAGCGGCGCCCGGCTCCACCGCGCCGACGCCTTCGAGAAGGCCTGGCAGGAGAGCCGGCCCGAGGACCCGCTCACCGTCGTCTACACCTCGGGCACCACCGGCGACCCCAAGGGCGTGCGCCTGACCCACCGCAACCTGATCCTCCAGGCGGTCCGCCTCGACCGGGGCGTGGACCTCCCCGAGCACGCCGAGCACATCTGCTACCTGCCCTTCGCGCACATCGCCGAGCGGGTCCTCGGCATCTACCTGCCCCTGCTGCGGGCCTCGCACGTCATGCTGTGCGCCGATCCCACCGCCGTCTCGGCGGCCGTCCGCGAACTGCGCCCGGTGCAGTTCTTCGGAGTGCCCCGGGTCTGGGAGAAGCTCGCCGCCTCCGTCCGTGCGGTGCTCGCACAGCTTCCCGAGGACCAGAGGAACGCCATAGAGGCCGCCAACGACCTCGCCCGCGCCCGTGCCGCCCACCACGAGCGGGGCGAAGAGGTGCCGGCCGAGCTCGAAGCCTCGTACGCCTCCGCCAAGGAGCGGACCCTGGACCCGCTGCTGCGCCTGGCGGGCATGGACCGGCTCGCCTGGACGGCCAGTGCCACCGCACCCATGCCCCTCGACGTCGTCCGCTTCTGGGCCGGCTGGGGCATCACGATCATGGACGCCTGGGGGCTCACCGAGACGGCCGGGGTGTGCACGCTCAACAGCGCCGACGGCTTCCGGCTGGGCTCGGTGGGCCGTCCGATCGAGGGGCTGGAGCTGAGGATCGCCGAGGACGGGGAGGTCCTCACCCGCGGTGCGACCGTCTTCGGCGGCTACCTGCGCCCGGACGGCTCGGTGGAGAGCGCCTGCGACCCGGAGGGCTGGTTCTCCACCGGGGACGTCGGCCGGATCGACGAGGACGGCTTCCTCTGGATCACCGACCGCAAGAAGGAACTGATCATCACGTCCAACGGGAAGAACGTCTCGCCGGCTCTGGTGGAGAACACGGTCAAGGAACACCCCCTGATCGGCCAGGCGCTGGTGCACGGCGACGGCCGTTCCTATCTCGTCGCCCTGCTCGTCCTGGACGCCGAGCTGGCCCCGGTCTGGGCGGCCGCCCGGGGCATCGAGGCCGCCTCGCTGGCCGCGCTCGCCGAACACCCCGCGGTCCGGGAGGAGATCGCACGCGCGGTCGAGGCGGCCAACGCGCGGCTCAACCGGACCGAGCAGATCAAGCGCTACCGGCTGCTCACCGAGGAATGGGGCCCCGAGACCGGAGAGCTCACGCCCTCCCTCAAGCTCCGCCGCCGGGTGATCCGCGACAAGTACGGCGCGCTGATCGACGGCCTGTACGAGGATCCGTACGACGCGGGGTGACCGCACGCCTCCGGCCGGCGGCACGCGGGTGACCCGCACGCCTCCGGCCGGGGGGCGGTGCCGCGCCCGCCGGCCGGCCGCCTGCCGGGTCAGCGCCCGATCAGCGGGTAGTGGTCGCTGAGGTTCGTGTAGGTGTAGGAGGTGCCCCAGCTGGAGACCGTCCAGGGCGCCGCCTCCTCCTTGACCACGTTGTTCTCCCAGCCCGCCGGACGGGCGTGGCCCTTGCGGTAGAGCACGTAGTCCAGGTCCTCGCGCGGGTCCGTCGGGTAGCGGTACTTCGCTATCGAGTTCAGCGCGGTGTCGAAGGAGTACGGGTGGCCCGTGCGCGAGTCCGAGTCGGCGAGGTCGGCGTTGGCGAGCATCGTCGCGTACTCGGGGGTGCGCGAGTCGACGTTGAGGTCGCCCGCCAGGATGACCTGCTCGTTCGCCGGGATGTTCTTGCCGTCCAGGAAGGCGTCCACGGCCCGGAACTGACGGGCGCGCATCTCCGCGGCCTCGCCCGCAGCGCAGCCCGGGTCGGTGGACTGCGCGTGCGTGCCGACCACGTGCACCTTGGTGCCGTTCACGTCGAGCACGACGTAGGCGAAGCCCTTGTTGGACCACCAGTCGGCGCCGCAGGCGTCCTTGTAGACGAACTGCTCCTTGCGGACGATCGGCCACTTGCTGAGGATCGTGACGCCGCCGTCCTCCGGGGTGGTGGAGGAGTAGGCGCCGCCCGTGGCGTCCCAGCCGGTCCTGCTGCGGCCGACGACCGGGGTCTGGTACGGGTACTGCGCGGCGGAGTTCGCCTTCAGCGCGTCCGAGGAGCTGTTGTCGAAGGCCTCCTGGAGCACGACCACGTCGTGGCCCCTGTAGAAGGAGGTCTTGGGGATCTCCGCGGCCCGGTGGTCCTGGCCCCAGTTCGGGTAGAGGTTCTTGCTCATCAGGAACACGTTGTACGACAGGACGCTGAGCCGCGGTGCGGCGGCGTTCTCCGCGGCCGTGGCGGCGGGAGCGGTGGTGGCTGCCAGGGCGCCTGCGGCGATCGCCGCGACGGCCGCGGCTGCGGCCCGGTGACGGCGGTGGGAGGTGTGCAGCATGAGGTCTCCATCATTCCTGCGCGGGAAGATCGGCCCCGTCATCCAAGCAGCCGCGGTTACCTCTGGGTAACACCCGTGCAGCCACTTTCTGTCCGGGCCGCGACGATCACGCTGCGAGCCCGTCGTCACTCCTCGGCAGGGGTCCAGGTGAAGCCGGCGAGACCCCCCGCGGCCTCCTCCCGGAGCGCCCGGCGACGGCGCCGCAGCACCAGGCGCAACACGACGACGATGCCCGCGGCGGCCGCGCAGACGAGGGCGGCGGTCACGGCGGCAACCGCGAGCACGGACGGCAGGAGGGCTTCCAGCCACGCCGAGGGAGACAGGTCCATCGCCGCAGCATGGCGTGCGGACCGGCCCGCCGGAAGGGCTTCGGCGCAGGTCATACTGGGAACCGGAAGAGATCGACGGCTTGGGGGCGCGCATGACCGGGAACGACCGACGGCCCGCGCGCGGGACACCGGGGACGTCGGCCGCCCGCACCGACCCCGCACCGCCGCCGCCCGGCGGGGTGCTGTGGACCATCGCCGGTGACGTCCGCGCGCTGCTCATGCTGCCCGCCGCTTTCACGATGCAGGTCGCGCACCCGGCCATCGCGGCCGGCGTCGACCAGTACTCCGTCTTCCGCACCGACCCCTGGGGCCGCGGCGAACGCTCCCTGCGCTCGGTCCAGCTGTGGGTGTACGGAGGGGAGGACGCCGCCGAGGAGGGCCGCCGGGTCCGCCGCCTGCACAAGGAAATCCAGGGCACCGACACCCGCGGCCGGCGCTACCACTCCCTCGACCCCGCCTGCTATGCGTGGGTCCACGCCACCGGCTTCCCGGTCTACCTGTACGCCGGGCGCTACCTGCTGCGCCGCTTCACCCCGGCGCAGGAGCAGCAGCTCTACCGCGAATGGCTCCAGGTCGGCCGGATCCTCGGCCTGCGCGACCGGGACATGCCGCAGACCATCGAGGAGTACTGGACGTACTGGGGCCGGATGCTGGCCGAGGAGATCGAGCCGACCGCGGTCGCCCGCGAGCTGGTCGCCACCGACGTGCCGCTGCCCCGGCCCGAGGGCGGGCCGCTCCCCGTACGGCTGCTGCTGCGGCTGACCTGGCCGGTGCTGCGGGCGGCGTTCCTGCGCCTGCGGGCCTTCGTCACCGCCGGGTACATGCCGCCCGAGGCGCGCGCCGCGATCGGGCTGGAGTGGAGCCCGGCGCAGGAGCGCCGGCTGCGCCGCTTCAGCACGGCCGTGCGGCTCCTCGTCCCGCTGCTGCCCGAACGGCTCCGCTACCTGCCGATCGCCCACCGGGCGCGGGCGCAGTGGCACGCGGGACGCCGCTGACGGCCCCCGTACCGCAGGCGGCCCCGCCGCGTGCGGTGGCCGCCTGCGGCGCGGACTCAGTGCCGGTGGCCGGGGCCGGAGCCGTGCCCGGTGCCGTGCCCGGTGTCGTGGACGGTGTTGGTCTCCGCGATCTTCTTCCAGGACTTCGGCTCGGCGGCGGGCTTGGCGGGGGCGGACTGCGCCGACCGGGCCGCCGGCTTCGCGGCCGCCGGGTTCAGCGCCGAGGCCTCGGGCTTGCCCGGGGTGTAGAGCCAGGTCTCGAACAGCTGGGCCAGGGGCTTGCCGGAGACCTTCTCGGCGTACCGGACGAAGTCCCCCACCTTGGCGTTGCCGTAGGCCCGCTCGGTCGGCCAGCCCTTGAGGATCCGGAAGAACTTCTCGTCGCCGATCTCGTTGCGCAGCGCCTGGAGGGCGATCGCGCCGCGGTCGTAGACGGCCCCGTGGAACTGGTTCTCCGGACCGGGATCACCCGGCTTGACCTGCCAGAAGGCGTCCTCCGCCGGACGCAGGGAGTAGGCCCAGTCGGCGAGCTCCTGCGCCGTGCCCTCACCCTCCTTCTCCGACCACAGCCACTGGCTGTAGCGGGCGAAGCCCTCGTTGATCCAGATGTCCTTCCAGCCCTCCACGGACACGCTGTCGCCGTACCACTGGTGCGCCAGCTCGTGCACGACCACCGAGACGTTCGCGCCGTTCTGGAACTGGCGCGGACCGTAGAACGGCCGCGTCTGGGTCTCCAGGGCGAAGCCGGCGTTCACGTTCGGCACGTAGCCGCCCAGCGCGTTGAAGGGGTACGGACCGAAGACCCCCTCCAGCCACTCGGTGACCTCGCCGGTCCGCTCCACGCTCGCACGCGCCGCGCCCGCGTTGTCGCCGAGGTCCTTGCTGTACGCGTTGACGATCGGCAGCCCGCTCGCCGTCCTGTCGGTGGTGATGTCGAACTTGCCGACGGCGAGGGTGGCCAGATAAGTGGCCTGCGGCTTGTTGGAGCGCCAGTTGTACCGAGTCCAGCCGAGCCGCGAAGTCTGCGACTGGAGCACGCCGTTGCTGATGGCCTGGGTACCGTCGGGCACGTTGACCGAGACGTCGAAGGTGGCCTTGTCCAGCGGGTGGTCGTTGCTCGGGAACCACCAGACGGCCGAGTCGGGCTCCTGCGCCGCCACGCCGCCGTCCGGGGTGCGGTGCCAGGACGTCCAGCCGTCGACCTTCAGCTCGGACGGCTTGCCGGCGTACGTGACGACGACGGTCAGCGGGGTGTTGCGCGCCAGCGGCTTCGCCGGGGTGACCTCCACCTCGTGCGCGCCGGACGTGGCGAACGTCGCCTTGGCGCCGTTGACGCGGATCTCACTGACCTTCAGGCCGAAGTCCAGGTTGAAACGGGACAGGTCCTGCTTGGCCGTGGCGATCAGGGTCGCGGTGCCCTCCAGCAGGTCCGTCGTCGGCTGGTACTTCAGGCGCAGGTCGTAGTGCGACACGTCGTATCCGCCGTTGCCGCTGGCCGGGTAGTAGGGATCGCCGATACCCGGGGCGCCCGGTCCGGAGCTCGCCGCAGACGCCGGGATCACCAGCAGGAGGGAAGCGGCGAGCACGCTCGGGACGATGACTTTGCGGTGCACGAATGGCTCCAAGTGGTAGGGGAGACAGCTCGGTTCGAGGTCGTGGCTCGACCGTATTCACCCCTGCCCCTCAGGTCATGTCCATGGCTCCCGCTGTCACACGATCGCCATTCGGCCGTCACGCGTCCGCGCGGGGAACGGTTCCGACCCGGCCGCGCGGGGGCCGCCCCCCCCCGCCGCACCCGCCCCGGCC
>NZ_JOBX01000069.1:0-47792 GCF_000720645.1 Streptomyces sp. NRRL S-378
TGGTACTGCAGGGGGGACCCTGTGGGAGAGTAGGACGCCGCCGAACAATCATTGTGGGAAAGCCCCGCACCTTCTGGTGCGGGGCTTTTCTGCGTTCACGGGCCGGTCGGGTGACCCCGTGTCGGGCTGGGCACGGCGGAACCGTCCGGCATCCGATTCCTCCGTAATGTGGGGGTATGGGCTACGACCTTGTCATCTTCGACAACGACGGCGTGCTGGTGGACAGCGAGCCGCTCGCCAACAACGTCCTCGCGGGGTACCTGACCGAGCTGGGGCACCCGACCACCTACGAGGAGTCGGTCCGCGACTACATGGGCGCCGCCGTGCACCAGGTGCACGACCTCGTCCAGGAGCGGACGGGGGAGCGGCTGCCGGCGGACTTCGACGAGACGCTGCACGCGCGGACCTGCGCCGCGTTCGAGCAGGAGCTGAAGCCCGTGCCCGGAGTGGAGGAGGTCCTCGGGGCGCTGACCGCCCACGGGATCGGGTACTGCCTGGCCTCCTCCGGCAGTCACGAGCGGATCCGCGTCGGGCACCGGGTGGCCGGCCTCGACGGGTGGTTCGAAGAAGAGTGGATCTTCAGCGTCGACGACGTGGGACAGGGCAAGCCGGCACCCGACCTCTACCTGCACGCCGCACGGCAGATGGGCGTCGAGCCCACGCGGTGCGTCGTCATCGAGGCCAGCCCCCGCGGGATCGAGGCCGCCGCGGCCGCCGGGATGGACGTGTACGGGTTCACCGCGCTGCTGCCCGCGGACCGGCTCCCCGGAGCCACCGGCTACTTCGGCGACATGATGCAGCTCCCGCTGATCCTGCAACTGCCCGTGTGATCTCTCTACCCACGGGTAGCCCCGGGGCCTACGCTGACCCGCCATGACGGATGATGTGCGGCTGCAGCGCGGCCGTGGCGCCCTGGGGTTCAGCTTCTTCGTGCAGGGCGTCACCTTCGCCCTGCTCGTCACCCGGATCCCGGCCATCCAGGACCGGTACGGGATATCCGACGGGCTGCTGCCCGTCTTCCTCGCCGCGGTGCCGGTCCTCGCGGGTGCGGCCAGCGTCGGTACCGAGCACCTGGTCAAGCGGGTCGCGCCCAGCGTCGTCCTGCGGTGGGCCCAGCCGCTGGTCCTGCTGTCCCTGCTCGGGGTGGGCGCCGGCGAGCGGCTGTGGCACGTGGCGGTGGCCCTGGGGGCGTTCGGACTGTCGGTGGGCGCGCTGGACGCCTCGATGAACATGCTCGGGGTCAGCCTGCAGCGGGCGTACGGGCGCAGCATCATGCTGGGCTTCCACGCCGCGTACAGCCTGGGCGGGATCCTGGGGGCTTCGGCGGCCTGGTACGGGGCGCACGCACACCTGGGGCTGCTCGTCAGCTACCTGCCGGCCGTGGCCGTGCTGGTGCCGTGCGTGCTGCTGGGCAGCCGGTACTACGTGGACCGGACGGACCGCCCGGACCACGAGGATCCGGAGGGTCTGCCGGAGAAGGGGCTGGGGGCCGGGGGGTTCGCGCTCCTGCTGCCGCTCTGCCTGGTGATGGCGTGCGCGTACATCGGGGACTCGACGGTCGCGAACTGGAGTGCCAAGTACCTCCAGGACGTGCTCGGGAGCTCGGAGCAGACGGCGACCGTCCCCTACAACGTCTACATGGTGACGACCCTCGTGGGGCGGGCCGTGGGGGACCTGGGTGTGCGGCGGTTCGGGGCCGTGGCCGTGGTGCGGTGCGGGACCCTGCTCGCCGCCGCGGGGTTCGCCGTGGTGGCGGCCGCGCCGGCGGTGTGGGCGGGGATGCTCGGCTTCACGCTGCTGGGGATCGGGCTGTGCGTGATCGTGCCGCAGACCTTCGCTGCCGCGGGGAGGCTGTTCCCGGGGGCGTCCGACACGGCGGTGGCGCGGCTGAACATCTTCAACTACGTCGGGTTCCTGATCGGGTCGCCGCTCGTCGGTGCGATCGGCGACGCCTGGAGCTACCGGGGCGCGATGCTGGTGCCGATGGTCCTCGTCCTGATCACGCTGTTCCATGCCCGCTCGTTCGGGCCGCGGGAGGCCCGATACGGTGTCGACCATGAGCGGCGAGCCGGTGACCGGGCTGTTGATGTGGGACGAGGCGGTAACGGGGTATGACTTCGGACCGAGCCATCCGATGGACCCGGTGCGCCTGGCGCTGACCATGGGCCTGGTGCGCGCCTTCGGGCTGGACCGGCAGATGGAGGTGCGGGCGGCCCGGCCGGCCGGGGAGTCGACGCTGAGGCTCGTCCACCGGGAGGACTACGTCGCTGCGGTGCGCGAGGTGTCGGCCGACCCGGGTGCCGCCGACGGGTCGTACGGGCTGGGCACGGTGGACGATCCGGCCTTCCACGGGATGCACGAGGCGTCCGCGCTGATCGCCGGGCAGTCCGTGGCGGGTGCGGAGGCGATCTGGCGCGGGGAGGCCGGGCACGCCGTGAACTTCGCCGGCGGGCTGCACCACGCCATGCCGGGCGGAGCGGCCGGTTTCTGCGTGTACAACGACGCGTCGCTGGCCATCGCCCGGCTGCTGGAGCTGGGTGCGGAACGGGTCGCGTACGTGGACGTGGACGTCCACCACGGGGACGGCGTGCAGGCCGCCTTCTGGGACGACCCGCGGGTGCTGACGATCTCGCTGCACGAGCATCCGCGGACGCTGTTCCCGCAGACGGGCTGGCCGGAGGAGACCGGGGGCCCGGCGGCGGAGGGGTCGGCGGTGAACGTGGCGCTGCCGGCCGGCACCGGGGACGAGGGATGGCTGCGGGCGTTCCACGCGACGGTGCCGGAGCTGCTGGCGGACTTCCGGCCGCAGGTGCTGGTGACCCAGCACGGGGCCGACACCCACTTCGAGGACCCCCTCGCGCACCTGGCGGTGTCCCTGGACGCCCAGCGGGCCGTGCAGGAGGCCTGCCACCAGCTGGCGCACGAGTACGCGGACGGGAGGTGGCTGGCGCTGGGCGGCGGTGGGTACGCGGTGGTGGACGTCGTTCCGCGGTCGTGGACGCATCTGGTGGCGATCGCCGCGCACCGGCCGGTGGATCCGGAGACGGCGGTCCCGGCTTCGTGGCGCGACGAGGTGTACGCGCGGACGCGGCAGTTGGCGCCGGGGCGGATGACGGACGGGCGGAGCCCGTCGTGGCGGGACTGGGACGCGGGCTACGACCCGGCGGACCGAACGGATCAGGCCGTTCTCGCCACCCGGAGGGCGGTCTTCCCGCTGCGCGGCATGCTGACCTGAGGTCCGGTGTGCGGCCGTTGATGCATCGTTACGCCAACTGTGGGGCTGTTCGCCGGAATTGATGACCCGACAGGTGGGGTGGGGGAGCATCGGAGGGTGTTGAGCACCGGCGCGTTGCGTGCGCATCTGCTGGCCGCCCGGTTGGCCGGGCCCGTCGCCACCTCCCGGGAGGAGAGCCTGCGCAGCTACCGGCTGTTCGCGGCGCGGGATCCGCGGGTGCTGCTGGGGCTGGATCCCGAGGGGGGCTGGGGCGAGGGTGATCTGCTGAGGCTGATGGCGGACAAGTGCGGTGTCTCGGCGGACCCTTCGCACGTCAACGGGCCGGACGTGATCGATCCGGAGCGGACGGTGGCCGCGTTGGAGGCGTTCGCGGGGCGGTTGCGGGAGGCGGCGAGGGCGGGGTCGCGGGTGCTGTTCGGGACCGGTCATCCGCATCGGCTCCTGGGTTTCTACGCCGGTTTGGCCGAGGCGATGTCGGCGGCGGGATGTGTTGTCCTCACCCCGGCGCAGGGGGTACGTGTCGACATGGCGACCCGGTTCGGCGTACGCACGCACTGCATCGCCTACGTACGGGGGGTCGCACTGGTGCGGGAACCCGGCGTGCGGGTGCCGGGGAGTGCGACCGGCGTGCACAGTCATTCGCCCCTGCCGGTTCGGGTGGCTCTGGGGGCCCTCGCGGAGGCCGGCGGGCCGCTGCCGGACCTGGTGGTGGGTGACCACGGATGGGTCTGCGGTGCAGGTCAGCTCGGCGTGGAGGCGATCGGGCTGGCGGACACCGATGATCCCGCGCTGTTCGTGGGGGAGGCGGAGGGGCGGGTGTCGGTGGCCGTTCCGCTTGATGATGCGGTGCGATCGGACTACTACCGTCCGCTTGCCCGGTACGTGCTGGGCCGGGCGAGTCTGACGGGGCGGCAGGAGTGGCCGTAGCTCCTCTTCCCCACTCGTATCACGCGCCCCTACTCTGGGGAGTGAGCGTGCGACGACGAGGAGTAACCGGAGGGGAAGCCGGTGCCCGTCATGCGCGGAAGGTCAAGGTGTGTCATGGCTGCTGGCGAGAGGCCTCTCAGTGAGGTTCAGTTCCTGACCGTGGCGGAGGTCGCCTCGGTGATGCGAGTGTCGAAGATGACCGTGTACCGGCTGGTGCACAACGGTCATCTGCCCGCAATCCGGGTGGGCCGGTCCTTCCGGGTCCCCGAGAACGCGGTCCATGAGTACCTCCGAGAGTCCTATGTGGGGGTGGAGTCGGCCTGAGACTGACGGGCCCTGACGCCTTCGTAACCCCTGGGAAGCACTCGGATTACGGGCTCGGAGCTCGGGCGGGTAGGCTAGGCCGACGTAGGTCGTGTGGGCCCAGACGCCCCGCACCAGTGAAGAGAAGTGAGCGAGGGTAGTCGTGGGCTCTGTTATCAAGAAGCGGCGCAAGCGGATGGCTAAGAAGAAGCACCGCAAGCTGCTCAAGCGCACCCGCGTCCAGCGCCGTAACAAGAAGTAAACGGCAGCTGTACGTGTTCTCCGCAGCCCCTCCACCATCCTTGGTGGAGGGGCTGCGGTGCAGCCGGGTACTTCTTCGAGGGAGGCGCTGAGCTCGTGGGGAAGGTCGTGCTCGTCACCGGGGCTGCCCGGCAGCTGGGCGGCCGCTTCGTGCGCCGGATCCAGCGTGACCCGGAGGTCGAGCGGGTGATCGCGGTGGACGCCGCGACGCCGCCGCACCGGCTGGGGTCGGCGGAGTTCGTCCGTACGGACATCAGGCAGTCGTCGATCGCCAGGGTCCTCGCCGAGCACGCCGTGGACACGGTGGTCCATCTGGCGGTCACGGGAGGCCGGCCGGTCGGGGGCGGCGCGCACAGCGCCGTGAAGGAGACCAACGTCATCGGGACGATGCAGCTCCTCGGTGCCTGCCAGAAGTCCCCGACGGTCCGGCGGCTGGTGGTGAAGTCCAGTACCAGCGTGTACGGGGGCACCCCGCGGGATCCGGCCGTCTTCACCGAGACCACGCCGCCCAAGTCGCTGCCGTCGGGCGGCTTCGCCAAGGACGCCGCCGAGGTCGAGGGCTACGTACGGGGCTTCGCGCGCCGACGGCCGGACGTCGCGGTGTGCGTGCTGCGGTTCGCGAACATCCTGGGACCCTTCGCCGATTCGGCTCTCGCCGAGTACTTCTCGATGCCGGTCATGCCGACCGTCCTGGGCTACGACCCGCGGCTGCAGTTCGTGCACGAGGACGACGTGCTGGAGGTGCTGCGGCTGGCCGCGCAGGAGCCCCGGCGCGGGACCCTGAACAGCGGGACCTTCAACATCGCGGGTGACGGCGTCCTGCTGCTGTCGCAGTGCTCGCGGCGGCTGGGGCGGCCCACGCTGCCGCTGCTGCTGCCCGCGCTCACCTGGGTGGGGTCCGCGCTGCGGGCGGTCGGGGTCACCGACTTCTCGCCCGAGCAGATGAGGCTGCTCACGCACGGCCGGGTCGTGGAGACCACGCAGATGCGCGAGGTCCTCGGTTTCGAGCCGCTCTACACGACCACCGAGACCTTCGCGGACTTCGCGCGGAGCCGCGGCAACGGGTTGCTGCCGCCCGAGCGGGTCGGACGGGCCGTGGACCGGGTGGCGGCCATGCTGGACGCGGACGGCCTGCGGGACGACGTCGACACGGTTGAAGGAGCGAAGCGATAGTGGCGGACGCCAAGGTCATTCCGTTCGACGAGGACCGGCCGCGCCGGCGGATGCCCCGCCGGGTGCGGGCGGTGCCGGCGCCCGAGCCGGTGGAGCCGGAGCCGGCCGCTCCGGCGCCGGAGCCGGGGGCCGCCCCGGCGGAGCGTGGTGACGACTGGGACCGGCGGATCGCCGGCGGGCTGGCGTTCCTGCGCCGGCGGATCACCGGCGAGTACGAGGTCGACGACTTCGGCTACGACAAGGAGCTGACGGACCAGGTCCTGATGTCCCTGATGCGGCCGCTGTACGACAAGTACTTCCGGGTCGAGGTCAAGGGCATCGAGAACATCCCCGCGGAGGGTGGTGCGCTGATCGTGGCGAACCACTCCGGGACGCTGCCGCTGGACGGGCTGATGCTCCAGGTCGCCGTGCACGACCACCACCCGGCGGACCGTCACCTGCGGCTGCTGGCGGCGGACCTGGTCTTCATGCTGCCGGTGGTGAACGAGCTCGCCCGCAAGGCGGGGCACACGCTGGCGTGCGCGGAGGACGCACAGCGGCTGCTGGAGGCCGGGGAGCTGGTCGGTGTCATGCCGGAGGGCTTCAAGGGGATAGGGAAGCCGTTCGGGGACCGGTACAAGCTCCAGCGCTTCGGGCGGGGCGGGTTCGTGTCGACGGCGCTGCGGGCGGGCACGCCGATCGTGCCCTGCTCGATCGTGGGGGCGGAGGAGATCTACCCCATGGTGGGTAACGCGAAGACGCTGGCGCGGCTGTTGGGGGTTCCGTACTTCCCGATCACGCCCACGTTCCCGTGGCTGGGGCCGCTGGGGGCGGTGCCGCTGCCGACGAAGTGGACGATCCAGTTCGGGGAGCCGATCCCGACCGACGGGTACGCCGCGGAGGCGGCGGAGGACCCCATGCTGATGTTCAACCTGACGGACCAGGTGCGGGAGCAGATCCAGCACACGCTCTACAAACTGCTGGTGCAGCGGAGATCCGTCTTCTTCTGAACGTGCTGCGACGGTGGTGGGCCGGGGCGCCGCCCCGGCCCACCACCGTTTCCGCGTGCTGTTACTCCGCGTCCTCCGCGCCGATGCCCAGGCCAGGGAGGAGACCCGGGAGCAGGGGCGGGAGGGTGATCTCCGGCTTCGGGCCTTCCGGGGTGCCCGCGGGGGGCTGCGCCGACTGTCCCGCGGGCGGGTTGAGCAGGTCGCCCGTACCGCCGAGGAGGCCGCCGTCGGCCGGTGGCCGGGTGCTGCCCGAGGGGGACGGCGCGGGGCTGCTGCCGGAGGGCGTGCCGCCGGCGGGGGCGGAGTGCTTGGCACCGCTGGAGGCGTCGGGCTTGGCGGGGGAGCCCGACGAGCCGCTGCCGCCGCGGGTCTGCTCGGGTGGCTTGGGGAGCAGGCTCTGGAGCGGCGCCACGTCTTCGTCTATGGCCTGGAAGACCGAGTCCACTTCGCCGCCGACGTCGGTGAGCTGCACGGGGAGCTTCTCGCGCAGCTTGCCCCAGGTGTCGCGGTGTGAGCGGGAGAACGACGACAGCGTCTGGATCGGGCCGAGGGATCCGTCCCGGTCGTACGCGGCCTGGAGGAGGCGGTGGCCCTCTTCCGCGTCGTGCTTGACGCCGGAGAGCGCCCGGCGGATCGCGCCCAGGGACTCGTGGTCCAGGGTGCCGGTCCGGCCGCGCTCCATCAGCCTGCGGGCTTCCGACAGGCGGTTGGAGGCCCGGTCGAGATAGAGCTCGCCGCGCTCCGCGTCGTCGTCGGCCATGCCCAGCTTCAGGTCCTCCATGCCCCGCTTCACGGGGTAGAGGTGGTCACCGGGCAGGGCGTCGGAACTGGCAGCGGCCACCCCGCTGAAGGCCCCTGCGGCCACACCCACGGTGAGGCCGCCCGCTGCGATGCCCTTGGACCAGCGGGAGCGGGGCCGCAATTTCCGGAGCGGGGTCGCCCGGTGGGCGCCGCGGCCGGTCCGCTGCTCGGGCACCTGAGGGTCCGAGGCGGCACCGCCCCCGGCCCTCTCCTCCAGCACCATGGCCTCCATGGCGGCAACGAGCTGGGCTCGCTGCACCACTTTGACCTCGGGGTCCAGGGCTGGGCGCGGCATCCGTTCGCCGAGCACGCTCGCCAGGGCCAACAACCGGTCGTGGTCAGCAGATTCGGCAGGTGCCTCGGACTGCTCGGCCGCCGGGTCCGGTTCCGAAAGGTCGGATGGGTTCCGATCCTCCAGGGCCTGGGCGAAGGCGTTCGCCCGCCGGTGCGGGGTCACGTTCGCGATCACTGGCGGCACCTCCTCTCGTCATGACGATCGACTCCCCAAGGTGTCCGGAAGGTTGCCTTCCTTGAGCACGTCCACACTTTCGAGTGAGCGGCTTCGGGCAGGGCGTGTCCACAGGGAGCCTGCATTCCGCACAACGAGCGTCGCGGCAGTTGGGTTACGGACGAAGGATGATCGGACCACAGCGTCATCGAGGGGTCACCGAATGTGAGGTCGGGGAGGGTGTCTGGACGGGTCCGTCAGCGGGCGTCTTCGGGGAGGAGGCGGGCCAGGGTGCGGACCGCCCGGTACTGGAGCGTCTTGATGGCGCCCTCGTTCTTCCCCATCACCCGGGCCGTCTCGGCGACCGAGAGGCCCTGCAGGAAGCGCAGGGTCACGCACTCCTGCTGCTGCGGATTCAGTTTCCGTACGGCCTCCAGCAGGGCCGCGTTGGAGAGGGACTCCAGGACGGAGTCCTCGGGGCTGCGCTCCACCTCGTTGGCGTCGAGCATCTCCCCGGTGGTGACCTCCAGCCTGAAGCGGCTGGACTTGAAGTGGTCCGCCACCAGATTGCGGGCGATCGTCACGAGCCAGGCGCCGAAGTCGCGGCCCTGCCAGGTGAAGGTGGAGATGCGGCGCAGGGCGCGCAGAAAGGTCTCGCTGGTGAGATCCTCCGCAGTCGCCTTGCCGCCTACGCGGTAGTAGATGTAGCGGTAGACCGTGTCGCTGTACTGGTCGTACAGGCGGCCGAAGGCCTCGGCCTCTCCGGCCTGGGCGCGCTCGACCAGGTCCATCATGCGGGCCTGGTCGCTGTCCGCCAGGGGGCGGCGGGGGGCGGCCTGGGTGCTCGTGCCGGCGGCGCCGTTCGAGCCCCCGGCGGCCGAGCGGCCTCGTCTGCCCACGGTGGCCCCGCCGTCGGTCAGGGCGTAGCAGGGCCCGGCCGGGCCGAGGCCGGCAGGAACCGCGGCGGCGAAGGCGGGGGCGGTGTACGCGGTGGGGACGAAGCCGCGCAGGTGGTCGAGGACCGTTGCGCGCAGCTGAGCCAGGCCCGAGGCGTCAACCCCGACAGGTGGGTACACGGGACTCCCAGAGGCAGAGCTTCCATCACGTGCAGTGCGGGGCCGTTCACCCGTCGTGGCGACAGGTGACCGGTGGCATGCGTCTGAGGAGAATAACGCTTCGTACAGGCAGCGCTACACCCAGTTGCACAAATCACCGGTTCCGACACTTCTGTTGCGTGTCGAGGGCATATTCGATCGCGGTTGGTGATCGATTCTTGATCGCTTGGATGCGCGGAATGGACGCTTCCAAGGGGGCGTGCGACCGAGTCGGGCAGGGCGGAGTGCCGCGCCCCGGGCGCGGGTAGGGGTGAGCGAATGCCCGTGGCCGGGGCGGACGGTGGCCCCGGCGGGCGTGGGCGCGGTGTGGCCTGGGCCTGGGCCCGGAGTCGTTACTTGCGGCGCCGGTGCAGGGCGATGGCGGCGGCCGCGCCGCCCGCGATCGCGCCGACCCCGGCGGCCGCCGGGACGCCCACCTTCACGGCCTTGCGGCCGGTCCGATAGTCGCGCAGTCGCCAGTCGTTGATCCGGGCATGCTTGCGCAGTTTTGTGTCGGGATTGATCGCGTACGGATGCCCGACCAGCGACAGCATCGGGATGTCGTTGTGCGAATCGCTGTAGGCGGCGCAGCGTTCGAGTTCGAGGCCCTCGGCGGCGGCCAGGGCGCGGACCGCCTCGGCCTTGGCGGGGCCGTGCAGCGGCTCGCCGACCAGGCGGCCGGTGTAGACGCCGTCGACGGATTCGGCGACGGTGCCCAGGGCGCCGGTCAGGCCGAGGCGGCGGGCGATGATGGTGGCGGTCTCCACGGGCGCTGCGGTGACCAGCCACACCTTCTGTCCGGCGTCGAGGTGGGCCTGGGCCAGGGCGCGGGTGCCGGGCCAGATCCGCTCGGCCATGTACTCGTCGTAGATCTCCTCGCCGATGGCCATCAGTTCGGAGACCTTGTGGCCCTTGACGATGGACAGGGCGCTGTCGCGGGCGTCCTGCATGTGCTCGGGGTCCTCGACGCCGGCGAGCCGGAACCAGGCCTGCTGCCAGGCGAAGCGGGCGAGTTCGCGGCGCCGGAAGAACTCGCGCTTGTAGAGGCCCCGGCCGAAGTGGAAGATCGCGGCGCCCTGCATGACGGTGTTGTCGAGGTCGAAGAAGGCGGCGGCGAGGTCGTCGCCGGCGACGGGGAAGACGGGCTCCGCGGGACCCTCGACCGCTTCCAGCGCTGCGAGGAGTTCGGCGTCGGCTTCTTCGGTCCCGGCCTGGGCGGGCCCTTCGGGCCCGGTCAGCGCGGTCTTGCGGGCGGCTTCGGCCGAGGCCTCCCCGGCCAGCACGCTACGTGCGGTGGCGGAGCGCCTGCGAGGGGTGAGCCATCCGGGAGCGGCCATGACGCGAGCATAGCCACTGTGTTCGGGAGTTCCCGAACCGATGGGAAACGGAGGAGTTAACTCTTCGCGTCGTCACCGACGGAACGGGCGGCCGCGGGGGCGCGGGAGAATGGGGGGATGAGCCCTTTGTTGCGCCGTAAAGAGAAGAAGAGCCCCGGCGAGCGCCTGGTGACGCTCATCGGGAAGCCTGGGTGCCACCTGTGTGACGAAGCCGAGGAAGTCGTCGCGAAGGTCTGTGCCGAGACCGGGGCGCAATGGGAGAAGAAGGACATTTCGCAGGATGCGGAGCTCTACCGGCTGCACTGGGAGCAGATTCCGGTGGTCCTGGTTGACGGCGAACAGCACACCTTCTGGAGGGTGAACCCGGACCGGCTCCGGCGGGCGTTGGGAGCCTGACCCCCTTCCCGGTTACCATCATGGGCGATTTGTGGGGTCTGGGGGCGTATCTGTGAGGAGTGTGCACGGTTTTGCCCCCTTTGGTATTTGAACGGGTTCGGCGTGCCGTCGGTTCCGGGATTGCGTGCCGATGTCGCGTGACCCCGGTCACTTTGGTCGGACAAAGCGGACACAATCTTTGTGCACGCGTTCACAAAGGCATAGCCTGCTGTCGACGGGGCGGTCCTGGGACAAGAGGCCGCCTGCAGCCCCGCTCATCCCGCAGGAGCATCGTGGCAACTGGCCGAACTCACCGACCGGCGACCCGCAGCCGAGGTATTCCCGAGGCCACTGTCGCCCGGCTTCCGCTGTACTTGCGTGCCCTGACCGCGCTCTCCGAGCGATCGGTCCCCACGGTGTCCTCCGAGGAGCTCGCGGCCGCCGCCGGAGTCAACTCCGCCAAGCTGCGCAAGGACTTCTCCTACCTGGGTTCCTACGGCACCCGCGGCGTCGGCTACGACGTCGAGTACCTCGTCTACCAGATCTCCCGCGAGCTCGGCCTGACCCAGGACTGGCCGGTAGTGATCGTCGGCATCGGTAACCTCGGCGCCGCACTCGCCAACTACGGCGGCTTCTCCGCGCGCGGGTTCCGCGTGGCCGCGCTGATCGACGCCGACCCGGCGATGGCCGGCAAGCCGGTCGCCGGCATGGCCGTCCAGCACACCGACGACCTCGAAAAGATCATCGAGGAGAACGGCGTCTCGATCGGCGTCATCGCGACGCCCGCCGGCGCCGCCCAGCAGGTCAGCGAGCGGCTGATCGCGGCCGGGGTCACCTCCATCCTGAACTTCGCGCCGACCGTGCTGTCCGTGCCCGACGGCGTGGACGTGCGCAAGGTCGACCTCTCCATCGAGCTCCAGATCCTCGCCTTCCACGAGCAGCGCAAGGCCGGCGAGGAAGCCGCCGCGGCCGGCACCGAGCCCGGCTCCGCCGTGGGCGGCGCCGCACCCGCCGCAGCCGTCGTGCCGCCGGCCGGACGCACCACCGCCGAAGCGCGCAAGGGCGGCCCCGAGGGTGATGTCCCGGCGGTGATGCCGGCATGAGCCTGCTCGTCGTCGGGCTGAGCCACCGCAGCGCACCCGTGAGCGTGCTGGAGCGCGCCTCGCTGCCGGCCGACGCCAAGACCAAGCTGCTGCACGACACCCTCGCCGCCGAACCGGCGACGGAAGCGACCGTGCTCGCCACGTGCAACCGCATCGAGCTGTACGCGGACGTGGACAAGTTCCACGCCGGAGTCGCCGAGCTGTCCACGCTGCTCGCCCAGCACAGCGGAGTCGCGCTGGAGGAGCTCACCCCGTACCTGTACGTGCACTACGAGGACCGGGCGGTGCACCACCTGTTCTCGGTGGCGTGCGGACTGGACTCCATGGTCGTCGGCGAGGGCCAGATCCTCGGCCAGATCAAGGACGCCCTCGCGCTGGGCCAGGAACAGCACTCCGCCGGCCGGCTGATCAACGACCTGTTCCAGCAGGCGCTGCGGGTCGGCAAGCGCGCGCACTCGGAGACCGGGATCGACCGCGCCGGCCAGTCGCTGGTGACCTTCGGGCTGCAGCAGCTCGCGGTGCACACGCCGGTCGCCGAGTGGGCGTCCGGCAAGCGGGCCCTCGTGATCGGCGCCGGATCGATGTCCTCCCTGGCCGCGGCCACTCTCGCCCGGGTCGGCATCGCCGAGATCGCCGTGGCGAACCGGACCGCCGAGCGGGCCGAGCGACTGGCGGAGATTCTGGTTGCCTCAGGCACGGGAGTGCGGGCTTCGGCCATCCCGATGGCCGAGGTCGCCGATGAGCTGACACGAGTCGACGTGGTCGTGTCCTGCACCGGCGCCACCGGGCTCGTACTGACCGCCGACGACGTGCTCGCCGCCGTGTCCTTCGGCGCCGTCCCCGGACCCGCCCCGGCCGGACCGGTTGCGGCCGACGCCGTGCCTTCCGTCCCGGCACAGGCCGGACCGGGCCCGGCCGACGCCGATGTGCTCGCCCGGCTGGTCGCCGCCGCCGAGGCCGGCGCCCGGCTCGCCGACGCCGGAGCCGCGCGGACCATCAGCGCGCCCGCGGACACCGAGGCCGACGGCTGCCCCGTCGGGCTCGACGGACGCTCCGCCCTGACCGGCGTCGACGCCAGCTCCCTCGAACTGCACGGGACCTGGGCCGACCAGGGCGAGGCCGCCGCGCAGCGGCAGCCCCGCCGCAGCGCCCGTACGCAGGCCCACGCCACCGATGTCCGGCTCGCGCTGCTCGACCTGGCCATGCCCAGGGACATCGACGCCGCCGTGCACCGGATCCCCGGCGTCCGGCTCGTGGACATCGAATCCCTCGCCGAGGCGTCCGCCGACGCCCCGATGGCGGCCGACGTCGACGCCGTACGCGGGATCGTCGCCCAGGAGGTCGCCGCCTTCGGCGCGGCGCAGCGGGCCGCCCACATCACGCCCACCGTCGTCGCCCTGCGGGCCATGGCGGCCGAGGTCGTGGCCATGGAAGTGGCCCGCCTCGACGGGCGGCTCCCCGACCTCGACGAGCGACAGCGCGCCGAGGTCACCCAGACCGTGCGCCGCGTCGTGGACAAGCTCCTCCACGCGCCGACCGTGCGCGTCAAGCAGCTCGCGAGCGAGCCCGGCGGCGCCGGGTACGCCGACGCACTGCGCGAACTCTTCGACCTCGACCCTCAGACGGTTGCTTCCGTCAGCCGGGCGGACGCGGCCGATCCGAAGAACGACGACCCAGGACGGGCATCATGAACACACGTCCCGACCAGCCGCTGCGGCTCGGTACGCGGCGGAGCAAGCTGGCCATGTCCCAGTCGGGGCACGTCGCCGACGCGGTCCGGGCGCTCACCGGCCGGCCCGTCGAACTCGTGGAGATCACGACGTACGGCGACGTCTCGCGCGAGCACCTCGCCCAGATCGGCGGGACCGGCGTGTTCGTCACCGCCCTGCGGGACGCGCTGCTGCGCGGTGAGGTCGACTTCGCCGTGCACTCGCTGAAGGACCTGCCGACCACGCAGCCCGACGACCTCGTCATCGCGGCCATGCCGCAGCGCGAGGACGCCCGCGACGCACTCGTCGCCCGCGACGGCCTGACCTTCGAGCAGCTGCCCGACGGCGCCCGCATCGGCACCGGCTCGCCCCGCCGCACCGCCCAGCTGAACCACCTCGCGCGCTCGCTCGGCAAGCGGATCGAGACGGTGCCCATCCGCGGCAACGTCGACACCCGCATCGGATTCGTGCGCGACGGCGAGCTCGACGCCGTCGTCCTGGCGGCGGCCGGCCTGAACCGGATCGGCCGCGGCGACGAGGCCACCGAACTGCTGTCCGTCGACAGCATCCTCCCCGCCCCCGGCCAGGGAGCCCTGGCCGTGGAGTGCCCCGCGTCCTCCACGGACCTCATCGCCGCGCTCAGCAGGCTCGACGACCCGCACACCCGGGCCGCCGTGACCGCGGAGCGTTCTCTGCTCGCCGCCCTGGAGGCCGGCTGCAGCGCACCCGTGGGCGCGTTCGCCGACCTGCTGGCCGACGGACGGATTGTCAATGAAATGCGCCTGCGCGGCGTCGTCGGAACCCTCGACGGCTCGACGCTGGTGCAGCTGTCCACCACCGGTCCCGTGCCCCAGTCGTACGACGAGGCCATGGCGCTCGGCCGCGAACTCGCGGACGAGATGCTGGCCAAGGGCGCGGCCGGTCTGATGGGGGAGCGATCGCTTTGAACCCCTCAATTCCGACCACCTCCGCTCTTCCGGCCGTCGCCGCCCACGGGCGCGTCACCTTCCTCGGCGCAGGCCCGGGCGACCCGGGTCTGCTGACGCTGCGCGCCGTCGAGGCGCTCGCCGCCGCGGACGTACTGATCGCGGAACCCGAGGTGCTCGAGGTCGTACGGACGCATGCGCGCGCGGGTGTCGACACGCCGCAGCTGACGGTGGCTGACGAGTTGTCAGCAGCCGCCGGGGTCCCGGTGATCCGGGACGCGGCCAATCTTGTCATGGAGGCCGCACGCTCCGGCAGGCGGGTCGTGCGTGCCGTCACGGGCGACCCCGGACTCGACGGCAACGCCGCCGACGAGATGCTCGCGTGCGCGGCCGAGGGGATCCCCTTCGAGGTGGTGCCCGGCGTCGCGACCGCCGTCGGCGTGCCCGCGTACGCCGGTGTCCCGCTGCGTGACAAGCAGGGCGCGGACGTGCGGTTCGTCGACGCGAAGACCGCGTCGGCGCGCTGCTGGAGCGAGGCCGGGACCAGCGACGGGATCCTCGTCGTCTCCGCGACGCTGGAGACGGCCTCGGCCGCCGCCGCCGAGCTGGTGAGCGCCGGGCGCAAGCCCGACACCCCGCTGACCGTGACGGTCTCCGGCACGACCACGCGCCAGCGGACCTGGTCGGCGACCCTGGGCACGATCGCCCAGGTGTTCAAGCAGGGCAAGGTGCTGCCCTCGCCCGAAGGCGCCCGCCCCGTCATATGCGTGGTCGGCGAGCACGGCGCCGCCGCGCGCCGCGAGGACCTGTCCTGGTTCGAGTCGAAGCCGCTGTTCGGCTGGCGGGTCCTCGTACCGCGGACGAAGGAACAGGCCGCCTCGCTCTCCGACCAGCTGCGTTCCTACGGCGCGGTGCCGCACGAGGTGCCGACGATCGCCGTGGAGCCGCCGCGCACCCCGCAGCAGATGGAGCGCGCGGTCAAGGGCCTGGTGACGGGCCGCTACGAGTGGATCGCCTTCACCTCGGTCAACGCCGTCAAGGCCGTCCGCGAGAAGTTCGAGGAGTACGGGCTCGACGCGCGCGCCTTCGCGGGCATCAAGGTCGCCGCGGTGGGCGAGCAGACCGCGGCCTCGCTGGTGGAGTTCGGCGTCAAGCCGGACCTCGTGCCGAGCGGGGAGCAGTCCGCGGCCGGGCTGCTGGAGGACTGGCCGCCGTACGACCCGGTCTTCGACCCGATCGACCGCGTCTTCCTGCCGCGGGCCGACATCGCCACGGAGACGCTGGTCGCCGGGCTGATCGAGCTCGGGTGGGAGGTCGACGACGTCACCGCCTACCGGACCGTGCGCGCGTCGCCGCCGCCGGCGGACACGCGCGAGGCGATCAAGGGCGGCGGTTTCGACGCCGTTCTCTTCACGTCCTCGTCGACCGTCCGCAACCTGGTCGGCATCGCGGGCAAGCCGCACAACGTGACCGTCATCGCCTGTATCGGGCCGGCGACGGCCAAGACCGCCGAGGAGCACGGCCTGCGGGTCGACGTCCTCTCCCCGGAGCCGTCGGTGTCGAAGCTGGCGGAGGCCCTCGCCGAGTACGGCGCGGCGCGCCGCGAGGCGGCCAAGGCGGCCGGCGAGACGGTGTTCCGCCCGAGCGAACGCCGCCCGGGCGCGCGGCGGCGCCGTACCACGTGATCGGCTTAGCCGGCCGGACGCGGTCCGGAGCAGCGGTCGAGGGGCCCGGGTGCACACGCACCCGGGCCCCTCGCGCTTGCGTAATCCCGTTGTGCGGCGGGGTGCTGTCCGGAAAGGATCGCCGCCGGACGGAACGGGGACACGGGGGAGCGGAATGGCGGACGGGGACGCGCAACTGGTGGCGGCGGTTCGGGCAGGGAACCTTCGGGAGGTCAACGCCCTGCTGTGGCCCGGGGGTAATCCCGACGCGGCCGACGAGGACGGCCTGCCGGTGCTGTGCACGGCGGTGGCCGCAGGCGAAGAGGAGATCGCCGAGGCCCTGCTGCGCGCCGGAGCCGATCCCGAGGCGGTGGGCGCGGACGGCGCGCCCGTGCTGTGGACAACGGTAGCCGCGTTCGCCCACAGGCCCGTCGCAGCCCTCGTCACGGCAGGGGCCGACCCCCACCAGGTACTGCCGGACGGAACGACCCCGCTGCTGCGGGCCGTCGAGGGCGGCTCCCCGGCCACGGTCACGGCGCTGCTGTGGGGGCAGTACCTCCCGGCGCCGGAACTGCCCCTGGCGCAGCCGGTGCGCGAGCGGCTGCTCGCCGCGGCCCGCCACTGGTACGAGACGGGTGCGGAGGCGGAACTGCGCCGCCGCACCGGCGCCACCGGCCCGGCGAAGACCTCGAGCGTCGACGACGACTGGCACGAGGTCGAGCAGATCACGCTCGGCGGGCGGACCGTCCGCGCCGGACACGGCGCCGTCCTGACCACCCTGGAGGCGGCCTTCGGCGTCCCGACCCCGCTGACGGAACTGGTGGCCCGCGCCGTCCGGCACCCCGACCCCGGCCACGTGGACTGGCGCGAGTCCAGCACCCGGCTGGGCAGACGCCCCGACGAGGAAGCCCGGGAACTGGTGACGTCCCTGCGGCACCATCCGTCCGCAGACCACCGGCGCTTCGCCGCCGACGTGCTGGGGTCCCGGCAGTACTTCCTGAAGGGCACGGCGTACCCGCACCACGCGGAAGACCGCGACTTCCTCGCCGCCTGGGCGGAGACGGAGACGGACGCCGTGGTTCTCGCCGAGGTGCTCCGGGCCCTCACCGAGCACGCCGAGGAACACCCCCGACTGGAGGCCATCGGCCTCCGGCACGCCGGCCACCCCGATCCGCTGGTGCGCCGGATGGTGTCCGACTGCCTCTGGTGGCCCGACCGGCACCTGACGGTCGAGGCCGCTGCTGCGCTACGGGCCCTGACACACGATGCGGACGCCGAGGTGCGCTTCCAAGCCGCGCTGATCCTGGTCGGGGACGAACGCCAAGACCTGGACGGACCCCGGGCTGTCGTACGGGACCTGGTCCGCGACCCGCACAGCCCGATGCGCGGGGGAGCCGCCGAGGCCCTGGCCGAGTCCGACGACCGCACGGCCGACGCCACGGAGCTGCTGCTGTCTCTCCTGGACACCGACGACCGCATCCTGCGCCTGGTCGGAGCCTACGGCCTGGCCCGGCGGGACGACCCTCGCACCCCGGAGGCGTACGCGCGGGTGGAGGAGCTCGGCCCGATCCACCTGCCCGCCCACCGGGCGAACGCGCTCGAAGACTGGCTCGGACGCAATGAGGCGTTGCCCCACGGGGGGGACGGATGACGGAGGGAGACGCCGCATTGCGGCGGCGGTAAGGGCGGGCGATTCCGAGCCGGTACGCGACCTGCTCGGCGCGGGCGCCGCCCCGACACGGTGGGGGACGACGGCCTGCCGGTGCTGTGCGCGGCGGTGGCGGCGTTCGCGTACGGGGTCGCCGAGGCACTGGTCGCGGCAGGCGCCGACCCGGACCAGCGACTGCCGGACGGCACGACCCCGCTCCTGCGGGCGATCGAGGCGTCCGAGGCTGCCTGCGCCACCGCTCGGGGCGCGGACCGCGCCGGAGATCACCGAGGACCAGGACGTCCGGCTCAGCGCCGCCTACGGCCTGGCCCTGCGCGACGACCCGCGCACGGTGGAGGCGTACGCGCGTGTGGGCCGACTCGAACGCCCGGAGTTCGAGCACGACCACAGGGCGGACGGCCTGTGGCGCTGGAAGCTCAGGACCGAACCCAGCCCGTGAGCCCCGCCCAGGCGGCGGGGGCGAGGGTGAGGACGGGCCCGTCGGTGACCTTGGAGTCCCGGACGTGCACCTGTGCGGCGGGGCAGGCGGCGACCTCGACGCAGGCCCCGCCCTCGTCACCGCTGTAGGAGGACTTCCGCCAGGCGAAGGCGGCCTCCAGGCAGGCCCCGCCCTCGCTGCCGCTGTAGCTGGACTTGAACCACTTCAGTGGGGCGCTCATGTCTCTCCTGCCAGCCGGTCCAACAGGTCTTTCGTCTCTGCCAGGTTGAGGGCCTGTGACCGCAGCATCGCATACTTCTGGGAGAGGATGCTGACCTCGTTCGGGTCCCTGACGAGGAAGCTGCCGCGCTGGGTTTCCGAGTAGGCGAGGTGCTGGAACTCCGGTGTTTCCAGGAGGATGAAGGCGCCGTCGAGGCCCGCGTGGGTGGTGAGCCCGAGTGGCAGCACCTGGATGGCGATGGCCGGGCGGTCGGCGCAGGCGCGCAGGTGCCGGAGCTGCTCCCGGTGGACCTCGTCCCCGCCGATGCGGTCCCGCAGGGCCGCCTCCCAGATCACGAAGCTGAGGGTGGGCGGGACGGCGCGGTGCAGGATCTCCTGGCGCTTCATCCGGTGCGCGGTCTGCAGCTCTGTCTTCTCCTCCCCGACGAAGGGGACGCGGCAGCCGAGGACGGCGCGGGCGTAGGCCTCGGTCTGGAGCAGCCCCGGAACGGTCAGCGTGTCGAACCAGGACAGCGCCAGGGCCTCCGCCTCCCGCGCCATGTACTCCTCCGCCCAGGCCGGAACCATGTCCACCTCCGGCAGGCGGTTCGCCACGACGGACAGGAGGCCGGGCAGGCCGAGGGCGCGGTCCATCTTCTCGGCGACGTTCGGCATCAGGACCCGTCGGCCCTGCTCGATCGAGGCGATCGTCTCGACGTCCATGTGCAGCGCGTCCGCGAGAGCACGCTGGGTCAGCCCTGCGGCGATGCGGGCGGCGGCGACCAGGGCGCCGACCATCTTCATGGCGGTCTCGTTGGGCCGGGGCCTCTTGCGTACTGGCATGTCCGTTGAACTCCCCGCCTCGGTGCGCGAGACACCCGTGCCAACCCGTACTCATCAAGGAGTACGGGTTGCTCGCCTCCTCCACGGTAGTCACGCAGGGCGACGATGGGTCCGTGAATGTGGAAATCCAACCGGCCCTGCTGCGCGAGCGGTTCTACCCCCGCAGCCGCCAGACCGTCCGCACTGCCAGGGAGTTCGCCGCAGAAACACTGCACGCGTGGGGTGTCACGTGCCGCCAGGACGACGTGTCGCTCTGCGTGAGCGAGCTGGCGACCAACGCCCTGCTGCACGGCGTCCCGCCCGGCCGCGGGTACCGGCTGCGGATGCTGAGGTTCGAGGGGGTCGTCCGGGTGGAGGTCCACGACAGCGGCGGGGGCCGGCCGCGCATCGGGCGCCGGGACCCGGGCGCCGAGGGCGGTCGCGGGTTGCTGCTGGTGGCGGCGATCGCGGACCGGTGGGGGATCCTGGCACGGGTGCCGGGCAAGGTGGTGTGGTGCGAGTTCGCCGTCGGGGCGGGCGAGGCGGGCGGGACGGTCGGCGCGGGCGGGGCGGGCGAGCCGGGCGGGGCAGGCAGGACGGGCGGGACGGTCGGCGCGGGCGGGCCGTCGGACGGGCTCTAGGCTTGTTGCGACTGCTGTCGATGCTCGAAGAGGCGACTGGAACATGAGCGCGTACGGATCCTTCCCCGGTTCGCGGCCCCGGCGGCTGCGCACCACCCCGGCGATGCGGCGGATGGTCGCGGAGAACCGGCTGCACCCCTCGGACCTGATCCTCCCGGCGTTCGTGCGCGAGGGCATCAGCGAGCCCCTCGCCATCTCGGCCATGCCGGGCGTGGTCCAGCACACCCGGGACACCCTGCGGAAGGCGGCCGTGGAAGCGGTCGAGGCGGGCGTCGCGGGCATCATGCTCTTCGGCGTCCCGGCCGACGAGAACAAGGACGCGCTGGGTACGGCGGGCACCGAGCCGGACGGCATCCTGCAGGTCGCGATCCGCGACGTGAAGGCCGAGGTCGGCGACGACCTGGTGATCATGTCGGACCTGTGCCTCGACGAGTACACCGACCACGGCCACTGCGGCGTCCTCGACGAGCACGGCCGCGTCGACAACGACGCGACGCTGGAGCGTTACGCCGAGATGGCGCAGGTCCAGGCCGACGCGGGCGTCCACGTGGTCGGCCCCAGCGGAATGATGGACGGGCAGGTCGGCGTCATCCGCGACGCCCTCGACGAGACCGGGCACGAGGACGTGTCGATCCTCGCCTACACCGCGAAGTACTCCTCCGCCTTCTACGGCCCCTTCCGCGAGGCCGTCGCCTCCTCCCTCCAGGGCGACCGCAAGACGTACCAGCAGGACCCGGCGAACGCCCGCGAGTCCCTGCGGGAGCTCGCCCTCGACCTGGAGGAGGGCGCGGACATGGTGATGGTCAAGCCGGCCGGCCCCTACCTCGACATCCTGTACCGGGTCGCGCAGGCCGTGGACGTACCGGTGGCGGCGTACCAGATCAGCGGCGAGTTCGCGATGATCGAGGCGGCCGCGGAGAAGGGCTGGATCGAGCGGGACCGGGCCATCCTGGAGACCCTGCTCGGCATCAAGCGCGCGGGCGCGGACACGATCCTCACCTACTGGGCGACCGAGGTCGCGGGCTGGCTGCGCGAGGCCCGCTGACGCTCCTTTCGTCCTACGGCCAGTCGACGAGGCCGTGGAAGACGATGAAGTCGAAGACGACGGCGGCCGGGGCGATCACGGCCGGCCACACCCTGGCGGCGGCATTGCCCCGCCGCCAGGGCAGCGCCCACGCGGAGAGCAGCACGACCAGGACCACCATCAGGCCGAACCCGAAGACGGGGAAGGCGAGCTTGTAGGAGTCGTCGAACCGGTCGCTCACCGCACCCCCGCAGGAGTCGCAGGCCATCGGGGCCAGCCCGACGAAGAAGAACGCGACGGCCGCCATCGGCAGCGTCAGCAGGGTGGAGACGAGCGGCGCGACGAACGCGCGCGGATGCCGGTCGGTGCCGCTGTCCGGGGTCGGGGCCGGGGCCCTGGTCGGGGCTGTGGTCGGGTTCATGCCTCCAGTGAACTCCGCGACAGAACGGCGAACATGAGTGCGCGTACTCAGGTGCGCGGCGCGGAGGTCTGTGAACCTCATAGGCATACGTGCGCACTTGGCACGTCGTACCGAGAGGTTCTGCATGCAGGCTGAACACCTGTCCGTTGCCGACCAGGCGTCCTGGGAAGGGGCGATCCGGCACCTGTACGAGGACGCGACCACGTTCAGTGCGACCGGTCCGCGCGCGCACGAGGACTGGCGGGCCGACGTGCTCGCCGTCATGGCGCGCGCCGTCCCCGACCCGCGCGGCTGGGCGGGGCTCGACGACACCGCGAACGAGCGCTCTCAGGAGCACCCGGACTTCCCTTTCTGCCGTCCGGCTTTCAGATCCGATCCGTCCCGCCCGCTCACCCCGGCCGACATCGCGGAACGGTTGCACGAGATCAACCGTGCGAGTGCCGAGAACCTTCTCCTTGCGCTCACCGACGGCGGCTGCACCCTGCGGAACCTCGAACGGTTCACCGAGAGCTTCGACGAGCTGCAGGACATGGCCCGCACCATCCTCGCCCGCTACGGGGACACGTTCACGTGCTACACCAACGTCACCGTCGGCGCGCGTAAGGACGACACGCTGGACTTTGGGGCGTCCCACTGGGGCTATACCCCGATGACCTTCTACTGGGAGGACGCCGGCCTGGTCATCGTCTCCGACACTGAGGTCGGGTTGTTCTGGAGCTTCGACTGCTGAGGCGAGAGGAGGAATCCATGCAGCCCCGATCCACCGATGCCGCCACCTGGGAAGCAGCTCTGTTGCGGCTCCTGGAAGACGTTTACACCTTCGCTCGGTGCGGCCCCCGGTTGCACGAGGATTGGGCCGAGGACGTCTGCGCCGTCATGGAGCGGTCGGTCGCCGACCCACGGGGCTGGTCCGGCCGCGAATGGGAGATGGATGAGGAAGGACGTCGGGCCTACCGTCCGTCGTACCCGTTCCGTGCGCTGGCCGCAGAGGGGTTGCGGGCCGGGCTCCGGCCGATCACGCCCGGCGCCGCCGTAGAGCTGCTCGCCTCGCTCGCGCAGGAGTGGTTCTTCGAGAGCAACCCGGTCCGGTTGAGGGAAGACCGGGACATGGTGCTGGCGGACGCCCGGACCCTGCTGGACCGCTTCGGCCCGGACGCGGCGTTCTGGACGTCTTCAGATCTGGCCCGTACCTGCGACGCGCCCGACTTCCTGGCACGGGAGCTCGAAGGCGGCCACATTTTCACCGACTACATGATGGATCTCGGCCTGGTCGTGGTGTCCGCGGACGAGGTCGGCGTCTTCTGGTCGTTCAACGCGCTGTGAGCGCGGGGTGGTGGATCGGCCGCTACGCGCTCCTCGACGACCGAGTCTGCCTCTCATCTGAGCTGACATGGGCAGACCGGGCGGGCGGAAGGCTGATTCATCGGCCGGTTCGGAAGGCGCGGGCGAGCCGGCTGGAAGCCTGAGTAGCGCAGCTTCCCGTGAGACCGGGTCGGCCACACGCAGCTCCCCGGCTTGCAGCAAGAACCCTTCGGGCGTCGACGTGTCAAGTACACATGTGGGCCTGTGAGGTTCACGCCGTCTCTGGCCGACACGCCTGAGTACGCGCACTCAGGCGTGCAGTTCGACAATATGCGAACCTCATAGGCAGTATGTACGAATTCGGCACAGCAGTGCTGGCGAGGGGTGGACATGCAGGACAGCGATCTGAGGGTTTCGGAGGACGGCCTCACCCGGCTCGCTGACGACCTGGACCAGATGCAGGGCCATCTGGAACGGCAGATCCGCGACATGGACCGGGTGGTCGACAGCATCGCGGCCGGCTGGCAGGGTCCCACGGCTACGGCCTACCGCTCCTTGCATCGGGGAGCGGCAGAGGACGCCGTGCGGATCCGGCAGGTGCTCGCCCTCCTCGAAGAGGCCACCCGGGCCGCTCGTGACGGCTTCACAGCCCAGGAACTGGAGATCTTGGCCGCGTTCAAGCGTGTACAGAGCCAGGAGGACGTGGCGGCGTCTGCCGAGGAATTGACCGTGCCCGACCAGGCTCCAGCGGCTCCGCAGAGCCGTCTGCAGGACATCTGAGAGCAGCGAGGAACAGCCCCACCATGTCGGACGACGACCGCATAACCGTCGATTTCGCCACCTTGCAGCGCCTTTCCGGCGACCTGGAGGAGATCCTCAAGAACCTCAACGAGAAGCTCGACCTGCTCTACGAGCGCACCAAGAAGGCCGTTATGAGCTGGGACGGCGAGGCACGGCAGGCCTTCATCGACGAGCTCGACAAATGGGATCGCTCGGCCCAGGACCTCAAGGCCGCACAAGCCTGGCTCCACGAGGTCGTGGTCAAGGGACACCTCAACTACGCGGCGGCGAACAAATCCGTGCTCCAGGGTTGGGGAGGCGGCGCCTGATGGCCGGCCCTACCCCGGCGCAGCCGCCTGCCGGAGGCGGCAACATCGACGTCAAGCCGTCGAGCCTGTGGACCGTCTCCGGGCGGGTCGCCGGTCAGCAGGACCCCATGATGCGAGGTGGGAACACACTCGTGCAGGAGCTGCAGAAATACCCGGACGCCGGTGGGGCGGGCACCAGCGCCGAGAAGTTCGCGCAGGCCTACAAGAAGATAGGCAACCGCTGGCTGGAGGTGTTGGGCAAGAGCGTGGTCAGCATCGGTGGTGTCGCCGTCGGCTTCACGGAGACCGCCAACGCCTACACCAAGGCCGATGCGGCGGCCCACCCCAAGCCCGGGAAGGCCGCGGAGCAGCGCCCCCTGCCCACGGTCATCGACAAGGACCCCAAGTTCGCCAGCGTCCCCGACATCAAGTGGGGTGACAACGACGGCGGGGACGACCTGATCCGCGGCGCGATGGAGGGTATACCGGAGATCGTCCGGGATGTGTTGCAGCCCGCCGCGAAGAACATCTTCCGCGTCGGCAAGGTGGCGGACGTCTACCCCTTCCCGCAGCAGCACTACCTCAACTCGCACTGCCACAGCTGGATGAACGCCTCAACCGTCCCGGGCAACACGGCGGCCGAGCTGACGAACATCATTGGCACCATCACCAACCACGGCCGGGCCGACTGGGAAGCCGCCATGCGGACGTTCTGCAGTGCGCTGTGGGGTGCGACGGACTGGGGTCAGTCCGGGCCATCCCGGCACGGCTACCAGTGGGCGCACACCACCGGCTCGCACGGGGCACGGGTTGCCACGGGCAGTCAGCCGGTGATGGCTGTCCTGGCAGATGTGGCGATCAAGATCAGCGACTGTCTGCGCGAGTACGCGGAAGCCGCCGTCGAGCTGAACCACGACGTCTTCGAAGAGCTCAAGCGGGCCATGAAGAAGGCCGCCATGAGCATCCTCGATGACCTGGAGAAGGCCAAGGAGAAGCCCAGCCTCAAGACCATCGCGGGCGCGGTCACCAGCGTGGCCAGCGGGGCCGGAGGGGCAGTCGGGCTCCTGCTGAAGTTCGACGTCAACACGGTCCTGAACCTGGACAAGGCCAAGCTCAACCGGATCGTGGACGAGTACACCGGCATCGTGGACGGCCTCACCACACGGATGGAAGCGCTTGAGGCCGTCCTGAACGAAGCGCACAGGAGCGCCCCGAAGTTCGAGGCCGGCGTCGCCCGCGCCCACGGCTTTGGATCCCGGTCGCTCAACGACTTCAAGCACGAGCAGCAGTGGACCGTTCCCGGCTCGAACGGCAACGTGGCCTTCGACCTGGCCTCCAACGAGTACCTCGGCGGCGGTCACACGCTGGACAAGCACGTGGGCAAGACCGACGAGCAGCTTGCGCAGCGCTTGCGCGACCAGTCGAACGCGTCGAATACGTGGCCCGAGGGTGCCAAACCCAGCATCGGTGGTTCGTCCAGCTTCAAGACGATCGGGGACGCGCAGCGGCTCACCGAGCAGAACCTGCGACTGAAGCAATCCGAGATCGACGCGTGGCTCGCCTCCAACCCGCAAAACGGTGACAGGGAGTCCTTCATAAGTGAAACGCCCAACCGCGAGGTCAGCGGCAACTACATCTCGAAGCAGGCCACGGACAACCAGGACGGGTCCCCGGGCAAGATCCCTGGGACGGGGTACAAGGACCACGGCCTCAACGCGAAGCCGGTCGGTGTCACGTGGGTCAATACCGTCCTCAAGTACGATTCCAGGCTCGATCCCCCGTATGTCATCTACACGTCGATGCCCGCGCCCCGACCGAAAGACCTCCCGGCACCCTGATGAGCCACCTCGACAAGATCACCTGGGAAGCGGCATTGCTGCGGCTTCTGGAGGATGTCTACACCTTCGCTTGGAGCGGCCCCCGGTTGCACGAGGACTGGGCCGAGGACGCCTGCGCCGTCATGGAGCGGTCGGTCGCCGACCCGCGGGGCTGGTCCGTCATGGAATGGCAGATGGACAAGGTGGGGCGGGAGAGCGGCTATCCGTTCCACCCCTTCCTTGCGCTGACCGCCGAGGAGTTGCGGGCCGGGCTCCGGCCGATCACGGCCGGCGCCGCTGTCGAGCTGCTCGCCTCGCTCGCGCAGGAGTGGTTCTTCGAAGACAACCCGGTCCGGTTGAGGGAGGACCGCGACGAGGTACTCGCGGACGCCCGGACCGTGCTGGATCGCTTCGGTTCGGACGCGTCGTTCTGGACCTCCTCCCGCCTCGCCCGTACTTGCGACGCGCCCGACTTCCTGGCCCAGGATCTCAAAAGCGGCCACCCCTTCACCGACTACATGATGGATCTCGGCCTGGTCGCGGTGTCCGCGGACGAGGTCGGCGTCTTCTGGTCGTTCAACGCGAATTGAGACAATGATCCGATGCTGACCCGATCCGCCACCTACCCCGACCGGGAGACCGCACAGTGGGCCACCCAGCAGGTGGTGACCGCCAATGAGCAGGTCATCCACCGCTGGCTCGCCCAGGGAACGCGGGCCCGACTCACCATCGAGGCCGCCTGGCCGTCCCGTGAGGACCCCGTCGGCCGGGTGCAGTTGGAGGCGATGCTCCTCGCCGGACAGGGGCCCGTCGACGTTCGTGCCGCCCGCGTCGTCCTGCGTCGCGAGCCGGACAGCCCGTACGGATTCGTCGTCCAGACCACCGTCCCGTTCTACCTGTAGAGGCAACCGACCGTGCCCATGAAGCCCCTCGAACACGACCGGCGCTACGGCGAGCTCGATCAGGTCATGCGCGCCTACCTCGGCCAGCAGGGAGAGGACACGGCCGAGCGTCGCAGCCCTGCGCTGGACGCCTATCTGCGCCACACCTGGCACACCCGCCCCTGGGCGATCGCGGAGGCGGAGCGCCAGCTGCGCGAGTACAGCCGGAATCCTCCGGGGCGCCTGCGGATCGACCTCGGCGAGTTCTACGCCGTCCCCGACGTCGGGATTCCGCAGGCCGCGATCGGGGACTGGCTGCTCGTGCTCGCCGACCACCTCAAGCAGAGCGTCGAGGACGGCGAGGTGCCCCCGCCGGCGATCCCGCAGACGCACTGGGAGTGGCACGCGCGGTTCCCGGAGGCCGCCCAGCTGCTGGGCGGCTGGTTCTCGCAGGACATCGTCGACGAGTTCCCCGACCACGAGGCTGCGGTCGCGGACTACGCCGCCACCACCGACCCGCAGCTCGTCGCCCGCCTTGTCGGTGAGCTCCACGAGCTGATCGCCCTCCCGCTGGACGAGGGGGACTACGCCCTGGCCGCGGCGGAACTCGGCATGGAGGTCCACCCGCCCGAGCCGTTCTCGTACGGGGCGTGGTTCCAGTCGGTGGCGACCAGCCTGGCCAGCGGCTGACCAGCCCCATACGCGCTTCCCCCACGCCCCCTGCCTCGCCTCGCGCCCCCCGCCCTGTCGGCTGCCGCCGTGTTGTGACCCTGACGCGCCTGGGGGTGGGGCCGGGCTTTGGCTCCGCTCGCGCCTGTCGGGGCGTAGGCGCACTCTGGAGGGAACAGGTGACCCTGGAGGTGATGCACCATGGCCACGCTCGTCGGGTGGCATGTGGAGCTCGAATTCACCGAGGAGGGCCACCGCACCAGTGCGGCGGCCCTGGTAAGGCTCGGGGACGGCTCCGAGATCAGGGCGCGGGGCTATGCCTTGCGTCACCCCTCCGACCCGGAGCAGATGAGGGTCGGGGAAGAGATCGCGGGTGCTCGTGCGCTCATGGATCTCGCGCAGCAGATGTTGCAGAAGGCCCACTCGGAGATCGACGAGGCGACGGGCCGTCATTCCTACCCGCTCAACCGCTGAGCGGCGGGCGGACCACCGGCCCGCTGAGGGGCTCCTGCCGGAGCCGCTCAGCGGGTCCTGCTGCGGAAGAGGACGGCGGCCAGGGTCACGGCCACGGCCGTGATGCCAGCGCACCAGGCCAGAGCCGTCCAGGGGGCGCTTCCGGCGGGCTGGGCGAGGAGCAGCGCGCGCAGGGATTCGATCACCGGGGTGAGCGGCTGGTGCTCGGCGAAGCCGTGCAGCCAGCCGGGCATCGTCTCGATGGGGACGAAGGCGCTGGACGGGTAGGGCAGGAACATCATCAGGAAGGTGAAGCCGCCCGCCGCCTCCGGCGTCTTGGCGAGCAGCCCGAGCGCGGCGGCCAGCCATGAGATCGCGGTGATGTACGCCAGCAGCAGGCCGGCCGCGGCGAGGAAGGCGGCCGGTCCGGCCTGGGGCCGGAAGCCGATGGCGAGGGCGACGGCGAGGACCAGGGTGGTGGAGAGCAGGTTGCGCAGGACGGAGGCGGTGACGTGTCCGGCCAGGACGGGGATGCCGCCGATGTCGAGGGTGCGGAAGCGGTCGATGACGCCGGTGCGCATGTCGTCGGCGACGCTGACGGCGGTGGAGGCCGCGCCGAAGCCGGCGCAGAGCAGCATGGCGCCGGGGACCACGTACGTCACGTACTCCGTCCCGGTGTCGATGGCCCCGCCGAAGAAGTAGACGAAGATCAGCATCAGCATCACGGGCAGCATCAGCGCGGTGATCAGCGCGTCGGGCTGCCGGCTGCTGATGCGCAGGCTGCGGCCGGCCAGGGTGAGGGCGCTCACGGGGGTGGCGGTCATCGGTCGGCTCCCGTCAGGGTGAGGAACACGTCGTCGAGGGTGGCGGTGCGGACGGCGAAGCGGTCCACGGTGGTGCGGTCCGGGTCGAGTTCGTCGAGCAGGGTGCGGACGTGGGCGGCGCTCCCGTCGGTGGCGACGCCGAGGGTGAGGTCGTCCGGGGCGAGGTGGACGGCGCGCGGGACCAGGGCCTCGTAGGCGGCCTGCGTGGTGAGGGTCAGGTCGAGCCGGTGGCCCGCGACGCGCGCCTTGAGTTCGGCGGGCGTCCCCTCGGCGGCGATCCGTCCGTCGGCGAGGACGACCACGCGGTCGGCGAGCCGGTCGGCCTCCTCCAGGTACTGGGTGGTGAGCAGCACGGTGGTGCCGTCGGAGCGCAGTTCCCGTACGAGTTCCCACAGGTCCTGGCGGCTGCGCGGGTCGAGTCCGGTGGTCGGCTCGTCGAGGAAGATCACCTCGGGGCGGGAGACGAGGCTCGCGGCGAGGTCGAGGCGGCGTCGCATGCCGCCCGAGTACGTCTTGGCAGTGCGCGCGGCGGCCCCGGTGAGCCCGAAGCGGGCGAGGAGCTCGTCGGCGCGGGCGCGGGCGGCGCGCGGGGTGAGCCCGCAGAGCCGGCCCATCATGCGGAGCGTTTCGGCGCCCGTCTGGAGGTCGTCGACGGCGGCGAACTGTCCGGTGAGGCTGATGCGTTCGCGGACGAGGGCCCGTTGGGCGACGGTGTCGTGCCCGGCGACGCGGGCGGTGCCCGTGTCGGGGGCGGTGAGGGTGGCGAGGATCCGGACGGTGGTGGTCTTCCCGGCGCCGTTGGGGCCGAGGAGGGCGAGGACGCTGCCGCGGGGGACGGCGAGGTCGATGCCGTCGAGGACGCGGACGTCGCCGTAGGACTTGGTCAGGCCGGTGGCGTGGATTCCCAGGGCGCCGGGGGCGTGCGTGGTCATGAGGAGATGTGCTCCCTTCGCGGGGGCTTCTGCGTATGCCTTACGCTCTTCTGTGTAAGTAATACACAGAACTAGGATGGGGGTCAATCGAGGAGTGGGCGGTCATGGCGGACGAGGACGACGCGGGCGACGGGGGCGGCGGTACCGGACTTCCGGCCAGCCTGGAAATGGCCTGGGGCCTTCGCGAACGCCCCGGCAAGGGGCCGCGCCCCACGCTCACGCTGCCGCGCATCGTGGAGACGGCCGTGACGCTGGCCGCCGGTGAGGGCATGGACGCCGTCTCCATGGGCCGGGTGGCCAAGGAGCTGGGCGTCTCGACGATGTCCCTCTACCGGTACGTCACGGCGAAGGAGGAGCTCTACATCCTGATGTCGGACGCGGGCGTCGGCGCCCCGCCGGCGCTGCCGCCGGAGGCGGAAGGGTGGGGCTGGCGCGAGCTGGTGACCCGGTGGGCGTACGAGCAGCGGGCCGTGCTGATGGCCAACCCCTGGATCCTGCGCATCCCGATCACCGGGGCGCCGGTCAGCCCGAACCAGCTGGCCTGGATGGAACGCGGGCTCGCGGCACTGGCCGGCGCTGGCCTGACCGAGGGCGAGAAGATTTCGACGATCATCCTGATCGGCGGTCTGGTCCGCAACGAGGCGACGATGGCGGCCGACATGATGGACGCCATCGTGAAGTCGGGCGTCTCACCGGACCGGGTCTTGGGCCAGTACGTACGCACGCTGCGGCTGATGACCGGCCCGGACACCCACCCGGCGGTGACGCGGCTGCTGGAGTCGGACGCGTTCACGGGATCGGACGAACCGGACTTCCAGTTCGACTTCGGCCTGAACCGCATCCTGGACGGCTTGGCGGCGCTCATCGCGGGGCGGTCGGAAGCCTAGTGCTGTGACCGGAAGGGTTCACCGGGTCGCGACGCCCGGCACGGCACCTCGCCGCGTTGTCGGACCGCGCACGTACGTCCAGTACGAGCCGCGGCCCTCCGCCTTGCGATGCACGCGGTGGCGGGCGGTGGGCCGGTCGGCATGCTGGTGGCGGCCGAACTGGCCGCGTACGGGGTCGATGTCGTCGTCTTCGAGATGCGGGCCGATGTCTCCGAGCGGCCCAAGGCGACCACGCTGCATGCCCGGGCGGTGCAGTGCCTGGCCCGGCGCGGGCATCTGCCGCCTGCGGCAGCCGACGGCCCGCGGGGAGCGGCGGCCGGGGACTTCCACTTCGCAGGCCTGCCCGGCCTGGCCGTCCCGGCGCCCCGGACCGAGCCGGTACCGATCCTCAAGTCCTCCCAGGCGCAACTGGAACGGCACTTCGAGGCGCGGGCGCGGGCGGCGGGCGCGCGCGTGCTGCGCGGGCACCGCGTCACCGCGATCGAGCAGGACCGGGAGGGTGTGCGGCTGAAGGTGGAGGGGCCGGACGGGACTGCGGTCTGCGAGGCCCGCTACCTGGTGGGCGCCGACGGGGCGCGCAGCACGGTCCGCGAACAGGCGGGGATCGCCTCCGACACCAGCCCGGCGACGGTGTCCGCGCTGACGGGCCTGGTCACGCTGGAAGAGGCGGAGGCCCTCCCGGGCGGGTTCCTGCGCACCCCGCGCGGCTGGATCGTCTCCAAGCACCTGCCGGGTGCCGGCACCTCCATCCGGACCCTCGACTGCAGGGCGCCCGTGGGGAACCGGCACCTGCCGGTCTCCTTGGAGGAGTTCCGGCTGGAGGTGTCCCGGATCGCCGGTCGTGACATCGCGATGGGGCAGCCGCGCTGGCTGGGCAGGTTCAGCGACTACACGCGGCTCGCCCGGACGTTCCGTGCGGGGCGGGTCTTCCTCGTGGGGGACGCAGCGCACGTCCACTTCCCCATCGGTGGCCAGGGCCTGAGCGCCGGAGTGCTCGACGCCCTGTGCCTGGGCTGGAAGCTCGCGCTCGCCGCGCGCGGGGAGGCGGGCCCGGCGTTGCTCGACTCCTATGATCCGGAACGCCGTACAGCCGCCCGGCGGGTCGTCGAGAACACGCGGGCCCAGCTCGCGCTGATGCGTCCGGGCCCGGAAGTCGATGCGCTGCGCTCGGTGTTCGCCGGTGTCGTGGCGGCCGACCGCGGCCGAGGGCTGCTGGGGAACATGATCAGCGCGCAGGACGTGGTGCTGCCGGGGTACACGGATCGTCCCTCCCCCTGGGAAGGGACGTTCTTCACGAACATGCCGCTGACCACGCCGGAGGGCGTGACCGATGTGATCGGGCTGCTCCGGGAGGGCCGGCCGCTCCTGCTGCTCCTCGGCGACGGCGTGAGCCGTCACCGGGCCGCGGTACGCCCCTGGGAACCGGCCGTCCGGGTGGTCGAGCTGTCGCGGCCGGAGCCCGGACCGGCGTACGACGCGGTGCTGGTGCGGCCTGACGGCTATGTCGCCTGGTCCTCCGGCGGCGGCGAGCTGGGCGCCGCCCTGTTCCGGTACTTCGGCGCGGGCCGGGGAACAGGACCGGGGACGGGGAGCGGGCGTGCCCCGCGGCTCAGCTGACCAGGAGCCTGTCTTCCTGGCCGGGAGCGGCCCGGCGGGCCTCGGCGTAGACGTCGGCGCCGCGGGTCTCGGAGAGCCGCAGGGAGGCCAGCACGGAAGGCACCACGAAGCTGGGCAGCAGGTGGCGCATCAGTGCCGAGACCCTGACGGTCAGGTCCTGGTACTCGCAGATGGCCTGCGACATCGACTGGATGCCGGCGAAGGACCCCACGAAGACCTCGGCGGTCTCCCTGGGGAGGACGTGCGGCAGCAGTTCCCCCTGAGCCTGCGCCTTCTCCAGCAGCTCGACCCCGATGTCGCTCCAGCGGACGAAGGGGCCCGTGCGGTCGAGACCCTGCGCGAGCTGGTCCATGGTGAGCCGCACGCCGGCGCGCACCATCGGGTCCGTCTGGAGCCGGTAGGCGTGCAGCATCACGACGTCCACGAGGACCTGCACCTTGCCGGCGCTGTCGGGGACGGTGAGCTTCTGGTCCTGCTCGGCGAGGACGCCCTGGGCCAGGTCTTCCTTCGACTGGAAGTGGAAGTACAGGGCCCCCTTGGTCACTCCGGCCGTGGTGAGGATCTCGGAGATGGTGGCCGCCTGGTAGCCGCGCTCCTCGAAGATTTTCGCCGCGGCGGACAGGATCGCCTGACGTGTGCGGATGGCTCGGACCTGCTCGGCCATGCTGCGCTCCTTCCCTCACGGGTTCTTAAGCCTTGTGTTCCATTGAAAAACCGCCCGGTCCGTATCTTACAGCGGGTAACGGGCCCCACAACCGCTCGCCTGACGCCGGCGACGCGACACGCAGGAGGACCTGATGATCCTTGTCACCGGTGCCACCGGAACGGTCGGCCGGGAAGTGGTGCGCCGCCTTCCCGCCGACGCGGCCGTCCGCGTCATGACCAGGGATCCGGCCCGGGTGGCGGACCCGGGTGCGGCCGAGGTCGTCCGCGGGGACTACGGCGATCCGCGGTCGCTCGCCCGGGCCGTGCAGGGCGTGCGCGCCGCGTTCCTCGTGACGAACCGCGTCGGTTCCGACGACGACGCGCGGTTCGTGGAGGCCGCGCGCGCGGCCGGCGTACGCCACGTGGTGAAGCTCTCCGCGGCCGCGGTCGCCGACCCCCTGGCCCAGGACCTGATCACTCGCTGGCAGCGCGGGAACGAGGAGCTGCTGCGGAAGTCGGGCATGGAGTGGACCGTGCTGAGGCCGCGCGCCTTCATGTCCAACACCCTGTCCTGGGCGACGGCCGTCCGCACCGAGCAGGTCGTGCGGGCGCTGTACGGGTCGTCGGCCACCGCGTGCGTCGATCCGCGCGACATTGCGGAAGTGGCCGTACGGGCTCTCACCGAGGGCGGCCACGCGGGCAGGGCCCACGCCCTGACCGGGCCGGAACCGATCACCGCGGCCGAGCAGACGGCCCAGCTCGCCGAACTGCTGGGCCGTCCACTGCGCTTCGAGGAACTGGGGGTGGCCCGGATGCGCGCCGCGCTGCGTGCTCGACACTCCGAGGCGGTCGCCGAGGCCCTGCTGGAGAGCGCGGAACGCCGGCGGGAGGGGGGAAAGGCCGAGGTGGAGGGCGCCGTGCGGGAGATCCTCGGCAGACCGGCCGGATCCTTCCGCGCCTGGGCGGCGGATCATCTGAGTGCTTTCTCCGCGGGCTGACGCGGCCGGTCGCCGAAGCGGTCGGTCACAGCCCCCGCGTTCCCGTGGTGACGGTCGAACTGAAGACGAGGGCGTCGTCCTGGTGGCCCGTGACGAGAACGCTGTCCTGGTCGGCGGAGCCCACCCGGGGAAGGCGGCGCGCCTCGATGAAGCAGGGGGCGTCCAGCTCCGCGTAGCGGCGGAACTCGCTGCTGATGCTGTGGGGGATGTACGTCGAGCGCCCCAGCACGGCGGCGGTGGCCTGGCGGGCGGCCTCCAGCAGCACCATGCCCGGTATGTGGTCGACGGCGTGGTCGAAGAGGACCGGGTGCCGGGTGTCGGCCCTGAGCTGCCAGCGGGCGGGCTCCCCGATGGGCGACAGCACGACGTCCATCGGGGACGTGCGGCCGACGCTCTGCGGGAGGGTTGGGGCGGTGAGGGGCAGCGGAGACCGGTCGCCGATGCGGGCGTGTTCGCCGCGAATGCGCTTGTAGACCCCGGGAGCGAGGCAGGAGAACGAGCCGGTGCCCGTCGCCGCGATCTGGCCGTCGCGTCGGAACACCGTCAGGATGCGGAGCCCGGACAGGTGTCTGCCCCGCTGCTTGATCTCGGTGCAGGTGACCTCGATGTCGAGTGCGGCGGGGGCGCTGCCCACCCGCATGTTCGGCGGGGCCACCGCGATGTCGAGGTCCCACAGGACGAACTGGTAGCCGAGGGGCACGCCGAACTCGGCGTGTCCCAGCAGTGGTCCGATCTGCCGCATGGTCTCCGCCGCGATGAGCGGGTCGTGGTGCTCGCCGCCGATCGGGGTGAAGAAGCTGTGCCCGCGCGGCCACTGGGCGCTCACCGTGAAGTGGGTGTCGTCCAGACGCTGCCAGTCGGTGAGCATGACCTCGGCGACCGCGGCGCGGTGCACGAACTCCTTGGGTACGGTGGCCGTCAACGTGGGGTAGCGCGATCCGGTGGCCTGGCGAGGGATGAACGCCCGCCCTCCGTGTGCATGGGCGTCGGGAGTCGGGTGTTCGACTCGGAACGTGATCGCGGTCATTGCTCCCCCTGGCGTTGACGAGTTCGGCAGTGTGTGCCGCCACCCCTGAAACATACAAACCAACCGGTTCTTATTCCAGGGTGAGGCGGGCTGCCATGCCGGGGAAAACTGGAGCGATTGGTTCCGGACAATCTCCTGGAGGACGTCTTCCCAGGTCCCCGTGGTGCGGCGGCCCGGACTCCTCCCTCATCGCCGCTGGTGGTTCTCTAGCGGCCCGCGAGCGGAGTTCCACCGCACTCCCGTCCGGTGTCCGGACGGAGGTGCGACACCACAGGTGATTTCGGACAGATTGCAGCCCGCGCGTCGCGCCGGGAGCCGCGGTCCGCCGATGATGAGGGGGGTTCGGTCGGGTCCTGGGGGCCCCGGTCGGTCCGGCGCGTTCTGATCGCATGCTCACTCGCCGCAACCACCCGGGCAGCGCTGCGGAGCTATAACAAACCGCATCTGCGGTTTGTTATAGTCGCCCCACCGACGGTCAAGGAAGAACGCCAGGCCGAACTGACGCACCCGTCTGCGCGGCCGCACCCGGTCTCGTCGTCGAACGTCATCGACCCGAGTCCTGCGAGGGCCTCGTCGGCGTCCTGGCGACGCTCCACAGCGGGCACGCCGATCCGCCGTCCCGCAAGCATGGCAACCCCACCGCAGTAACGGAGCACTCGATGGCCCAGCAGGAACGCGCGGTGCGCACCCGGGAAACACTGATCAAGTGCGCGGCCGAGACCTTCACCAGTGACGGCTTCGCGGTCGCCTCGCTCACCGCCATCAGCAAGCGCGCCGGTGTGAGCAACGGCGCGCTGCATTTCCACTTCGCCACCAAGGCCGCCTTGGCGGACGCGGTGGAGACGGCTGCCCTCATACGGCTGCGAGCCGTCACCGGCCGTGCGCCGGCGGAGGGATGGAGCGCGCTGCAGCACGTGGTCGACGTGACGCACGGGCTCGCCCGCGGGCTGAGGGACGACGTGGTGCTGCGGGCGGGCTTCGAGCTGAGCGGGGACGTGGCCCGCCCGCCGAGCCGGGACCTGCGCGACAGCTGGCAGGGCTGGGTCGAGGAGGAGATGGCCCGGGCGGCCGGCCGGGGGGAGCTGCGGCCGGGGGTGACGACGGAGAGCGCCGTGACGGCCGTGGTCGCCGCGACCGTGGGCTTCGAAGTACTGGGCGCCCGGCACGCCGTGTGGATGTCCCGGCGCACGGTCACCCAGTTCTGGCAACTGATCCTGCCCTCCCTCGCGTCGGAGGACGTACGGGGCAGGATCGAAGCGGAAGGAAGTTCGCCGCTGAACGGCCAAAACGTTCTGTAAAGGCCCGGGGCCCCAGCTTCCCCGCTGTGGAGCGCCAACGTTTTCCGGCCACTTGCCCGGCGGTCCCGTCGCCGCCGCCCGTGCGGTGGTCCGGGCGGTTGAGGCCCGCCGAATCACCCCTGTCCACGGGTGTTTGTGTGGAGCTGGGGGCCGCGTTCCGGGGAGTGCCCACCCCCGTGGGCGGACGCCGAGCGGCGGGTGGACGGAGGACCCTGATGACTGAAACCTTCCCTCGATGATTGACAAACCGACTGCGCTGTTTTTTTATCGGTGCGGTCCGGTTGTGGTTGTACGCCGGAAGCCGGCCTCTGGGCGGACTGTTGGGGGAGAGCGTGGACATCGAAGTGCTCGGCGGGCTGTCGGTACGCATGAACGGGGTGTCGATCACTCCGACAGCGCCGAAACCGCGGCGTGTGCTGGCGCTGCTCGCGCTCCACGCGGGACAGGTGGTCCCGGTGACGGTCCTCATGGAGGAGCTGTGGGGGGCCGCGCCGCCGCGCAGCGCGCGCACCACCCTGCAGACCTACATCCTGCAGCTTCGCGAGCTGATCGCCGAGGCCCTCGCCCACGGTGATGACGAGCGGTGCACGGCGAAGGACGTCCTCGCGACGCTCCCCGGGGGGTACCGCCTCGAAGCGGGCGGCGGCTCCCTCGACTTCCGGGAGTTCGAGCGCCGTGCGGCGGCCGGGTACCGGGCCATGGACGCCGAGGACTACGCGGGCGCGTCGCGCCGCCTGTCCGACGCCCTGTCGCTGTGGACCGGGGCCGCGCTGGCCGACGTGCAGCCCGGAGTCCGTATCGGTACGGAGGTCAAGCGGCTCGAAGAGGCCCGGCTGTGCGCGCTCGACCAGCGCATCGAGGCCGACCTGCACCTCGGGCGGCACCGCGAGCTGCTCTCCGAGCTGACGGTCCTGGTCAGCCTGCATCCGACGCACGAGAGCCTGCAGGGCCAGTTCATGCTGGCGCTGTACCGCTCGGGCCGGCGTGGCGAGGCCCTCGACGTCTACCAGCGGCTGCGTGCGACGCTGGTCTCGGAACTCGGCCTGGAGCCCGCGGCATCCCTCGTCCGGCTGCAGCGCTCCATCCTCATGGCCAATGCCGGCACCCGGCCCGCGCAGCCGGCCGCCGCCGGGCGCGAGTTGGCCCAGGTGAACTGAACCCGTCTCCCCGCGAGCGGCGCACAGAGCGTGCCCCGCCCCGCCCCGCCTCGTCCCGCCCCGCCTCGTCCCGTCCCGCCCCGTCCCGCCCGGTCCGCCGGCCGGGGCGGGGCGCGTTCGTTTGTGCGGGCCCTGCCCGGGCCGCTGTAGCCCGCACCCAGCACCCCGCGCTTCGCACCACGCACCACGCACCACGCACCACGCACCACGCACCACGCACCCCGCACCCCGCACCCCGCACCACCAGCGGTAAACATACCGGTACTGCGGTTTATTGCCCGCAGTGGAGCGCGCGCCACAAGACGGCAAAAATGCGTGAGATAGGACATTTGCCCATGCTGGATTGGCTGATGACGGGCCGATCTCGCGGTGCCTGCGCCGACGGACAGCGCCATCGGGCTTGACAAACAGTCTGCGCGGTTTGTTTTATGGGTGTGTTGCTAGAGACGTCACAGCAAGTGGGGGCATGATGCTGTTCAACCTTCTCGGTCCGCTCGAAGTGGTCACCGCCGAGCGCGCCCTGCCGCTCGGCGGTGTCATCCAGCGCGCCACCCTCGGCTACCTGCTGCTCAACCCCAACAAGGTCGTCGCGACGAGCCGCCTGGTGAAGGCGCTGTGGGGCGACGACGCGCCGATGACATCGCGCAAGATGGTTCAGAACGCCGTCTCCGGCATCCGCCGGCTTCTGGAGGAGCCCGGGGCCGAGGCCCTCGGGACGCGTCTGGCGACGGCCCCGTACGGCTACCAGTTGCACATCGACCCGGACACCGTCGACGCCGCGCGCTTCCGCCGCCTGGCGGCCCGGGGACGCGGCGAGCTGGCCGCCGGGTTCCCGGACCTGGCGGTCGACACCCTGGCCGAGAGCCTCGACCTGTGGCGGGACTCCGTACTCGCCGACCTCGCCGAGAGCGGCATCGCATGGCCCTCCTTCGCGCAGCTCGAGCGGGAGCGCCTGGCAGCGTACGAGGACTGGGTCACGGCCGGTCTGGAGCTGGGCCGCCACCACGAGCTGGTCGCCGACCTGGAGGAGATGGGGGCGGCGGTTCCCACCCGTGAGCGGATCTGCCGCCACCTGATGGTGGCGCTCTACCGCTGCGGCCGTCAGTCCGAGGCGCTCGTCGCCTATCGGCGCACCCGCCATGCCCTCGTCGAGGTCCACGGACTCGACCCGACCCGTGAACTGCAGGAGCTGGAGCGGGCGATCCTCAACCACGAGCCGAGCCTGCTCGGCCGTCAGCCGCAGCTCGCATGAACCGTCGCCATGACGGAATACAGGGCGCTGCGCCCTCGAAGTGTCGGGGGAATTAGGGGATCCCCTGGTCGCTCCGGACTTCTAGATTTTCGCTAGTTATGAGTTCGCGGCCTGCCAGGGAGGGGTAATCATGCCCGCTCGACCGTCCGACACCGTTGCCGTGCTGAACCGCGGCTTTTCGTCGGGAGATTCATGGGCCGAGGGTGGAAGTGATCTCTCTGCAGCGCTCGATGCCGTGATCGGTATATTCACGGGAAATCTCCACGGACGTTTCGCCGTGTCTTCCGCTCCTCAGGAGGCCGTCCCGGAGGGGGCGCGGGGTACCGCGGCGGCCTGGAACCGCCTCGCGTACCTCTCCGAATGAGCGCGCGCCTCCTGGCGCTCAGTGATCTGCATGTGGCGTACCCCGAGAACCGGTCGGTGCTGGAGGACGTGCGCCCCACGTCCGCGGACGACTGGCTGATCGTCGCCGGCGACGCGGGCGAGGTCACTGCGGACGTGCAGTCGGCGCTGGCCCTGCTGGCCCGCCGGTTCGCGCAGGTCATCTGGGCCCCGGGCAACCATGAGCTGTGGACGCACCCCAAGGACCCGGACACCTCGCGGGGCGAGGATCGCTACCTGCGCCTCGTCGAGTTCTGCAGGTCCATCGGGGTACTGACGCCTGAGGATCCGTACGCCGTCTGGACCGGCCCCGGCGGGCCCGCCGTCGTGGCGCCGCTGTTCCTGCTCTACGACTACACCTTCCGCGCACCCGGCACGGACACCAAGGAGCAGTCGCTCGCCCGCGCGCACGAGGCGGGCGTGGTGTGCAGCGACGAGTACCTGCTGCACCCCGATCCCCACCCCACCCGCGAGGCGTGGTGCCGGGACCGGCTGCAGCGGACCCGCGAGCGGCTCGACGCGCTCGAGGGCGACCTGCCGGTGATCCTGGTCAACCACTTCCCGTTGCGGCGGCACGAGACCGCGATCCTGCGCCACCCCGAATTCGCCCAGTGGTGCGGAACCGAGGAGACCGACGACTGGCATCTGCGGTACGGCGCCTGCGCAGTGGTCTACGGACACCTGCACATTCCGCGCACCACATGGCACGACGGGGTGCGCTTCGAGGAGGTCTCGCTCGGTTACCCCCGGGAGCGGCGGCGGTACGCGACCGTGCGCCCGTGGCCCGTTCAGATCCTGCCGGCGACGGGAGGCGGCCCGTGATCGCATCACTTCTGCCGCCGGCCGTGGCCTTCGCGGAGGAGTTCGGGGACCCGCCCGGCGGTTTCCTGTTCGCCGAGGAAGCGGAGCTGGTGGCCAGGTCGGTGCCGCTCAGGCGCCGCGAGTTCACGACGGTACGGGTGTGTGCCCGGCGGGCCCTGGCCGAACTGGGCCTCGGCCCTTCGCCCCTGCTGCCCGGGCCCCGCGGTGCTCCGCGGTGGCCCGAGGGGGTCGTCGGCAGCATGACGCACTGCGTGGGCTACCGGGGCACCGTGGTCGCGCTGGACCGGCACGTCACCGCGATCGGCATCGACGCGGAGCCGGCAGAGCCGCTCGCGGACGGCCTGCTGGAGGCGATCGCGCTCCCGGTCGAGCAGGCGCACGTCCGCAGGCTGTCGCGGGCCCGGCCGCAGATCGCCTGGGACCGGCTGCTGTTCAGCGCCAAGGAGTCCGTCTACAAGGCGACGTTCCCGGCGACGGGGGTACGGCTCGACTTCTCCGACGCGTCGATCACCATCGACCCTTTCAACGGAACGTTCCGGGCCCGGCTGCTGGTGCCGGGACTGGTCGTCGGCGGCCGCTGGTACGACAGCCTCGACGGCCGGTGGAGTGCGACGGGCGGGCTGCTGCTCACCGCGATCACGATCGCGGACGACGGCTGAGTCCGGAGCCGGCCGTGCCCGCCCGGGCGGGGCCCGGCCGGGAACGGGGGCCCGGCCTCGGCCCGGGCACACGGAAGGGGGGTATCCGGACGTTCCGGATACCCCCCTTCACCGCGTCACCCCTGGAGCATCTCGGCCACGAGGAAGGCCAGCTCGACCGACTGCTGCGGATTGAGCCGCGGGTCGCAACTGGTCTCGTAGCGCTCGGCGAGGGACTCCTCGTCGATCTCCTGCGCACCGCCCAGGCACTCGGTGACATCGTCGCCGGTGAGCTCGATGTGCAGGCCGCCCGGGTGGCTGCCCAGGGCGTGGTGCACCTCGAAGAAGCCCTTGACCTCGTCGATGATCCGGTCGAAGTGGCGGGTCTTGTAGCCGCTGGCGGCCTCGTGGGTGTTGCCGTGCATCGGGTCGCACTGCCAGATCACCCGGTGGCCGGATGCCTCGACCTTCTCCACGATCGCGGGCAGCACGTCGCGGACCTTCCCGTTGCCCATCCGCGTGATCAGCGTGAGCCGGCCGGGGACGTTGTGCGGGTCGAGCCGCTCCACGTACTCGACGGCCTGTTCCGGGGTGGTCCCCGGGCCGAGCTTGAGACCTATGGGGTTCGCGAGCATGGAGGCGAACGCCACGTGGGCGCCGTCCAACTGCCGGGTGCGCTCCCCGATCCACAGGAAGTGGGAGGAGAGCCCGTAGAGCCGCCGTTCGCCGTCGGGCGAGCCCGCCCAGCGCAGCAGCCCGTCCTCGTACTCCAGAAGCAGCGCCTCGTGGCTGGCGTAGATGTCCGTGGTGTGCAACGCGGCATGGTCGGAGCCGGCGGCGGAGATGAAGGCCAAGCCCCGGTCGATCTCGCCGGCCAGTGCCTCGTAGCACTCACCGGCGGGCGAGGTCCGTACGAAGTCCCGGTTCCAGTCGTGGACGTGGCGCAGGTCGGCGAGACCGGAGCCGGCCATCGCACGGACCAGGTTGAGCGAGGACGCCGAGTTGGCGTACGCGCGGAGCATGCGGCCGGGATCGGGCACCCGGGCGCCGGGCGTGGGTTCCAGGGAGTTGACGATGTCGCCGCGGTAGACCGGCAGGTCGAGGGCGTCGGTGGCGTTGGAGCGGGGCTTGGCGTACTGGCCGGCGATGCGGCCCACCTTGACCACCGGGACACTGGCCGCGTAGGTCAGGACGACGGCCATCTGCAGCAGGGTGCGGATGTTCGCGGTGACGTGGGACTCGGTGTTGCCCGCGAAGGTCTCGGCGCAGTCGCCCGCCTGGAGCAGGAAGGCCCGGCCGCGAGCCACCTCCGACAGCAGGCCCTGGAGTCGGTCCACCTCGCCCGGTACGACCAGGGGCGGCAGTTCCCGCAGTGTGTCCCGCGCCTCGACGGCGCGTCGGGGGTCGGGCCACTCGGGCTGCTGGGCTGCGGGCAGGGCCAGCGCCGCAGCAACCTTGGCGTCAATGTCTTCGGGGATTCGCGGTGCGGAGGCCGGATCTGCCGCCCTCGCGTCGCCGATCGTCGGGTTCATACGCGCAGGCTAAGAAGGGCATGGCAACGGGGCGGGAACCCGCCGGGCACTGCCCGCGAACCCCGGCTCCCGGGGCCGTGGGCGGCGGCCCCGGGAGGGGTGCGGCGGCCCCGGGCGGGGTGCGGTTCTGCCCGTCGCGGGTCAGGCTCCGACGGGAGCGGGCCGCCGCAGTCCGAAGAAATCCAGGTACATCTCCAACTGGTGCGCCAGCATGTGGTGGCCGTGGTGCACCGGCAGCCCCCGTGCGGCCGCCGCCTTGAGCAGCTCCGTCTCACGCGGAGTCATGATGATGTCCGCGACCAGGGTCCCGTCGGCCAGCGCGGCCGGGTCGAAGGGCAGCGGATCCCCCGTTCGCAGGCCCACCGGGGTCGCGTTGACCACGATGTGCGCCGAGCCGAGGGCATCCTGTGCACCGGCGACGACCCGCCCCGGGGCGTACCGGGACAGCCGGTCCACGACCGACTCCACGCGTGCGGCGTCGTGGTCGAACACGTCCAGGCGGTCCACCCCGGCCGTCGTCAGCGCGGCGGCGATCGCGCCTCCCGCTCCTCCCGCACCCACCAGGGCGACGCGCCGGCCCGTGGGGGGGTGACCGGCTCCGACCAGTCCGGTCACGAATCCGGCGCCGTCGAAGTTCTCCCCGTACCAGCGGCCGTCCTCCCCCCGCCGCAGCGCGTTGGCGCTGCCCGCCAGTTCCACGGCGGGGCTGTTGACGTCGGCGAACCGCCGCACGGCGTCCTTGTGCGGAACGGTCACGAGCAGCCCGTCCACGTTGCGGGAGCGCTGCAGGCCGCGCACCACCTCGCCCAGCTGCCCGACCGGCGCGTGCACCGGTACCAGCACGGCGTCTATGCCGAGTGAGGAGAACACCGGATTGAGCATCTGCGGAGCGCGGACCTGTTCCACGGGGTCGCCGAGAACCGCGAAAAGCCTCGTCTTCCCGGAAATTCCTGACGTTGCCCGTTCGGGATGTTCCATTGCATTCCTCCGGTGAAGGCGAGGCGGATGATTACCGTCGCATTGAACCCCGTACCCCTACCCCCGATCGCCGTCCCGCGTCAATCCAGGGCCCACATAGGGGGGGTGATAATGGGTCACCCGGACCCCGTGAATGTGACGCTGTGATCTCCGCATCGTGACTTTCTATTCGACGAAGGGTGTCCGCCATGCTGCGTACCGAATTGATCCGGCCGCTGCCCGAGCTGCTGAGGGTGAACGCCGATCGCTTCGGGGGCAAGGTCGCCTACCGCGACGCGCGGCGCAGCGTGACCCATGCCGAACTGGAGGAGCGCACGCGCCGGCTGGCCGGTCATCTGGCGGGACTGCGGCTGCAGCCGGGCGACCGGGCCGCGATCCTGCACGGCAACAGCGTGGAGTTCGTCGAGAGCTATCTCGCGATCACCAGGGCGGCCGGTGTCGGCGTGCCGCTCAACCCCCGCCTCACGGAGTCCGAGCTCTCCTACCTCCTCGACGACAGCGGTGCCCGTGTCGTCATCACGGAGCCCTCCCGGATCGAGCTCGTCGCCCGGCTCCTCAAGGACCGCCCCCACATCCGCGTGGTCGTCACCGGCAACGAGGGGATCCCCGCCGGCGCCCCCAAGGGCACCACCGCCTTCGAGACGCTGGCCGCCACCGAACCGGCCCAGCCCGCCCACGACGACCTCGGCCTCGATGACGTCGCCTGGATGCTCTACACCTCCGGGACCACCGGTCGTCCCAAGGGGGTGCTGTCCACCCAGCGCAACTGCCTCACGTCCGTCGCCGCCTGCTACGCGCCCATTCCGGGTCTGACCGAGCAGGACCGTGTGGTCTGGCCGCTGCCGCTCTTCCACAGCCTCGCGCACATCGTCTGCGTGCTCACGGTGACCGCCGTCGGCGCCACGGCCCGGATCGTCGACGGCTTCTCCGCCGACGAGATCCTCGACGCCGTCCGCGAGGAGAACGCCACCTTCCTCGCCGGTGTGCCGACGATGTACCACTACCTGGTCCAGGCCGCCCGTGAGCGCGGGTTCACCGCCCCGGAACTGCGCATGTGCCTGGTGGGCGGCGCCATCACCACAGCCGAGCTGCGCCAGTCCTTCGAAGAGGTCTTCGGGGCCCCGCTGCTCGACGCCTACGGATCCACCGAGACCTGCGGCTCCATCACCATCAACTGGCCCACCGGCGCGCGCGTCGAGGGCTCCTGCGGACTGCCCGTCCCCGGCCTCGGCGTGCGCCTGGTCCATCCCGAGACGGGAGTGGACGTCGCCACCGGAGAGGAGGGCGAGGTCTGGGTCAAGGGCGCCAGCGTGATGGTCGGCTACCACAACCAGCCGGAGGCCACCGCCGAGGCGATGAGCGACGGCTGGTTCCGCACCGGCGACCTCGCGCGCCGCGACGAGCAGGGCTACTTCACCGTCACCGGCCGCATCAAGGAACTCGTCATCCGCGGCGGGGAGAACATCCACCCCGGCGAGGTGGAGGAGGTCCTGCGCGGTGTGCCCGGCGTCGCCGACGTCGCGGTCGCGGGCAAGCCCCATCGGGTGCTCGGCGAGGTACCGGTGGCCTTCCTCGTTCCCGGCCCGCAGGGACTCGACCTGGAGCGCCTGTACGAGGCGTGCCGGGAGCGCCTGGCCTACCACAAGATCCCCGAGGAGCTCTACGAGATCGACCGCATCCCCCGAACCGCCTCCGGGAAGATCAAGCGGCACGTCCTGCTGGAACGCCCCGCCCGGCTGCGCGCCTCGGGCGACGGCCGCTACGAGTCCCTGTTCCGCACCGACTGGCTACCGCTGCCGTCCGTGTCCGCCCCCGAGGTCGTCCCCGGCCACTGGGCGGTCGCCGGTGACCTCTACGGCACCGGCCTGACCACCACGTTGGAGGACCTCGGCAACACGGTCGACACCCACCTCGCGCTGGGCGGGCTCGCCAACCTCGCGGAAGTGGACGGACTCGCCGGCGTCGACGCGCTCGACTCCTTCCTCGACGAACTCGCCGCAGGTGCCCCCGCCCCCGATGTGGCCATGCTGTTCCTCGGTGAGGCCGACGAGAGCACCTGCCGCCGGGCCGAGGCGATCGAGGCCCTCGTGGCCCGGGTCGCCCAGGGCCTGGACGCGTGGCTGGCCGAGGAGCGCACCGCCATGGTGCCGCTCACGGTGGTCACCTGCGACGCCGTCGCCACAGGACCTGACGACGACCTGGACGGCATGGCACACGCCGCCGTCTGGGGTCTGGTCCGTTCCTACCAGGCAGAGCACCCGGAGAGGTTCGTACTGACCGACCTCGGCGCCGACGAGAGCCTCGACGACCTCCGCACCGCCACCGCCCTCGCCACGGCCTTCGCCTCCCAGGAGCCGCAGTCGGCGATCAGGGACGGTGTCCTGCTCCGCCCGAGGCTCGTCCGCGCGTCCGTCTCGGCCGCGGGCGCCCGCGGCGCCGGCCACGGCGTCGGGTCCGGCTCCGCTCCCGACGTCACCGGAACGGTCCTGCTGACCGGTGCCGACGGTGTCGCCGCCGAGAGCATCGCCCGCCATCTCGTCGACGTGTACGGGGCCCGCCGCGTGCTGCTCGTCAGCGGTGGCGGCCGCAACGACGCGGCGGCCGCCGCTCTCCAGGCAGAACTGGCCCGCGGCGGCGCCGACGCCCGACTCGAAGCCTGCGACGTCGCCGACCGCAGGGCCGTGGGCAAGCTCCTCGCCAGGGCCGAGCCGCCCGTCACCGCGGTCGTCCACACCGCGGGCCGTGAGGACCTGGACACGGTCCAGGGCCGCCGTCTCGCCCTCCAGGGGGCGGTGAACCTGCACGAGCTGACCAAGGACTCCACGCTCGCCACGTTCATCGTGGTCCCCCCTGCCGACGGCATCCTGGGGACCCCCGGCCACGGCATGGCGGCTGCTGCAGCCGCCGGTCTCGACGCCCTCGTCGGCCACCGCCACGCCCTGGGACTGCCCGCGCTCTCCTTCGTGCTCGGCCCCTGGGACGGCGCGGCGGCCGAGACGCCCGGCCGCGCCCGGCCGACCGGCACCGGCATGCTCGCCGCGCAGGAGGCCCTGGCCATGTTCGACGCCGCGCACACCGTCGCGCAGGCACAGCTGACCGCCATACGGCCCGACATCGCCGCCCTGCCCGACGGGGAGGTGCCGGCGCTGCTGGCCGACCTCATCGACACACCGCGCACCACGGCCGTGGCTCCCGACGAGGACCACTCGCAGGCGTTCAAGGCCCGTTTCGAGGGGCACCCGGAGACCGAGCAGGACCGGCTGCTGACCGAACTCGTCGCCGAACAGGTGCGTGCCATCACCGGCCTCACCTCCTTCGACACCACCCGCAGCTTCAAGGAGCTCGGCTTCACCTCGGCGACCGCCGTCGAACTGCGCAACCGCCTCACCGAGGAGTCCGGGCTGCGACTCCCGGTCACCCTCGCCTTCGATCACCCCAAGCCCGCTGCCGTCGCCGCCTACCTGCGCAAGCGGCTGTTCGGCGGTCCGTCGGGCGAGCCCGTCGCCGACCACCCGCACACGGGGGTCTCCGACGAGCCCATCGCCATCGTCGCCATGGGCTGCAAGCTGCCGGGTGGGGTGACCTCGCCCGAGGAGCTGTGGCGGCTGGTCGCCGAAGGCACCGACGCCATCACCGAGTTCCCCGACAACAGGGGCTGGGACCTGGAGCGCCTCTACCACCCGGACCCCGCGAACCCCGGCACCTCGTACACCCGCCACGGCGGCTTCCTGCCGGAGATGGCCGACTTCGACGCCGCGTTCTTCGGGATCTCGCCCCGCGAGGCCCTCGCGATGGACCCGCAGCAGCGGCTCCTGCTGGAGACCTCCTGGGAGACCGTCGAGCGGGCCGGAATCGACCCCACCTCGCTGGGCGGCACCCACATCGGCGTGTTCAGCGGTGTGATGCACCACGACTACGCCAGCAACATCCAGCAGGTGCCCGAGGGCACCGAGGGCTACCTGGGCATCGGCACCGCGGGCAGCGTCGCCTCCGGCCGCGTCTCCTACACCCTGGGGCTGGAGGGGCCGGCCGTCACGGTCGACACCGCCTGCTCCTCCTCCCTGGTCGCCCTGCACCTGGCCGCCCAGTCGCTGCGTCAGGGCGAATGCTCGATGGCGCTCGCCGGGGGAGTGGCCCTGATGGCCACGCCGGGCGTGTTCGTGGAGTTCTCCCGCCAGCGCGGACTCGCCGAGGACGGCCGTGCGAAGGCGTTCTCGGCCGGCGCCGACGGCACCGCCTGGGCCGAGGGCGCCGCCGTCATCCTCCTGGAGCGGTTGTCGGACGCGCGCCGCAACGGGCATCCGGTGCTCGCGGTGGTGCGGGGTTCCGCGGTGAACCAGGACGGTGCCTCGAACGGTCTGACGGCCCCGAACGGTCCTTCGCAGGAGCGCGTCATCCGTCAGGCGCTGGCGAACGGTCGTCTGACCACGGCGGATGTGGACGTGGTCGAGGCGCACGGCACGGGCACCGTGCTCGGTGACCCGATCGAGGCGACGCCGACGAGCCCACCCCGCACGTCGAGTGGACCGCAGGCGCCGTCGAGCTGCTGACCGAGGCCCGCCCGTGGCCGCGGAACGGGCGTCCGCGTCGTGCCGGTGTCTCGTCGTTCGGCGTGAGCGGTACGAACGCGCACGTCGTCATCGAGGAGGCGCCCGCCGAGGAGACGGCCGCGTCCGCGGCCGGGCCCGTGGGCGGCCCGCTGCCGTTCGCGGTGTCCGCGAAGTCGGCGGAGGCCCTGCGGGCTCAGGCCGCCCGGCTGGCTGATCGCATCGAGGGCGACGGGTCGGCGCGCGCCGCGGACATCGCGTACTCGCTGGTCACGTCGCGTGCGGCGCTGGAGCACCGGGCGGTGGTCGTCGCCGCCGACTGCGCGGAGGCCGTCGCGGGTCTGCGTGCCGTCGCGGACGGGGAGGTGACGGGTTCGGTCGCCGGTACGGGCCGTCTGGCGGTGCTGTTCACGGGGCAGGGTGCGCAGCGCCTGGGGATGGGGCGTGAGCTGTACGGGGCCTTCCCGGTGTTCGCGGAGGCCTTCGAT
>NZ_JOBX01000070.1:0-37489 GCF_000720645.1 Streptomyces sp. NRRL S-378
GCCTTGTCGTGGGCAGGCGGGCTGGGTCGCGGGCTCGTCCTTCGGGGACACTCCGCCGGGTCCCCCCCCCTTGCGGGGGTGTCGTGCCCGGACAGCCGCTGCGTTGCCGGAGCGGGAGTGGGGGCGTGCAGGGAGGTCCCCGCAGGACGAGCGCGCAACCGTGGCCGTACGGCAGGACCGCCGCCGCCTGGCGCGAGCCGAGGAGACCCCCCGGAGGGACCCCACGGTCAACCCGCCCCTCCCGGCCCCGCCCCGCAGGATCGCCCCCTGGATCCGGCCGTCGGCCGGGATTCCTTCCCGGCGGCTCGGCCTGCCGGTCACGGCCGCCCACTCCCGTCCGATCGGCTCCACCTCTCGCATCGGGCCCGTCTACACCCCGCCCGGGCTCCGCGGCCGCGGGTACGCGGCCGGGGCCTCCGAGATCGTCCTCTTCACCGACCTGGCCAATGCGACGAGCAACGGCGTCTGCCTCCGGCTGGGTTACGTGCCGTTGGAGGACCGGGTCCTGATCGTCCCGGCCTGAGCGGGTCAGCCCCGGCCCGTGGGGGGCTTGCGGCTGCCGGCTCGGTAAGGGGTCGGCCAGGGGGCGGCCGGGCCTTCGTAGGACTGGTCGGCGGCCGCGTGCAGGGTCCAGTGGGGGTCGTAGAGGTGGGGGCGGCCGAGGGCGCACAGGTCGGCCCGGCCCGCCAGCAGCAGGGAGTTGACGTCGTCCCAGGAGGAGATGGCCCCGACGGCGATGACGGGGACGCCGAGCGCGTTGCGGATCCGGTCGGCGTACGGGGCCTGGTACGAGCGGCCGTATTCGGGGGCCTCGTCTGCGACGACCTGGCCGGTGGAGACGTCGATGGCGTCCGCGCCGCGGGCGGCGAACGCGGCGGCGATCTCCACCGCCTCCTCGGGCGTGGTGCCGCCGGGCGCCCAGTCGGTGGCCGAGAGGCGGACCGTCATGGGGCGGTCCTCGGGCCAGACCGCGCGGACGGCGTCGAAGACCTCCAGCGGGAAGCGCAGCCGGTTCTCCAGGGATCCGCCGTAGGCGTCGGTGCGGTGGTTGGTCAGCGGCGAGAGGAAGCCGGAGAGCAGGTAGCCGTGGGCGCAGTGCAGTTCGAGCAGGTCGAAGCCGCAGTCGGCGGCGCGGACGGCGGCCGCCGCGAAGTCGGAGCGCAGGGCGGTGAGGTCCGCCGGGTCCAGGGCGCGCGGGAGGGCGGACACGCCGGGCCGGTAGGGCAGGGCTGAGGCGGCCACCAGCGGCCAGTTACCTTCGGGGAGGGGGTCGTCCATGCCCTCCCACATCAGCCTGGTCGAGCCTTTGCGGCCGGAGTGGCCGAGCTGGACGCCGAGTGCGGCGCCGGGCGCCGAGGTGTGGACGAAGTCGGTGATCCGCCGCCACGCTTCGGCCTGTTCCCGGGTGTAGAGGCCGGTGCAGCCGGGGGTGATGCGGCCTTCCGGGCTGACGCAGACCATCTCCGTCATGATCAGTCCGGCGCCGCCCAGCGCCCGCGCGCCGAGGTGGACGAGGTGGAAGTCGCCGGGCACGCCGTCGCGGGCCGAGTACATGTCCATGGGTGAGACGACGACCCTGTTGCGCAGGGTGAGGCCGCGCAGGGTGAGCGGGGTGAACATGGGCGGGGTGGCCTCGTCCGGGCAGCCGAAGTCGCGTTCCACGGCGCGGGTGAAGCGTTCGTCGCGCAGCCGCAGGTTGTCGTGCGTGACGCGGCGGCTGCGGGTGAGGAGGTTGAAGGCGAACTGCCGGGCGGGCTGGTCGAGGTATCCGGCGACGTCCTCGAACCAGCGGCTGCTGGCGGCCGCGGCCCGCTGGGTGCTGGCGACCGCCGGGCGGCGGGCCGTCTCGTACGCGGTCAGGGCGGCCGGTACGTCCCCTTCGGACGCGTCCAGGGCCTCGGCGAGGGCGAGGGCGTCCTCGACCGCCAGTTTGGTGCCGGAGCCGATGGAGAAGTGGGCGGTGTGCGCGGCGTCGCCGACGAGTGCCACGTTGCCGTGCGACCAGTGCTCGTTGACGACGGTGCGGAACTGCGTCCAGGTGGAGCGGTTGCCGTGCAGGGGCCGTCCGCGCAGGGCCTCGCTGAAGATCTTGGCGCAGCGCGCCGCCGACTCTTCCTCGTCGCAGAGGTCGAGGCCGGCCGCCCGCCAGACCTCCTCGCGCATCTCGACGATGACGGTGGAGGCGTCCGTGGCGTACGGGTAGGCGTGCAGTTGCATGACGCCGTGCTCGGTCTCGGCGATCTCGAAGCGGAAGGCGTCGAAGGCGAAGTCGGCGGCGAGCCAGATGTAGCGGCAGCGGCCGGGGGTGAGGGTGGGCCCGTAGTGGGCGGCGTCGGCCTCGCGGATCGCGCTGTGCACGCCGTCGGCCGCGACCACCAGGTCGTGGGTGGCCCGCAGCTCGGTGAGGTCCGGGGCCTCGGTGCGGAAGCGGAGCCGGACGCCGAGGCGGGCGCACCGCTCGTGCAGGATCTCCAGGAGCCGGCGCCGGCCGATGGCGGCGAAGCCGTGACCGCCGGAGGTGAGCAGTCGTCCGCGGTGCACGATGTCGACGTCGTCCCAGCGTACGAACTCGGCGCTGAGGGCCGCGTGGACGACGGTGTCGGCCCGTTCGATGCCGCCGAGGGTCTCGTCGGAGAGGACGACGCCGAAGCCGAAGGTGTCGTCCGGGGCGTTGCGTTCCCACACCTCCACGGTGTGGCCCCGGCGGGCCAGCAGCGCGGCGGCGTACAGTCCACCCGGTCCGCCGCCGACGACGGCGACCCGCAATGCGCTGCCGTGCGGCATGGCGTTACCTGCCCTTCCACTCCGGCGGCCGCTTCCCGGTGAAGGCCGCGTGGAACTCCGCGTAGTCCTGGCCGTTCATGAGCAGGGCCTGGGTTGCCGCGTCGAGCTCGACGGAGGCGGCCAGCGGCATGTCGAGTTCGGCGGTGAGCAGCGCCTTGGTCTGTGCGTGGGCGAGGGAGGGGCCGGCGGCGAGGCGGGCGGCGAGTTCGGCGGCCCGTACGTGGGCCTTGCCCTCCTCGGTGAGCTCGCTGAGCAGGCCGATCCGTTCGGCCTCGGGGGCGTGGACGGGCTCGCCGAGCATCAGCAGGCGGGTGGCGTGGCCGAGGCCGACGACGCGGGGCAGCAGGTAGGCGGCGCCCATGTCGCCGCCGGAGAGGCCGACGCGGGTGAAGAGGAAGGCGAAGCGTGCGGTGGGGTCGGCGATGCGGAAGTCGGCGGCGAGCGCGAGGACGGCGCCGGCTCCGGCGGCCACCCCGTGCACGGCGGCGATCACGGGGAAGGGGCATTCGCGGATCGCGCGGACCACCTGGCCGGTCATCCGGTTGAAGTCGAGGAGCTGGGCGGTGTCCATGGCGAGGGTGGCGCCGATGATCTCGTCGACGTCTCCGCCGGAGCAGAAGCCGCGGCCCTCGCCGCCCAGGACGAGGGCGCGCACGGACCGCTCGCGGGACAGTTCGGCGAGCAGATCGCGCAGGTCGGCGTAGGCGCCGAAGGTGAGCGCGTTGATCTTCTCGGGGCGGTCGAAGGTGACGGTGGCGACGCCGTCCTGCCGGGTGACCCGGAGGTGGTGCCACCGTTCGGTCGCTGGTGTGGAACCGGTGAAGGGGCTCACACGACCGACGTTATCACCAGATCGTGACCATCGTCAGAGAAACGCTACACACCTGGCCCTGGCGGCCTGCTCTCGGGGCCAGGGGTGCCTCACGGGATCGAATTTCGACTCCGTATCGTTGAAATAGATAGTTCCCCCACCGAGCCCGAACCCCACGGAACCACGCACCCCCGGCGCGAGCCGGCAGGCACGGACCCACGGCGAGAGTCCCCCGGCCCGGCCGCCGACGCGATGCGGCCCCGCACGGAAAGGAAGATCCTGCAGTGCCCGCACCCCCCGCCTGGCGGATCACCCTGCCCCACTCGGCGGCCGCAGTACCCCTCGCCCGCGCCCTCGTCCGCACGGCGCTGGCCGACGCCGACGCGCCCGCCGACGGCGACACCGCGGAGCTGCTGACCGCGGAACTGGTCGCCAACGCGGTGCAGCACACCCCGCCCTGCGCCCCGATCGAGCTGGTCGTGGAACTCCTGGCGAACGGCTGCCGGGTCGAGGTCCACGACGGCGACCCGCAGCCGCCCGGTGCCCTCTCGGCCCGGCCCGGTGACGCCCACCCCGACCCCTGGCAGGAGCACGGCCGCGGCCTCCTGCTGGTCCGGACCCTGAGCTCGGCCTGCGGCCACCGCCGCACGCCGCACGGCAAGGCGGTGTGGTTCACCCTGCCCTCGCGGCGGCTCCTTCCGGCCGACGCCTGACCGCGCCCACCCCAGGGGCGGCGATCCCTCGTATGACTATGCGTCACCCGGGCCGGGCCGGCCGAGCGTGGCGACGAGTACGGCCTTGATGGTGTGCAGCCGGTTCTCGGCCTCGTCGAAGACGATGGAGTGCTCCGACTCGAACACCTCGTCCGTCACCTCCAGCGAGTCGAGCCCGTGCCGCTCGTGGATCTCCCGGGCCACCTTGGTGCCCAGGTCGTGGAAGGCCGGCAGGCAGTGCATGAACTTCACGTCCGGGTTCCCGGTGGCCCGCAGCACGTCCATGGTGACGGCGTACGGGGCCAGGGCCGCGATCCGCTCGTCCCAGACGTCCTTGGGCTCCCCCATGGACACCCAGACGTCGGTGACGACGAAGTCGGCCTGCGCGACCCCCTCGGCGACCTCCTCGGTCAGGGTGATCCGCGCGCCGCTGTCCGCCGCGAGCCTGCGCGCCTCGGCCACCACCTGTTCGGCGGGCCAGTACTCCTTGGGCGCGACGATCCGTACGTCCATGCCCAGCAGCGCACCGGTCACGAGGTACGAGTTGCCCATGTTGAAGCGGGCATCGCCGAGGTAGGCGAAGGCGATACGGTTCAGCGGCTTGGTGCTGTGCTCGGTCATCGTGAGGACGTCGGCGAGCATCTGGGTGGGGTGCCAGTCGTCGGTCAGGCCGTTGAAGACGGGGACGCCGGAGTGCGCGGCGAGCTCCTCGACGGCCTCCTGGCTGTCGCCCCGGTACTCGATCCCGTCGAACATGCGGCCCAGCACCCGGGCGGTGTCCCGGACCGACTCCTTGTGCCCCATCTGGGAGCCGGCCGGGTCGAGGTAGACGGTGTGGGCGCCCTGGTCTGCGGCGGCGACCTCGAAGGCGCAGCGGGTGCGCGTCGAGGTCTTCTCGAAGATCAGAGCGATGTTCCGGCCCCGGAGCAGGCGCTGCTCGACCCCGGCCCTCTTGGCCGCCTTCAGGTCGGCGGCGAGCTCGACCAGGCCGCGGAACTCGGCGGCCGTGAAGTCCAGCTCCTTGAGAAAACTGCGGCCTTTGAGGTCGGGGGCCATGGGGTCGCTCCAGCGTCACGGTGACAGGGGATGCTGGAAGTCTATACGACGCACCGTATTGATATACAGAGCCTGTGGTGTGACCTCTCCCGCGCCCCGCCGGGGACCTTCCTGCTCAGACGGCGTCCCGCTCCACGGGACAGCTCATGCAGCGCGGTCCGCCCCGGCCCCGCCCCAGCTCGCTGCCCGGGATCTCGATCACCTCGATGCCCTGCTTGCGCAGGTGCGTGTTGGTGGTCACGTTCCGTTCGTAGGCGACGACCACGCCCGGCTCGACGGCGAGCACGTTGCACCCGTCGTCCCACTGCTCGCGCTGTGCCGAGTGCACGTCCTGGGTCGCGGTGAGCACCCGGATCGAGTCGAGCGAGAGCGCCGCCGCGATGGCCCGGTGCATGTGCTCCGCCGGGTGGTCGGTCACCTTCAGCTCGTTGCCCCCGTCACCCGGCTCGATCGTGTAGGAGGGGAGCATGCCGAGCCCCGCGTACTGAGTGAACGTATCTCCGTCGACCATCGTCATCACGGTGTCCAGGTGCATGAAGGCCCGGTGCTTCGGCATGTCGAGGGCCACGATGGAGGTCGCCGAACCGGCGGCGAACAGGCCGCGCGCCAGCATCTCCACCGCCTGCGGCGTGGTCCGCTCGCTCATCCCGATCAGCACGGCGCCGTTGCCGATGACGAGGACGTCACCGCCCTCGATCGTCGAGGGGTAGTCCACCTGGCCCTGTGACCAGTAGTGGAAGGCCCCGGAGGCGGTGAAGAGCGGGTGGTGGCGGTAGATCGCCTCGAAGTGCACGGTCTCGCGCTGCCGGGCGGGCCAGCGCATCGCGTTGATCGACACCCCGTCGTAGATCCATGCGGAGGTGTCACGGGTGAAGAGGTGGTTGGGCAGCGGCCCCAGCAGGAAGTCGTCGAGGTCCAGGGCGTGGAAGCGTACGGACACGGGCTCGGCGTGCCGCTCCAGGAACTCGCGCTTGGTCATGCCGCCGACCAGCGCCTGCGCCAGCGCCGCCGGGGTCAGCCCGTCGAAGACGGCCCGCAGGTGATCGGTGGCGAGCGGCCCGTACTCCTTCTCGTCGAAGACCCGGTCCAGGACCAGGCGTTTGGCCTCCGGGACGTCCAGCACCTCGCACAGCAGGTCCCCGAAGAGATGGACCTCCACGCCCCGGTCCCGCAGCACGTCCGCGAAGCCGTCGTGCTCCTGACGCGCCCTGCGCACCCACAGCACGTCGTCGAAGAGGAGCGCGTCCTTGTTGCTCGGTGTGAGCCGCTTCAGCTCCAGGTCGGGCCGGTGGAGGATGACGCGGCGCAGCCGCCCGGTCTCGGAGTCGACGTGGAATCCCATGTCGTACACGTTCGCAGACCGGGCGGCCTTTTGAGGTGGCGTCGGCTCAGCGGGGCAGGCCGACACCGAGGAGCGCTTCCGGCGCACCCGTGATCTCCGGCGCGAGGAGACCCAGCTTGGGGGTGGTCAGGTTCGGCAGCCCGGAGTTGGACCCGTCCGGCATCGTGAGCGGGGAACCGACGACCGCGCCCGGGGTACGGGTGCGGACGGTGGTGGCGGGCGACTCCACGGAGCCCTCGCCGTCCGTCTCCGGGCGGCCCACCAGGTTCGGCAGCGGAGAGGTCACCAGGGTGTCGCCGAGCTCGGTGGCGATCGGGACCGCCGGGAGCAGCGGCGTGGGAAGCATGTCCCCCTTGTGCATGCGGGGGGCCTCGGGCGCTCCGACGACCGGCAGCGGCACCGCGGTGGCGATCCGCGGCACGGCCAGGCCGGTCGTGGTCTCCACACCTTCGAGCGGGACGCCCACCGGCACCCCGTCGGCCGCGGCCGGGGTGGCCACACCGGCCGCTGCCATACAGGTCAAGAGCGCCGCAATGCTTCCGCGCGCGGTCATCTTCATAGGTGACGTTCCGTCCTTCCAGGGTCACGGTCGTTCCGCTGCCCTGGATGAACGATCCCGCCCGTGGTTCCCCGGCTTTCACCGCGAAAGTTCCCCCATACGACCTAATTCGAGGCCGTACGGGGGCTCCGCCTTTACGCCGACGGCCGCGGCCACGGCCGTCGTCGTGGCCGTCACAGCCGCGGGTCGACCGGCTCCGACTCCAGCGCGAGGACCGCGAAGACCGGCTCCTCGACCCCCCCCCACGGCCCCCCCGGCCCCCCTCACCCCGGGCTGGACCAGTCGGCCCTTGCCGTCGCGGGCGTAGGCCCGGAGCGGCTTGACGACCATGCCCTCGCCGCCGGCGGCCGTCAGCTCCAGCCACCAGTCGGTGGCGGCCCGCACGGACTCCTCGTCCCCGGTGTCCACCAGGATCCGGGCGGTGCGGCGCAGCAGCCCGGTGCCGCCCGGCGTGCCCGGATCGTCGGCCTCGACCAGCCGGTCGAGCCACGCCAGCTGCTCGTCGTGGGGTACGGCGGCCAGCGACCGCCCGGCCACGGCCAGCAGCTGGAACGGCGCGAACCGTACGCCGTCCAGCCCGTCGGTGGTCCAGCAGTAGCGGCGGTAGGCCTCGGTGAAGGCCGTCGCGTCCGCGGCCCGGGCACGCTGGCGCTCCAGCAGGGCGCCGGTGTCGACGCCGCGCGCGAGCGCCGCCTCCAGGGCTGCGACGGCACCGGGGAAGACGGTCCGCGACGCGGCGCCCACGGCGGCGTACTGGTTGCGCAGGAGGCCGCCCGACTTCAGGGACCAGGGCAGGAGTTCCCCGTCGAGCAGCAGCCAGTCGGTGCCCAGCTCCTCCCACAGTCCGGCGCCGGTGACCGCGGCGCGCAGCCGCGCCAGGACCTCCTCGGTCACCTCGGGGTCGTGGAAGAAGGGCCGGCCTGTGCGCGTGTACACGGATCCGGTCGGACCGTCCGCGCCGAACCGCTCGCGGGCGGCGTCGGCGTCCTTGCAGAGCAGGACGGTGGCACGGGAGCCCATGTGCTTCTCCTCGCACACCACCCGGTCGACGCCGTCGTGGCGGTACTGGGCGAAGGCCTCGGCCGGGTGCTCCAGGTAGCCGTCCTCGCGGGAGGTCGCGGTCGGCGCCATGGTGGGCGGCAGGTACGGGACCAGTCGCGGGTCCACGGCGAAGCGGCTCATGACCTCCAGGGCGGCGGCCGCGTTCTCCTCGCGGACGGCGACGTTGCCCAGGTGCCGGGTCTCCACGACCCGGCGCCCGTGGACGTCGGCCAGGTCCAGCGGGCGTCCGTCATGCCCGCCCGGCACCTCGGTGACGAGCGGCTTGACCGGCTCGTACCAGACCTTCTCGGCCGGTACGTCGACCAGTTCGCGCTCGGGCCAGCGCAGGGCGGTCATCCGGCCGCCGAAGACGGCTCCGGTGTCGAGGCAGATGGTGTTGTTGATCCAGGCGGTGTTCGGGACGGGGGTGTGGCCGTAGACGACGACGGCCTTGCCACGGTAGTCCTCGGCCCACGGGTAGCGCACGGGCAGGCCGAACTCGTCGGTCTCGCCGGTGGTCTCCCCGTACAGGGCGTGCGAGCGGACCCGGCCGGAGGTACGGCCGTGGTACTTCTCGGGCAGCCCGGCGTGGCAGACCACCAGCTTCCCGCCGTCGAGGACGTAGTGGCTGACGAGGCCGCGGATGAACTCCCGCACCTCCTCGACGAACTCCGGCGGCTCGTGGGAGAGCTGCTCGATCGTCTCGGCGAGGCCGTGGGTCTGCTGGACCTTGGAGCCCTTGAGGTAACGGCCGAGCTTGTTCTCGTGGTTCCCGGGCACGCACAGGGCGTTGCCGGACTTGACCATGCCCATCACGCGGCGCAGGACGCCCGGGCTGTCGGGGCCGCGGTCGACGAGGTCGCCGACGAAGACGGCCGTGCGGCCCTCGGGGTGGACGCCGTCCTCGTAGCCGAGCTTGCCGAGCAGGGTCTCCAGCTCGGAGGAACAGCCGTGGACGTCACCGACGATGTCGAAGGGGCCGGTGAGGTGGGTGAGGTCGTTGAACCGCTTCTCCAGGACGACCTCGGCGGCCTCGGCCTCCTCGACGGAGCGCAGCACGTGCACCTTGCGGAAGCCCTCGCGCTCCAGACCGCGCAGGGAGCGGCGCAGGTCGCGGCGGTGCCGCTGGATGACCGCGCGGGGCAGGCCGGCCCGGTCGGGGCGGGCCGCGTTGCGCTCGGCGCAGACCTGTTCGGGCATGTCCAGGACGATGGCGATGGGCAGCACGTCGTGCTCGCGGGCGAGCGCGACGAGCTGCCGGCGGGCGTCGGCCTGCACGCTGGTGGCGTCGACGACGGTCAGACGGCCGGCGGCGAGGCGTTTGCCGGCGATGTAGTGCAGGACGTCGAAGGCGTCCCGGCTCGCGCTCTGGTCGTTCTCGTCGTCGCAGACCAGGCCCCGGCAGTAGTCGGAGGAGATGACCTCGGTGGGCTTGAAGTGCTTGCGGGCGAAGGTGGACTTGCCCGATCCGGTGGCCCCGATCAGGACGACGAGGGACAGGTCGGTGACGGGAAGTGTGCGCTTGTTCTCGGTGGTGGTCATGCTGCCTCGCCCTCCTTCGGGGAGTCGGTGGTGGTGGCGGGGTGGGCGTCGTCCTGGGTGAAGACGGCCATCTGGGTCGGCGGCCCGACCTCGGGGTCGTCGTCGCCGACGGGTACGTACGCGACCGTGTAGCCGAAGCGTGCGGCGACCTGTCCCGCCCAGGCGCGGAACTCCTCGCGGGTCCACTCGAAGCGGTGGTCGCCGTGCCGGACGTGCCCGGCCGGGAGGGTCTCCCAGCGGACGTTGTACTCGACGTTCGGGGTGGTGACGAGGACCGTGCGGGGGCGGGCCGAGCCGAACACCGCGTACTCCAGCGCGGGCAGCCGCTCCGGGTCGAGGTGCTCGATGACCTCGCTGAGCACGGCCGCGTCGTAGCCGGCCAGCCGCTTGTCGGTGTAGGCGAGCGAACCCTGGAACAGCGTGACGCGGGAGCGCTGCCGCTCTCCCATCCGCTCCAGCCGCAGCCGCCGGGCGGCGATGGTCAGGGCCCGCACGGAGACGTCCATGCCGACGATCTCGGTGTACGCGGGGTCCCCCAGCAGCGCCTGCACCAACTGGCCCTGTCCGCAGCCGAGGTCCAGCACCCGCTGGGCGCCGGCGGCGCGCAGGGCGGTGAGGATCGCCTCGCGCCGCCGCGCGGCGAGCGGTACGGGGCGCTCCTGCGTGTCGCGCGTCTCGTCGACGGCGTTGTCGAGTTCCTCGACCTCGCTGCCGTCGGACTCGGCGAGGCGGACCAGTTCCAGCCGCTCGATGGCGTCCTGGGTCAGCCGCTTGTGGCGGGCCAGGTAACGGGAGCTGATCAGCGCGTGCTCGGGGTGCGCGGCGAGCCAGCCGTCCCCGGCGCGCAGCAGCTTGTCGACCTCGTCGGAGGCGATCCAGTAGTGCTTGGCGTCGTCGAGGACGGGCAGGAGCACGTAGAGCTGGCGCAGGGCATCGGCGAGGCGCAGCTCGCCCTCCAGCACGAGGCGTACGTAGCGGGAGTCCCCCCACTCGGGGAACTGTTCGTCGAGCGGTACGGCCTCGGCCCGTACGAGGTCCCAGCCGAGCGGGTCGAACAGCCGGTGCACCATCGCGGCTCCGCCGCGTGCGGGGAGCACGGGGATCTCGACGCGCAGTGGGCGCGCCCGGTCCGGGAGTTCCGGGCGCAGGACGCACTGTCCCTTCAGGGCGGTGCGGAACACCCCGCTGAGCGCGACGGCGAGCAGCGAGGAGGCGGCGTACGGACGGTCGTTGACGTACTGGGCGAGCGCGGCGTCGGGCGCTCCGCCCCGGCCCTTGCCCTTCCCGCGGCGGACGAGCGCGACGGGGTCGACCTCCAGCAGCAGGGCCGCCGTGCACCGCTCGGCCGTGGCCTCGGGGTAGAACACGTGGGCGGTGCCGTGGGACTGGTTCTCCACGCGTACCCGGTCCGGGTGCTTGTGCAGGAGAAATCCCAGGTCAGTCGCCGGATTGTCGGCGGTCCCAGTGGTGGTGATCGTAAGGAACATGCGGTTCAGCATGACTGTCCGGTCGTGCTCGGGCCAACGGATTCCGGCGAAAACAAGTACGATCTTCAACCTTCTGGATAGGCTCGCGCGCTCCGCACCGTGTCCGGCTCCAGGAGCGCCATGTACCCTCCACCGTCCCCGCCCCTGCCCCCACGGCCGCCCGGACGACCGCCCCGGCGTCCGACGGTGACGGCACCGGCTCAGGCGGCGGCAGCGTCTCGTACCGCAACTGCGACGCGGTACGGGCGGCGGGCGCGGCCCCGATCCGCCGGGGAGACCCGGGCTACGCCCGCCACCTCGACCGTGACGGCGACGGCGTCGGCTGCGAACGCCAGTGACGGCGGGACCGGGCGCGATGGACGCCCTGCACGGGTTCACCGCCACGTGACCGGGTGTTGACCCATCGTCACATGATCGGCCGGCCGTGCTCCCGGGCCAGTTCCGCGATCCGGTCGGGTCCGATGCGGCAGCACCCGCCGATGAGCCGGGCTCCGGTGCGGCGCCAGGCGTCCGTGGGCCAGGGGGGCATGGACCCGGGTGCCCGCCAGGTGCCGGTGGCCGGCTCCCAGACGGAGCCGTCGTTGGGGTAGGCCAGCAGGGGCTTGGCCGTGACGGAGGCCGCCGCTTCCAGGGCCGGGAGGACGTCCGCGGGGTCGCAGCAGTTGACCCCGACCGCGATGACCTGGGGGGCCTGCGCGGCGAGCGCGAAGGCCCCGGTCAGCGGATGTCCGGACCGGGTGCGGCCGTCGGCCACGGTGTAGCTCAGCCAGGCCGGGGCGTCCGTCTCGGCGAGGACGGTGAGCACCGCCGCGGCCTCGTCCGGATCGGGGATGGTCTCCACGGCCAGTACGTCGGGGCCCGCGGCGAGCAGGGCTTCGATGCGGGGGCGGTGGAACGCGGCGAGCTCGCGCACGCTCAGGCCGTACCGGCCGCGGTACTCGGAGCCGTCCGCCAGCACCGCTCCGTACGGGCCGACCGAGGCGGCCACCCACACCTCGTGCTCGGCGGCCTCGGCCGCCCGGGCGGCGAGCGCGACGCTGCGGTGCAGCAGGGCGGTGGTCGCGTCGCGGTCGCGGCCGTGGGCGGCGAAGGCCTCGTAGCCGACCTGGTAGGCGGCGGTGATCAGCACCTCGGCGCCGGCCCGCGCGTACGCCGTGTGGGCGGCCTCGACCTGGACCGGCCGCTCGTCGAGCACCCGGCCGGTCCAGAGGCCTCCGGTCAGGTCGCAGCCCTGGGCGGCGAGCTGGTTGCTGAGGCCGCCGTCCAGGACGACGGTCCGGTGGGCCAGGACTTCGGCGAGCGGGCGGGTCGCGCGGGGCATCGGTCCTCCCCTGCGCTAACGGAGCTGGGAGAGCACCTGGGCGGAGATCAGCTCCAGGTGGTCCAGGTCGTCGAGGTCGAGCAGCTGAAGGTAGACGCGGGAGGAACCGACGGCGCCGTAGGCACCGATCTTCTCCACGACCTCGGCCGGGGAGCCTGCGAGGCCGTTGGCCTTGAGCTCGTCGACGTCCCGGCCGATGGCGGCCGCCCGGCGGGCCACCTCGGCGTCGTCCTTGCCCACGCACACCACGAGGGCGTTGGAGCACACGAGGTCGTCGGGCCCCCGGCCGACCTGTGCGGCGGCCTCCCGGACCCGGCCGAACTGCCGCTCGCTGTCGGCGATCGACGCGAACGGCATGTTGAACTCGTCCGCGTACCGCGCGGCGAGCCGCGGCGTCCGCCTGGCCCCGTGGCCGCCGACGAGGACCGGGACCCTGGCCTGGACGGGCTTGGGGAGCGCGGGCGAGTTCTCCACGCGGTAGTGGTTGCCCGCGTAGTCGAAGGTGGCACCGGGCTCGGTGGCCCACAGACCGGTGACGATGGCCAGCTGTTCCTCCAGCCGGGACATCCGGTCCGCCGGGAAGGGGATCCCGTAGGCCTTGTGCTCGTCCTCGAACCAGCCCGCGCCCAGGCCCAGCTCGACGCGGCCGCCGGACATCTGGTCGACCTGGGCCACCTGGATGGCGAGGACTCCGGGCAGCCGGAAGGTGCCGGCCGTCATCAGGGTGCCGAGGCGGATCCGCCTGGTCTCGCGGGCCAGGCCCGCGAGGGTGATCCAGGCGTCGGTGGGGCCGGGCAGACCGTCGGCGGCTCCCATCCGCAGGTAGTGGTCGGAACGGAAGAACGCATCGAATCCGAGGTCCTCGGTGGCCCTGGCGACGGTCAGGAGGGTGTCGTAGCTCGCGCCCTGCTGGGGCTCGGTGAAAATGCGAAGATCCATGCCTTCCATCCTGCCCCGCCCGCGCCGCCAGGGTGAATCTTCGTCAACCGGACGTGTCGGGGCCCCGGGCCGCCAGTGACCGGCCCGGACGGGGATCGTTGGGGCGGGCGGAGCCGGACCGCCCGGCCCGCGCGCCGGCGGCTTCGCGCCGGTGCGTCCACCGCCCCCTTCCCCCGCGGGAAAGGGCCAGGGCCGAGGAGGCCGCCATGTCCCACGAGGCCGTGCCGGAGACCCCCCGACAGACCGACCGGAGCGGACAGGCAGCGCACGGGGCGCAGCAGGACCGCGCGGTGTCCGCCCCGGGCGGCGGGGCGGAGAAGGGCCTGCTGCAGCAGATGGAGGAGCTGATGGCGGCGCTGAACGCCGACCTGTCGCAACTCGACGCCGATCTCCAGTCCTCCGCAGAGCGCACCGCCGGGACCGAGAGCCCGTCCCACCGGTCCGCCTGACCGTGCGGGTCCCGTCGCGCACGGCGGGACCCGGCCCGTGCCGCTCGCCGCGCCGCCCCTACCGGGCCGTGCCCGGCTCAGGCCACGCCCGAGGCTGACCCCCGCTCGCGTACCGTCATGCGGCGCAGGAGCGCCCGTACCCGGTCGCTCGATTCGTCAGCCGCGTCGATCGACTCTATGCACTGCCAGTACAGGGTCTCGTCGTCCGTGCCGCAGGCCACCCCGACCAGGGCTATCCCCACTTCGCCCAGGAGTGCCTGGAGGGCGAGCAGTGCCTGCCGGAGATCCGCCACCCCGCTCAGCTGTGCGGCTCGCGGCGGGTACTCGGGCGCGCTGCCCTCGCCGCGCAGGGCCGCCCGGTCCAGTACCCCGCATCCTCTGCCTCCCGCTTCCCCCAGTCCCCGTGCCTCCGGTCTCAGCTCCGGCGGCCCGGTGACCGCCAGCCAGCTCCCGATCCCCTGCGCGAGCGCCTGGGCCTGCCAGGCCTCGCCCACGATGCCCCACGCAGCCCCGCTCTGTGCCAGCGCGTGCCGGCCGGCCGCGATGAGCCGTACCGCATCCATATGCCGTCCCCCGTCCGCACGACATTCCGTCCTCACCACTACCCAGAGTGAGGGCAACGGGCCAGTAAAGCCAGGGGTATTCGGAAAATGTGGACAGAAACGTGATTGTGGAGGAGTCCATCACTCCGAAGAGTGACGATTCGGTGTCGGACCACCCGTTACAGGGAAGCGCAGTTCATTCCGCTCGATCTTCGCGGCGAGCGCATCCAGCACATCCACCCCGAGAACCTCGCAGAACTGCAGCAGATACGCGAGCACGTCGGCGACCTCATCGGCCACGCGGTGGGCGGATTCCGGTTCCTCCATGACCTTCGCCGACTGTTCCGGCGTCAGCCACTGGAAGATCTCGACCAGTTCGGCCGCCTCCACGCTCAGCGCCACCGCCAGGTTCTTGGGGGTGTGGTACGGCTCCCACCCGCGCGCCGCCGCGAACTGCGCGAGCCTGCGCTGCAGCACGTCCAGCCGTTCGTCGGGCCGCCGCTCGGACGGCCGGGGCTCCTGCGTCTCGTTCATACCGACAGGTCTACCACCGACACTCCGCCCAGACGGCGGGCGGCGGCCGCGGTCCCCTCCCCCACGGCCGCCACCAGCCGGACGTGGCCGCGGCCGCAGGACAGCAGCGCCAGCCGCAGCAGCTCGCCGGCCTGACCCCCGTCCAGCCCGTGGTCGAAGCCGTCGGCCAGCACGGTCAGCGCCTGCCGCGCGGAGAGCAGTTCGGCGGCCGGGTCCATGTCCAGCACCCCCGGCCCGGTGAGCAGGACCAGCGCCAGCGCGAGGAAACGGAGCTCACCCGAGCCGAGCCGGGCCAGTTCCGTGGCGGGGCGACCCGGTCCACGGTCCAGGACCGCGGTGACGGCGCCGCCCGCGGGGGCGCGTACGCCGAGTCCGGCGACGGGCCCCGCGCAGCCGGTCCGCGCGGCCCCGGCCAGCAGCGCGTGGCGGGTCCCGCATTCGTGGCGGGTCCGGCGCAGGACGTCGGCCAGGTTGGCGCAGTCGCCCAGCAGCCGCCCCTCGCCCGGCGGGACGGGCGCGCGCATCCGGTCCGGGCGGGGGTCGCAGGCGAACACCGAGCGCAGGGCCACGACCACCTGCTCGGCGGCGGCCAGCACCTGCCGCTGGCCGGCCGTGGATCCGGCGACCCGCAGCGGGAGCAGCGCGGTGCCGAGCCGGTCGTCGGGCAGCGGGGCCCGGGTGACGCCGACGGCGCCGCCGGTCAGCCAGGAGGCCTGCACCGAGCGCCGGCCCGGGTCGCGCAGGGCGGTGGCGAACAGGATCTGCCCGCCCTGGGAGAGCCGTTCGCCGACGATCCGCAGGGCGGGTTCGGCCTGGACGGCGAGTTCGAGCCGGACGGGACCGGCGGGGCCGTCGACCGTACAGCCGAGCCGGAAGCCGCGCCGCCGCTGGGCGTCGGGGACGGCGCCGTCGGGGATGCGGGCCCCGGGGTCGGGGAAGACCGTTTCGAGGGTGGCGCCCGAGCCCAGCCCGGCCAGGGCCTCGTAGGCGGCCAGGACCTGGGACTTGCCGCTGCCGCTCGGCCCCGCGAAGAGGGTGACGGGCCCCAGCGGGAAGGCTGCGGACCGGTGCCGCCCGAAGGCGGACAGCCGTAACTCGCTGATCACGGGCCGCGCGTACGGCTGCCGCTGCGCGGGCTCGGCGGGCCGGCCGGCGTCGCCACCCCGGGCCGCCTGCGCCGGCACGACGGGATCCGCGCCCGCACCGGCGGCCGGCGCGGGAGGTACGGACGGGCCCGGATCGCCGGGCGTCCCGGCCCCTCCCGCCGGATCGCCGGCCGCCGCCGCGGCGGTGGGCACGGCGGGAGGGCCGTACCGGGCCGGGAGCGGTGGCTGGGACGTGGAGGACTCGCCGGACGGTCCGGCCTCGGGGGAATCGGTGCGGGTGTCGTCGCCCGACGCGACGGCGGTGGCGTCCATCCGCCGGACGGTACGGGCCGCCGGACCCCCCGCGGCCCCGGCGAACCGTTCCTTCGTAGGGACCTTCCTACGATCGGGGGACGGCCGCGGCCGCGATCCCTTCGACCTCGGTCCCGACCGGCGCCAGGAGGAAGACGTTCCGGTCCACCCGGTGCATCCCGCTGCCCAGCCCGAAGACCACCCCGCTGCTGAAGTCCAGGATCCGCTTGGCCACTTCGCTGTCCGCGCCGGTGAGGTCGAGCAGCACCGGGATCTGCGCGATCAGGTACTCGGCCACCTCCCGCGCGTCCGCGAAGATCTGGACTCTGATCACCACGAAGCGCCGCTGCTCCGCCGCCGTCGCCCCGGGCGACTTGGGAATCGTGCGGTGGTCCACCCGGGAGGGCCATTCGTTGCGACTGCGCAGGGGTACCACCTGCGCGAGCCCCTCCCACTGTTCGTCGGTGACGTCGTACCTGCTCACCGGGCCGCCTCGGCCGCGCGCTTCATGTGCATCCCCCCATCCTCTCGTGTTTCACCCGTTCAGCCCAACAACGACACGAGCGGTGCCGGGTACTCCCGGGACCCAAGATGAGTTAGGTTAGGCAAACCTAACCCACACGGATGATGGAGAGATCCGCATGCGCCTGTTCGGTGACCCCGCACTCTCGGCCGCCCTGCCCACCGCCGCCGAGCGGATCCGGTCGGTCCTGGCCGCCGCCCACTCCATGACGGTGATCACTGACGGCCTGCGCTCCGAAGTCCGCCACCTCGACGGCGGCGACCCCATGGGCCGGCTGCACCTGCACCCCGCCGAGCCCGGCGGCCACGCGGAGCACCGGCCCGCGATCCGGCTGGAGTTCACCGACGTGGCGCCCACCCCCGTACGGGACCGGGTGCGCGCCCGCGTCACCGTGCTGGGCCGGCTGCTGACCCCCTACTCCGACCTGTCCGCCGGGTCCGGGGCCGAGTCCACCTGCATGGAGTTCGAGCGCGCCGAGCTCGAGACCGCCGAGGGCATCGCGTACGTCGGACTGGAGGAACTGGACGAGGCCGGCCCCGACCCGCTCGCCGCGTACGAGGCGGGCATGCTCACGCACCTCCTCGACGAGCACCACGACCTCGTCACACTGCTGTTGCGCCTGGTCCAGCCGCAGCCCACGGCGGCGGTCGTGCGCGCCCTGCCGCTCGCCATGGACCGCTACGGGATCACCCTGCGGCTGGAGGAGCGGCGCGGCCACCGCGACGTACGGCTGGCCTTCCCGTCGCCCCTCGACGACGTCGAGCAGTCGGGCGCGCAGATCCAGGCGCTCTTCAGCGCGGCGCGCAGGCGCTCCCACCGCAACACGCTGCCGGCCTGACCGTCCCGGAATAGCCGCAGTGGAGGCCGCGTTGGGGCGATCATGAAGGCCATCACATACAGCGCATACGGAACTCCGGCTTCCCTCACGCTCGTTGACGCCCCACAGCCCAAGGTGGGGCCGGGTGAGGTGCTCGTCCGCGTCAAGGCCGCCGGGGTCAACCCGGTGGACTGGAAGCTCGCCGCCGGTTATCTCGATCCGATCCTCGAAGTCCGCCACCCGGTCATACCCGGCTGGGACGTGGCCGGTGTCGTCGAGGCGGTCGGCCCGGACACCTTCGACCACGCCGTGGGCGACGAGGTGTACGGCTACGTCCGCAAGGAGTGGGTGGAGCTCGGCACCTACGCCGAACTGGTCGCCGCCCCCGTCCGGACGCTCGCCCGCAAGCCGCGCGGGCTGACCTTCGAACAGGCCGCGGGCGTCCCGCTGGCCGGGCTCACCGCGTACCAGTCGCTGACCCGCGTCGGTGTCCGGGCCGGCGAGACCGTCCTCATCCACTCCGCGGCCGGTGGTACGGGCTCCTTCGGCGTGCAGATCGCGGTCGCCCTCGGCCTGCGGGTCATCGGCACCGCCGGGGCGCACAACCACGACTACCTGCGCTCGCTCGGCGCGGAGCCCGTGCTGTACGGGGAGGGGCTGGCGGACCGGGTCCGCGAGCTCGCGCCCGGGGGCGTGGACGCGGCTCTGGACTTCTACGGGGACGGCGTCGTCGAGACGCTCCGGTCACTCGTCGGTCAGCCCGGCCGGGTGGTGTCGATCGCCGACCAGGAGGCCGCGGCGAAGGGCGCCCACCAGCTGTGGGTGCGTCCGGACACCGCCGGCCTGACCTTCCTCGCGGAGCTGGCGGACGCGGGGAAGCTCACGGTGAACGTGGAACACGCGCTGCCGCTGGCGGAGGCGGCCAAGGCCTGGGAACTGAGTGCGGCGGGCCGCACCCGCGGCAAGATCGTCCTGACGGTCTGACGCGATCGGCCCCGGCGGTCCGGCGAACGCGGGTACGGCGGTACGGTCCGCTCCCGGGCGGTACGGTCCGCTCCCGGGCGGTGCGGGGCGGGTGCCGGTCGGTGCGGGGCGGGTGCCGGTCGGAGCTCCTCGGCCGCGACGGGCACCCGCCCTCCCCCGGGTCAGGCGGAGACCGGCCGGGCGGCGGCGGTGTGGCGGTTGACCGGGCGGGGCAGGCCGTAGTTCTCGCGCAGGGTGCGGCCGGTGTACTCGGTGCGGAAGAGTCCGCGGCGCTGGAGGATCGGCACGACCTGGTCGACGAAGTCGGTCAGACCCGTGGGCAGCACGGGCGCCATGATGTTGAAACCGTCGGCGGCGCCCTGGGTGAACCACTGCTCCAGCTGGTCGGCGATCTGCTCGGGCGTGCCGGCGAAGACCCGGTGGCCGCGGCCGGCGCCGAGGCGGGCGATCAGCTCGCGCAGGTTGAGGCCGTCGCGGCGGGCGAGTTCGGCGACGAGCGTGAAACGGCTCTTGTTGCCGTTGATGTCCCGCTCCTCGGGCAGGTCGGGCAGCGGGCCGTCGAGGGGCAGGCCGGTCAGGTCCACGCCCAGCATCCCGGAGAGCTGAGCCAGACCGTACTCCGGCACCTGGAGGTCGGTGAGCTCCTGCTCCAGGGCCTTCGCCTCGGCCTCGGTTGAGCCGATGACGGGGGCGATGCCGGGCAGCACGAGCAGGTCGTCCTCGGCGCGGCCGTACCGGGCGAGGCGGGACTTGAGGTCCTTGTAGAAGGTCTGGCCGTCGGCGAGGGTCTGCTGCGCGGTGAAGACGGCCTCGGCGTACTGCGCGGCGAACTCCTTCCCGGACTCGGAGGAGCCCGCCTGCACGAGCAGCGGGTATCCCTGCGGGGAGCGGGGCACGTTGAGCGGTCCGGCGACGCCGAAGTACTCGCCGCGGTGCGCGGCCGGGTGCAGCTTGTCGGTGTCGGCGTAGATGCCGGCCTCCTTGTCGAGGACGATTGCGTCGTCCTCCCAGCTGTCCCAGAGCTTGGTGGCGACGTCGAGGAACTCACGGGCCCGGTCGTAGCGCAGCCCGTGCTCCAGGTGCTCGTCCCGGTTGAAGTTGCGCGCCTCGTCGAGGGTGCCGGAGGTGACGATGTTCCAGCCGGCCCGGCCGCCGCTGATGTGATCGAGGGAGGCGAACTTGCGGGCGAGGTTGAAGGGTTCGTTGAAGGTGGTGGAGACGGTGGCGATGAGCCCGATGTGCTCGGTGACGGCGGCGATGGCGGAGAGGAGGGTGAGGGGCTCGAATCCGCCGAGGGCGTTGTAGCGGGCCTTGCCCCAGAGGGCGAGCCCGTCCGCGAAGAAGATCGAGTCGAGCCGGCCGCGTTCGGCGGTGCGGGCCAGTTCCTGGAAGTACTTCAGGTCGGTGACGCGTTCGGGCCGGCTGGCGGGGTGACGCCAGGCGGCGTCGTGGTGCCCGGCGTTCATGAGGAAGGCGTTGAGGTGCAGGGTCCGGGGAGCGGTCATGGCGGGTCCTCGTGGTTCTGGGTCGTGGCGTGGCGTGGGGTGGGATGTGGTGCCGGCCGGCCCGTGCGGGGCGTGTCCGCCCGGGCCGGCCGGACGGGCCTCAGGAGGGGACGCGCCAGGTGCTGAGGCGGCGTTCGATCGTGACCAGGAGCTGGTTGAAGGCCACGCCGATGGCGGAGATCGTGACGATGCCCGCGTACATCTGCGGGATCGCGAAGTTGAACTGCGAGGCGTTGATCAGGTAGCCCAGACCCGCCTTCGCGCCGATCATCTCGGCGGCCACGAGGACCAGGATGGAGACGGCGCCGGCGAGTCGGATCCCGGTGAAGACGGCCGGTACGGAGGCCGGGAGGATCACCTTCTGGAAGAGCCTCGGGGTGGACAGGTCCATGGAGCGGGCGAGCCGGACGAGCGTGGGATCGGCGTTCCCGACGGCGCTGATGGTGTTCAGCAGGATCGGCCAGACGCAGGCGTAGACGACGATGGACACCTTCGAGGTCTCGCCGATGCCGAGCAGGAGCACGAAGACCGGAAGCAGGGCCAGCGCGGCGGTGTTGCGGAACACCTCCAGCAGCGGGCCGAGCAGGGCGGCGACCGGCCGGTACCAGCCGATCAGCAGACCCAGCGGGACGGCCACGACGACGGCGATGCCGAAGCCGCCGAAGGAGCGGACCAGGCTGGCCCAGGTGTGCTGGCCGAGCTGGCCGTTGCGCAGGAGCTCCCACCATGCGGCGGCCACCTCGCTGACCGGCGGCAGGAAGGTGGGGTCGGCCAGCCCGAGGCGGGGTGCGGTCTCCCAGACGGCGAGGAGCGCCAGGACCGCCGCCGAACGCAGGGACAGGGCCCGCAGCCGGCGTCCCAGCGCCCGCAGCGGCTGCCGGGCCGGGCGTCCGGCGGACCCGGCCCGGGGTGCCGCCGGCCGGGGCGGGGGCACGGACTCCCGTACCTCCTCGGCGGGAACCGGGGCGGCGGCGGGCAGTACGGCGGGGGCAGCGGTGTCGGTTCCGGTGGTCATACGGAGGCCTCCTCCTTCTCCAGTTGCTGGGCACGGGCCACCTCGTCGTGGAGCAGGGTCCAGATCTCGTGGCGGCGGCGGGCGAACTCCGGGCTGGAGCGCAGTTCCTCGCCCTGCGGGCCCGTTCCGAGGGTGCTACCGGTGACGGCGGTGCCGGGGCGTTCCCCGAAGGCGACGGGGACGATCTCCTTGATCCGCCCGGGGCGGGAGGTCATGACGGCCACCCTCTGGCCGAGGTACACCGCCTCCTCGATGCCGTGCGTGATGAAGACGACGGTCTTCCCGGTGCGCTGCCAGATGCGGCGCAGCTCGTCCTGGAGGGACTCGCGGGTCTGCGCGTCGAGCGCGGCGAACGGCTCGTCCATCAGCAGCACGTCCGGGTCGTAGGCCAGCGAGCGGGCGATCGCCACGCGCTGGCGCATGCCGCCGGAGAGCTGGTGCGGGTGGCGGTCCTCGAAGCCGGTCAGGCCGACGAGGTCCAGGAACTCCCGGGCCCGTTGCTTGCGTTCGCGGCGCGGGACGCCCGTCGCCTCCAGGCCGAACTCGACGTTTCCGAGGGCCGTCCGCCAGGGCAGCAGCGCGTACTGCTGGAAGACGATGCCCCGGTCCAGGCCCGGCCCGGTGACCGGCTTGCCGTCGAGCAGGATCCGGCCGGCCGTCGGTGCGGACAGTCCGCCGAGGAGGTCCAGGAGCGTGGACTTGCCGCAGCCGCTGGGGCCGACGACCACGAGGAACTCACCGCTGCGGATCTCCAGGTCGATGCCGTCGAGGGCCGTGAAGTCCCCGAAGGTCTTGCGGACCCCCTCGAACACGATCTTCGCCATGTCCGTCGTCACCCCTTCCCGTATCCGTTGAACTCGTTGGTGTAGAGGTCGGTCGCCTTCAGCTGGCCCTCCTTGATGTCGCCGCGCTCGGCGAGCCAGTCCAGCCAGACCTGGAACTCCTTGTCGGATATCCGGCCGCCGGTCTCGGCGACGCCGTACGAGCGCCAGTACTTGAGGGTGGCGGTGTCCTCGTTGCGGCCGCGCTTGGTGACGATGTCCGTCATCCGGGCGATGACCTGCTCGTGCGGGGTGGTGCGGGACCACTCGATGGCCTTGGCCACACCGGTGACGAAGGTGCGTACGGTGTCGGGGTTCTCCTTGACGAAGCGCTTCGTCATCACGTAGCTGCCCGCGCTGAACGGGCCGAGCAGCTCGAAGTCGGTGAAGAGGGGGCGGATCCCGCCGGCGGCGAGGGCCTTGTCGCGCAGCACCCCGCCGAGCACGGCGACCTCGATCTGCTTCTGTCTGAGCACCTGTTCGGTGTTGACCGGGGGGACCACCAGGGACTCGACCTTGGCCGCGTCCGCCTTCGACACCCCGTTGCGCTTGAGGTAGATCTCCAGCATCGCCTGGGCGTGCGCGCCCAGGGTGTTCATGCCGACCTTCTTGCCGATCAGGTCGCGGGCGGTGCGGATGGGGCTGTCCTCCAGCACGTAGTAGCCGCTGTAGGAGTGCTGGTCGGAGCCGTAGTAGGAGATGACCGAGGTGATCGGGGCCTTGCTGCTCGCCAGTTTGACGACGGCGCCGTTGAAGGCGCCGCCGAAGTGGATCTGGCCGGTGGCGGCCGACTGGATGTCCTGTGGGCCGCTGATGGTGTTGCCGATCCACTCCAGCTTGACGTCGCCGAGGTAGCCGAGGTCGGCGGCGAGTTCGGGGAGCGTGACGCTTCCCACGTTGCCCTGGTACTTGAGGGTGGTGACCTGACCGCCGGAACCGGATCCGCCGCCGGCGGTGGCCGTCCCGCAGCTCACCGCGGCCGCCGAGATGCCGAGCAGGGTGAGGAACTGGCGCCGGGAGGTGGTGGTCGAGGTGAGTGCTGCGGGCATGACGGTTCCTTGTCGTACGGGTGGTGGGCGAGGGGCGGGGACGGGTCTACGGGGCGGCGGTGGTGGCGGTGAGCAGCGCGGGGGCGGCCGTCGGTGCGGGGACGGGCGGTGCGGGGGCGGTCGGTGCGGGGGCGGTCGATGCGGGGGCGGCGCGCAGGGCGTCCGCGAACTCGTCGACGGCCTGGAGGAGGTCGAGTTCCGCCTCGGGCCGCAGCCGGTCGGGGCCGGAGCCGCGCTCGACGGTGGAGTCCAGGACGAACCGGCCGGCGGTGATGTGCCGGGCGCCGAGGGCGGCCAGCACGGGGCGCAGGGCGTAGTCGATGGTCAGGACGTGAGCGAGGCTGCCGCCGGTGGCGAGGGGCAGGACCGTTTTGCCGGCGAGGCCGTCCTGCGGGAGCAGATCGAGGAAGGCCTTGAGCAGGCCGGTGTACGAGGCCTTGTAGACCGGGGTCGCGATGATCAGGCCGTCGGCCTCGGCGACGGCCTCGAGAGCGCGGCGGATCTCGGGCTCGCCGCGGCGGGCGGCGAGCAGGTCCGCGGCGGGGAGCTCGCGTACGGCCAGGGTGGTGGTCTCGAAGCCGGCGTGGGCGTGGCTCAGGTGGCGCAGGGCGTGGTCGGCGACGACCGCGGTGCGGGAGTGGGCGGAGGGGCTGCCGGTGAGGGCGAGCAGCTTGGGCACGGTGGCTCCTTGGGCGGCGTACGGACTCTGACGGCGGCGGGTCAGGCGGCGGGACCGGAACCGGTGGAGGCGGATCCCGTGGAAGCGGATCCGGTGGAAGCGCCGGACGGGATCCCGAAGGAGGGGTCCGGGACGGTCTCCGGGCTGATCAGGCGGGACGGGACCCCGTCGGGGCCGACCGGGACGTCGCCGTCGACGGTGACGCGGCGCAGCGTGCGCTCGTGGTCGTCGGAGTCGTCCACGCCGTAGTGCTGGGTGGCGCGGTTGTCCCAGATCGCGACGTCACCGGGCTGCCACTGCCAGCGGACGGTGTTCTCGGGGGCCTCGATGTGGGCCTGGAAGAGGTCGAGCAGCGCGCGGCTGTCCCGGCCGGTGAGGCCCTGGATCCGCTGGACGAAGTTGCCGAGCAGCAGGGTGCGTTCGCCGGTCTCGGGGTGGACGCGGACCACGGGGTGCTCGGTGAGGAACGTGGTGGAGGTGAACACCTCGCGGTACTGGGCCAGCGCCTCGGGGAGGGCGTCGGGCCTCAGGGCGGCGTAGTCGTACTCGTTGGAGTGCACCGCGCGCAGGCCGTCGGCGAGGGCGCGGAGCGGCGCGGGGAGGTGGGAGTAGGCAGTGGCGGTGTTGGCCCAGAGGGTGTCACCGCCGTACGGGGGGATGGTGACGGCCCGGAGGATGGAAAAGGCGGGGTAGGCGGGAACGAAGGTGACGTCGGTGTGCCACTGGTTGGCGCGGGCGCCGTGGTGGGAGTCGATGCCGAGGGCGTAACGGCCGTCCGCGGAGGGGACGGTGGGGTGCGCGACCGGCGCGCCGAGCAGCTCGGCGAAGGCCTCGTGGGCGGCCTCGTCGAGGTGCCCCTGGCCGCGGAAGAAGACGACCTTGTGGGCGAGCAGGGCGGCGCGGATCCCGGCGACATCGGCGTCGGCCAGATCGCCGCCGAGCCGGACCCCGCCGATCTCGGCGCCGATGCGCCCGCCGATCTTCGTGACGGTGAGGGTGGTGGCGGTGTGCGTGGCAGTGGCCATGGTGACTCCTCGGTGAGGCTGCGGGGGTTATTTCCGCAGCGGAAGAAATGGAGGGATGAAGGACCGGACGAACGGTCCGCGCCGCCGAGTCGTACGGATGCCGTGCGGCGCGACGCGGTGTGGTGCGGTTCCGTGCGGATGCGGGGTCGATGCGGGCCCGGGCTGCGCCGCGGGCGGTGTTCGGTGCGGGTGCACCAGGGTGTCGACGCGGGCTCGGTGCTCTGCGCGATGAGCTGCGACGGCAGGTTCGGTGCCGGGCGGGGTCGATACGGGTGCGGCTGCGACGGCAGGGGCGGGGTCGGCAGGGGCGGGGTCGGCAGGGGGTGCCGTTCGGGGCGGGCACGGGTTGGGGCAGGGCGGTGCGGGTGCTGCGTAAGGGCCGGGACCCGGAGGCACCGGACCGAGGTCCCGGAGGCGTCGGACCGAGGTCACGGAGGCGCCGGTCCGAGGCCGGACCGAGGCCCCGGAGGTGTCGGACCGAGGTCACGGAGGGCCCTCGGTCCGGCGAACCGGCGGCCTGCAGGCCCGGCCCTCAGACCGCCGGGCTCGTGACCCGGCCGGTCTGCCGGCCGTCGGTCTGCCGTGATCGGCAGTTCGGCCTGTCGGCGCAGTCAGCCCGGCCTGCGAGCGACCGGGCCGGATGTCGCCCAGGCGACCCCGCTGACCGCACCGGAGCGCGGGCCTCGGCCCGGTCAGGCCGGCCTGCATACCGGACCGTCCTCCGACTCCCCCGCTCACGGGCCCTCGGGCCGGTAGGCCCCGTCAGGCCTGCACTGCAGGCCTGCGGACCACCGGAACGGCCACGGGCACCCGCTGAACGCTGCGGCCGGCGGACCGCCGGGCCGGACGGTCACGGTGTGGAACGTGGGGCTGCGGAAGCCGTGCCGGTCCGTCCGTGTGGCGGCCGCCGGGGCGGTGCGATGCGGCGGGGCCCGGATGCGGAGATGTCAGGGGCGACAGGGGGCCGGACAGCGGCCCGGACACTGGCCCGGCGCGGTGCAGGGGCCGGGGGTGCGGAGCCGCGGGGCGAGGTGTTCGTTCGCGGTCATGTCCCGGAGCCTGTCAGTGCCCCGGACCCCGGTCAACCCCCGCCGGCAGCCACCCCGCGCATGCTCCGCCGCCCCCCGTGTCCACCCCGTGCACCTGCTCCGACCTGCCCTTTCCCCCGCACGACGCCCTACCCGCCACCCCGCCCCCGCGGCCGAAAACCGTGGCTGGATTTCACGGTGCCGCAATGCGGCCGCCACGCGTTCGCCCGGATCGGCCCCTGCGCCCGGCGCAGGTCCCGCGTACCGGACGTACGCCGACGCCGCCCGACCGCCCAGGGGCCCGGGCCCGAGCCGGGTGGACACGGACCGTCCCGCACCCCGCCTCCGGCGACCCGGACCGACCCGGACCGACCCGGACCGACCCGGACCGCCGAGCGCCCCGCAGCGGGACGGCATGATCGGGGGACGTGCCCCCCGCCTCGAGGAGACCCGTGTGACGCGTATGGCCGGTGACAGCCGGGCGGCCGCCAATGCCGCCGCGGTGCTGCGGACGGTGCTCGACCACGGCCCCGTCGCCCGCAGCGACATCGCCGGGCGGAGCGGGCTCAGCCCGGCGGCCGTGTCGCGGCAGGCGACCGCGCTGCTCCGGGCCGGCCTGCTGCGCGAGCTGCCCGGGCCCGGCGGCGGGGTGGGGCGGCCGCGGATCCCGCTGGACCTGCACACCGGGGCCGTCGGCGGGCCGGTCGCCGCCGGGCTGCACATCGGCGTGCCCGCCTCGACCTTCAGCCTCGTCGACCTGCGGGGCCGGCTGCTGGCCCGGCAGGCCTTCCCGCACGGGGGCCGGGACCCGGCGGGGCTGTCCGGGGGGATCGCCGCCGAACTGGGCCGCTTCCTCGCCGCGTTCGACACGGGCCGGCCGCTGCTCGGGGTCGGCGCGGCCCTGGGCGGCTGGGTCCGGCCCGACGAGGGCGTCGTCGTACGTCACCCCGTGCTGCGGTGGCGGCACAGGCCGCTCGCCGCCGAGCTGTCCGCGGCGCTCGGGCTGCCGGTGTGGATCGACAACCATGCCCGGGCGGTCGCGCGGGCGGAGATCCTCTTCGGCCGTCCCGAGGCCCGCCGGAGCCTGGTGCACCTGTTCATCGGGAACGTCGTCGACGCCGCCTTCGGGATCGAGGGCGCCGTGCACCAGGGCCCCGGCTCCGCCGCCGGCGACGTGGGGCACCTGCCGGTGCCCGGGGCGGACGTGCCGTGCGCGTGCGGACGCACCGGATGCCTGCAGGCGACCGCCTCCGACACGGCGCTCGGCGCCGAGGCCGTGCGCCGCGGCATCGTGCCGGAACCTGCCGTCCCGCTGCTGGTGGACGCGGCGGCCGCCGGTGACCCACGCGCCGACCGGCTGCTGCGCGAGCGCGCCCGCGCGGTGGGCCGGGCGGCGTCCCTTCTGTTGGATGTCTTCAATCCGGCGGTCATGGTCGTGACGGAGCTGGCGAGCGTCCTGCACGAGGGATACCTGGAGGAGCTCCGCGGTGCCGCGCTGGAGCTCTCGCACGTCTGCGACGACCCCGAACGGATCGTGGTCCCGCACGCCGGTCCGGCCGTGCTGCCGGAGGCCGCCGCAACCGTGCTGCTCAGCCGGGTGTTCCAGGACCCGGTCGGCACGCTCCGAGAGGGGGAGATCACACCCGCCGGTATGGTGCCACCTGAGCGCGCTCCCCTACATTCGAGCCATGACGGTCCTGCCTGACGACGGGCTCTCCCTGGCCGCCGAGTTCCCTGACGCGACGCATGAGCAGTGGCAGCGCCTTGTAGAAGGCGTACTGCGCAAGTCGGGCAAGGAAGCATCCGGCGAGGCCGCAGAAGATGCGCTGTCCACCCGACTCGAGGACGGGCTCACCACCCGCCCGCTGTACACCGCGCCGTCCGACGGGACGGTGCCCGACACCGGTTTTCCCGGCTTCGCCCCCTTCGTCCGCGGAGGCAGGCCGGAAGGCACCACCGCGAACGGCTGGGACGTGCGCCAGCGCCTCGCGGGCACCGATCCGCAGCGCCTGAACGAGGCGGCGCTCGCGGACCTGGAGAACGGGGTCACCTCCCTCTGGCTCACCGTGGGCCGCGGCGGCATCCCGGTCGACGGTCTCGCCCGGGCCCTGGACGGGGTCTACCTGGACCTCGCCCCGATCGCCCTGGACGCCGGAGCCGACTACGCGGGGGCCGCCCGCGCGCTGCTGGACCTGTTCGCCGAGCGCTCGGTGGCTCCGGAGGCCGTGCGGGCCTCCCTGGGCGCCGACCCGCTGGGCCACGAGGCCCGGACCGGCGAGGTGCTGGACCAGGCCGCGGCCGTGGAGCTGGCCCGGGAGGCCGCCGCCGGCCTGCCGGGGGTGCGCGCCCTGACCGTGGACGCCCTGCCGTACCACGAGGCCGGCGGCAGCGCCGCCGAGGAGCTGGGGCTCTCGCTGGCCACCGGCGTCGCCTACCTGCGCGCCCTCTCCGCAGGTGGGCTGAGCGTCGAAGCCGCGCTCGGTCAGCTGGAGTTCCGCTACGCCGCGACCGCGGACCAGTTCCTCACCATCGCCAAGTTCCGTGCCGCGCGCCGGCTGTGGGCCCGGATCGCCGAGGCCTCGGGGGCCCCGGAAGCGGGCGCCCAGCGCCAGCACGCCGTGACCTCGCCGGTGATGATGACCCGCCGCGACCCGTGGGTGAACATGCTGCGCACCACCGTGGCCTGCATGGCTGCGGGCGTGGGCGGGGCCGACTCGGTCACCGTGCTCCCCTTCGACAACGAACTGGGCCTGCCGGACGCCTTCGCGCGCCGCATCGCCCGCAACACCTCCACGATCCTGCTGGAGGAGTCGCACCTGGCCCGGGTGATCGACCCGGCGGGCGGTTCGTACTACGTCGAGCACCTCACCGACGAACTCGCCCACGCCGCCTGGGAGTTCTTCCAGACGGTGGAGAAGGCCGGCGGCCTGGCCGCCGCCCTGCGCTCCGGGCTGGTCGCCGAACGCCTCGCCGCCACCTGGGCGGAGCGCTCCAAGAAGCTGGCCAGGCGCCGCGAGCCGATCACCGGTGTCAGCGAGTTCCCGCTGCTGTCGGAGAAGCCGGTCGTCCGCGAGCCGGCGCCCGCAGCTCCCACGGGCGGACTGCCGCGCGTACGGCGCGACGAGGCGTACGAGGCCCTGCGCGCCCGCAGCGACGCGCACCTGGCGGCGACCGGCGCCCGGCCGAGGATCTTCCTCGCCGCGCTGGGCCCGGCGGCCGCGCACACCGCGCGCGCCACCTTCGCCTCCAACCTGTTCCAGGCGGGCGGCGTCGAGTCCGTGCACGACCCGGTGTCGGTGGACGCGGAGACGGCGGGCGCCGCCTACGCCGCGAGCGGCGCGGACGGCATGGCCGTGCTCTGCTCCAGCGACGCCCTGTACGAGGAGCGGGCCGCGGAGGTGGCCGGGGCGCTGCGCGCCGCGGGCGCCACGACCGTCTTCCTCGCCGGGCGGCCGGGCACCGCAGAGGCTTCCGTGGACGAGTACGTCTTCGCCGGCTGTGACGCCGTCGCCGTGCTGTCCTCCGTACTCGACCGGATGGGAGTGCCCGCATGAGCATCCCCGATTTCTCCGAGCTGGCGCTCGGTCCCACCGCCGCCGCCGGGGTCTCGGAGGAGCAGTGGCGCTCCTCGGTGAAGGAGTCCACCGGCACCGCGGCCGCCGACCTGCTGTGGGAGACGCCCGAGGGCATCGGCGTCAAGCCGCTCTACACCGGGCGGGACGTGGAGGGCCTGGACTTCCTGCGGACGTACCCGGGCGTGGCCCCGTACCTGCGCGGCCCGTACCCGACGATGTACGTCAACCAGCCCTGGACGATCCGGCAGTACGCCGGCTTCTCCACGGCCGAGGAGTCGAACGCCTTCTACCGCCGCAACCTGGCGTCCGGTCAGAAGGGCCTGTCGGTGGCCTTCGACCTGCCCACGCACCGCGGCTACGACAGCGACCACCCGCGCGTGACCGGTGACGTCGGCATGGCGGGCGTGGCGATCGACTCGATCTACGACATGCGGCAGCTGTTCGACGGGATCCCGCTGGACAAGATGTCGGTGTCGATGACGATGAACGGCGCGGTGCTGCCCGTCCTCGCGCTGTACATCGTGGCGGCTGAGGAGCAGGGGGTCTCGCCCGACAAGCTCGCCGGGACCATCCAGAACGACATCCTCAAGGAGTTCATGGTCCGCAACACCTACATCTACCCGCCGAAGCCCTCGATGCGGATCATCTCCGACATCTTCGCGTTCACCTCGCAGAAGATGCCGCGGTACAACTCGATCTCCATCTCCGGCTACCACATCCAGGAGGCCGGTGCCACGGCCGACCTGGAGCTGGCGTACACCCTCGCGGACGGCGTGGAGTACCTGCGGGCGGGGCAGGCGGTGGGGCTGGACGTGGACGCGTTCGCGCCGCGCCTGTCGTTCTTCTGGGCGATCGGCATGAACTTCTTCATGGAGGTCGCGAAGCTGCGGGCGGCCCGCCTGCTGTGGGCGAAGCTGGTGAAGCAGTTCGACCCGAAGAACGCCAAGTCGCTGTCACTGCGCACGCATTCGCAGACTTCGGGCTGGTCGCTCACGGCGCAGGACGTCTTCAACAACGTGACGCGCACGTGCATCGAGGCAATGGCGGCGACCCAGGGCCACACCCAGTCGCTGCACACCAACGCCCTCGACGAGGCGCTCGCGCTGCCGACGGACTTCTCGGCGCGCATCGCCCGCAACACCCAGCTGCTGCTGCAGCAGGAGTCGGGGACCTGCCGGTCGATCGACCCGTGGGGCGGCAGCGCGTACGTCGAGAAGCTGACGTACGACCTGGCGCGGCGGGCCTGGCAGCACATCGAGGAGGTGGAGGCGGCCGGCGGCATGGCGCAGGCCATCGACGCGGGCATCCCGAAGCTGCGCGTGGAGGAGGCCGCGGCGCGCACCCAGGCCCGGATCGACTCGGGCCGGCAGCCGGTGGTCGGCGTCAACAAGTACCGCGTGGAGAACGACGAGGCGATCGAGGTCCTCAAGGTCGACAACTCCTCGGTGCGCGCCCAGCAGATCGCCAAGTTGCGGCGGCTGCGCGAGGAGCGCGACGAGGCGGTCACGCAGGACACGCTGCGGGCGCTGACGAACGCCGCCGAGCGCGGCGACGGCAACCTCCTCGCGCTGGCGGTGGACGCGGCGCGGGCCAAGGCGACCGTGGGTGAGATCTCGGACGCACTGGAGAAGGTGTACGGGCGGCACGCGAGCCAGATCCGTACGATCGCGGGCGTGTACCGCAACGAAGCAGGCGAGTCCCCGTCCGTGGAGCGCACCCGTGCGCTGGTGGACCGGTTCGAGGAGGCGGAGGGGCGTCGTCCGCGCATCCTGGTGGCCAAGATGGGCCAGGACGGGCACGACCGCGGCCAGAAGGTGATCGCGACCGCCTTCGCCGACCTGGGCTTCGACGTGGACGTCGGCCCGCTGTTCCAGACCCCGGCGGAGGTGGCCCGCCAGGCCGTCGAGGCGGACGTCCACGTGGTGGGCGTGTCGTCGCTGGCGGCCGGCCACCTGACCCTCGTACCGGCGCTGCGCGAGCAGCTGGCGGAGGAGGGCCGCGAGGACATCATGATCGTCGTGGGTGGGGTGATCCCGCCCGCCGACGTCCCGACGCTGCTGGAGATGGGCGCGACCGCGGTGTTCCCGCCGGGAACGGTCATCCCGGACGCTGCCCACGACCTGGTGACGCGGCTGGCCGCGGACCTGGGCCACGAGCTGTAGGCGGGCGCCGGTGCCGAGGATCGACATCGAGGCGTACGCGAAGGGGGTGCTCGACGGGAAGCGCGCGTTCATCGCGCGGGCGATCACCCTCGTCGAGTCCACCCTGCCCGCTCACCGGGCGCTCGCGCAGAGCCTGTTGACGGAGCTGCTACCGCATGCGGGCCGGGCCCGCCGGATCGGGATCAGCGGGGTGCCGGGGGTGGGTAAGTCCACCTTCATCGACGCCTTCGGCACGATGCTGACGGGGCTCGGCCACCGGGTCGCGGTGCTCGCGGTGGACCCGTCGTCGACGCGTACGGGCGGCTCCATCCTGGGTGACAAGACCCGGATGGAGCGCCTGTCGGTGGACCCGGCGGCGTTCGTGCGGCCGTCGCCGTCGGCGGGCACACTGGGCGGGGTCGCGAAGGCCACACGCGAGTCGATGATCGTGATGGAGGCGGCGGGCTACGACGTGGTCCTCGTCGAGACGGTCGGCGTGGGCCAGTCGGAGACCACGGTCGCCGGCATGGTCGACTCCTTCCTGCTGCTGTCCCTGGCCCGCACGGGCGACCAGCTGCAGGGCATCAAGAAGGGCGTCCTGGAGCTGGCGGACGTGCTGGCGGTGAACAAGGCGGACGGCCCGCACGAGCGCGACGCGAAGGCCGCCGCCCGGGAACTGTCGGGCGCGCTGCGGCTGATGCACCCGGTGGACGCGGCCTGGACGCCGCCGGTCCTGACGTGCAGTGCCCGGGAGTCGACGGGCCTGGACGAGGTGTGGAGCCGCCTGGAGCAGCACCGGACCCTGCTGGAGGCGGGCGGCCGGCTGACGGCGAAGCGGGCGGCGCAGCAGGTGGAGTGGACCTGGTCGATGGTCCGCGACGAACTGCTGGAGCGGCTGCGCGCGGACCCGGCCGTACGGGAACTCGCGCCGGACCTGGAGGCCGCGGTACGGGCCGGCTCGCTCACCCCGACCTCGGCGGCGGACCGCATCCTGTCGGCGTTCGGCGGCTGACCCCGACCGCCGGCAGCGCGCCGGCCGTGGGAAGCAAGGGCCGTGCCCCTGGTCCCGGATCCGATTCCGGGGCCAGGGGCACGCTCATGCCGTCATGCCGTCATGCCGTCATGCCCTCACGCCCTCACGCCCTCACGCCTCGACGAGTACCGGGCCGGTCGGGGTCAGGGACTCACGGAGGATGCGGGCCCGTTCCGCCGCGTCGTCCGTGGCGAGGAGGGCGGAGAGGACCGCGATGCGGGCCTGGCCCGCGCGGAGGGTGCCCGTGGGGACGGCGCCGGCCGCGACGAGGTCCACCGCGCCGCCGTGGGTGTAGATCTCGGTGACCGGTCCGGCCATGACGCGGGTGGTCAGGGCGACCAGCACCCCGCGGGCGACGGCCGCGCGGACCGCTTCCACGATCTCGGGGGTGGCGTTGCCCGCGCCGGTCCCGATGAGGACGATGCCGCGGGCGCCGGCCTCGACGGCGGCGTTCAGGAGCACCGGGTCGGCGTCGGCGTGGTGCATCACCACGTCGACGCGCGGCGGGAGTTCGGGCATCGCGGGCAGCGGGAGCGCAGCGGGGCGCCGGGGGGTGCGCAGGAGGGTGACCTTGCCGAAGCCGACCTTGCCGAGCAGCTCCCTGGAGGGGTCCGCGAACGCGTCCAGGTCCACGGCCTGCGTCTTCACGGTGCCGCGGGCGGCGTGCACGCGTCCGGCGAAGGCGATCAGGACGCCGAGGCCGCGGGTGGTGGCGGCGGTGAGCAGTGCGTCGTAGAGGTTGCCCGGTCCGTCGCCGTCGGCGGTGCCCATGGGCCGCTGCGAGCCGGTGAAGACCACGGGGCGGGGGTCGTGGTGGTGGAGGTCGACGAGGAAGGCCGACTCCTCCAGGGTGTCGGTGCCGTGGGTCACGACGATGCCGTCGACGCCGGGGTCGGCGAGCACCTCGTGCACGGTGCGCAGGAGGGTGAGCTGGTGGGCCGTGGTGAGCCGGGGGCTGTTCACGCTGAACAGGTCGACGACCTCGACGGTCATGTCCTCCGGCAGCGGCGCCGTGGCGATGACCTCGTTCCCGTCGGCGTCCGCGGCGAAGCCGGAGCCCTGCCAGCGGCTGGCTATCGTGCCGCCGGTGCTGATGACGACGATCCGTCCCATGCTGCGTGGCCGCCCTTCACTCGTACATATGTACTCAAAGCAGCAATGATAGAGCGATGTGCGCGCAATTTGCTTGCGCCTTCCGTCCGCGTGGTGGAGAAACTGTGGGTGATAATTGCGCCATGGACGCCATCGATCGCGATATCTTGCGCGAGCTCCAGGCCGACGGGCGGCTGAGCAACCAGGAGCTGGCCCAGCGGGTGGGGCTGACGCCGTCGCCCTGTATGCGCCGGGTGCGCCAGCTGGAGCAGGACGGCGTGATCCAGGGCTACCGCGCCGTGATCGACCCGGAGGCCGTCGAGCGCGGCTTCGAGGTACTGGTCTCGGTCGAGGTGCGCCGTGACCGGGAGGCGGTCGAGGCCTTCGAAGCCGCCCTCCAGGACATCCCGGACGTGATCGAGGCGTACCGGCTCTTCGGGAGCCCGGGCTGCCTGCTGCGGATCGCCGTCGCGGACCTGCGCGCGTACGAGCGGCTGTGGATCGAGAAGCTGACCGCCCTCACCGGCATCACCGAGGTCAACTCGCAGATCATCATGAAGCGCATCAAGGAGCCGACCGGGCTGCCGGTGAACCGCTGACCCGTACGGTTCGGCCGTACGGCCGGTCGGTCCGTACGGCCGGGTGACATGATCGTCCGATGAGTGATGATCTGCGTGAACACCCGTCCAAGGTGGCCGACGACCGGACGTCACTGACGTCGTTCCTCGACTACCAGCGCGCCACCCTGGCGATGAAGTGCCAGGGCCTGAGCGACGAGCAGCTGAAGCGGAAGGCGCTCGCGACCTCGGGGCTGACGCTGCTGGGGCTGGTCCGGCACGCCGCCGAGGTCGAACGCGGCTGGTTCCGGCTGGTGCTGGGCGGTGAGCCGGTGTCCGCCCTGTGGCCGCGGGTGGACGGCGGGGCCGGGGAGTGGCGGGTGGAGGACGCCGACGCGGACGAGGCCTTCGCGGCGTGGCGGGCGGCCTGCGAGGGCTCCCGAACCGTCACGCGAGGCATCGAATCCCTCGACGCCCGGGTGGAGTTCAAGGGCGAGGTCATATCGCTGCGCTACGTACTGACGCACATGATCGAGGAGTACGCGCGCCACAACGGGCACGCCGACCTGCTGCGGGAGGCGATCGACGGCACGGTCGGCGAGTAGCCCGAGGGCTGCGGCCCCATGAGCGGCGGGAATTCACAAACATCCGGGGCGGTGCATAAGAATTCACGTCCCCGTGTGCGCGGAACGCGATTAGGCCGTGGTGCGGCCTTGTCGACGGGACCGCACCACGGCCGTTTCACGAATTGCGCGACGCCGATTACCGGGCGGACGCCGAATCGGAAAGCGGGCCCGGTCCTCCGGTACGGCGGGAGGGTCGGACGGCCGGCGCCGGACGCAGTTCCAGCGTGCAGCACTTGGCACTGCCGCCGGCCTTGAGCAGCTCGGACAGATCGACACCGATCGGCTCGAACCCGCGCTCCGCGAGCTGTGCGGCCAGCCCGCGCGCCTGCTCGGGCAGGACCACGTGCAGGCCGTCGGAGACGGCGTTCAGTCCGAACGCCACCGCGTCGGCCTCCTCGGCCAGGACCGCGTCGGGGAACCGGTCCGCGAGGACCTCGCGGCTCTCCGGGGAGAACGCCGCCGGGTAGTACATGACCTCGTCGCGGTCGAGGACCGCCAGCGCGGTGTCGAGATGGTAGAACCGCGGGTCGACCAGCGTCAGCCCGAGAACCTCCCGCCCGAAGAACTCCTGCGCCTCCCGCTGCGCGCGCGGGTCGCTGCGGAACCCGCTGCCCGCCAGGAGCGTGTCGCCGACGAGCAGGAAGTCGCCCTCGCCCTCGTTGACGTACTCCGCCTGCCGGACCTCGTCCCAGCCCCGCTCCGCGAACCAGTCAAGGTACGCCGGGGACTCCCCCGCCCGGTAGTCGTGCCGGAAGCGGGCGACCAGCACCCGCCCGTCCAGCACGGTCGCGCCGTTGGCCGCGAACACCATGTCCGGCAGGTCGGGCACCGGCTCGATGAGGTCGATCCGGTGCCCGAGCTCGACGAACACGTCGTGCAGCCGCTTCCACTGGGAAAGGCTGGTTTCCGTCACCGTGGGCTGCGTGGGGTCCATCCACGGATTGATCGAATACCGTACGTCGAAGTAATGCGGACGGCACATCAGATAATGCCGCGGCCTTGCCGTTCGCCCAGATCTGCTCATGGTTTCCCTCGATGCGGAGTCGGTTCACGGATACCTCGTGCCACGATATCCAGGCCGTCGCCGCACTCGATAGGAGCGGGTGAACAGGTGGCCAATTTCCGGTTTCAGGGCATGGCTTCCAGCACGGCGTCCAGAGTGAGCTTCCACATCGGCTCGGCGCCGGTCCCGAACGCCGCGGCGAGCGCGTACCCGACGGCCGCGTCGTACGCCTCCGGCTGCCCGCCCTTCCACTCGGCGGTCACCCGCCCGTCCCCGGTCGACACGAACACCCCGAGTTCCACGCCGTCGCGCGACAGCCGGCTGCCGTCGAGCGAAACGGGAACGAACCGGAGGCTTCCGACGTCGACCCGGTAGGAGGTACGGGTCAGGAACCCCTTGGCGGGCCGCAACTCCGCCTCCACGCCACCGACGTGCATCGCCAGGTGTTCGGGGTCCCGGGTCCCGATCGGCACCTGGCTGTCCACCTCCGCCGCGCCGGTCCGCCGCACCTCGACCCGCGGCACCCCGTCACCGTCCACGACGAGGGTCCCCGCCTCATGGTCGAGTTCGACGGTGACCGTCCCGAACTGCGGATCCTCTGCGGGCGGGTACGCGTACGACTCCATCGGCTGTTCCTTGCTCTCCTGTGCTGGGAAGACCATTGTCGGGGGGTCGCCCGAGCCACGGGATCACCACTCCGGTCCCTGCGGAAGGCCTCCGGAGCGGAGTCCTCCCCGTGGTCGCCCGGACGCCGAGACGCTGGCGGGCCAGGCGCCAGCCGCCGTCCGCGCCCCTGCGGAAATCCCCGTCGTACGGACCTCCCATCACGTACGGGGGGCGAGACCTCGTAGGCGCCGACGGAGGCGATGTTCACGAGGTGCCCGCCGCCCCGGGCCCGCATTACGGGCAGGGCGGCGGCGATCCCGTGCAGCACTCCCCGGACGTTCACGTCGACCATCCGGTCCCACTCCTCGACCTCCAGCGCGGCCAGCGGCGAAAGGGGCATCACCCCGGACACCGACAGAATGCCCGGGAGCCGCACCGGAGCACATTGCCTGCCGTCGGCAATCTTTACGCTCCTTTGACGCAGACTGCTTCCACGGCTTGTACTGCTGGTAGAGCTCGTTCCGGCCGGCGGGGGCCCGGCCGGACGCCGACAGGAGGACCGGGTGGAACCGACGCTGCTCCTCGCCACCGTCGTCCTCGCCGCGCTGGTGATCCGGGCGGCGGTCGAAGAGCTGAGGGAACCCGGCCGGGGCCGGGCCCGGTGGGCGTTCCTCAAGGACCGGCGGGCCCTGGCGGCCGGTGCGGTCGTCACGCTCGCGCTCGGCTCCCTGGGCTGGCTGCTCGGCGGCGGCCAGGGCCTGGTCTGGGCGTGCCTGGCCGGCGTCCTGGCCGCGTACGCGACGAACTCGCGCGGAGGCGACACGTAGCGGGACCCACCGGGGCCGGGGCACGGGTCGGGGGCCGGGGCGCGGACCGGGGCCGCGGGGACGGGG